>JAJDBH010000034.1 GCA_029261455.1 Nitrospinaceae bacterium
AGGCAGATTAGTTAAAACAGTCGCAAAGACCTTTTAACTAATTATAGGTGATATAGGCTATAATACAAGGGGTAATAGGGGAGTGTAAAACTGTGTAGGGTTGCTTAAAAGATATAATTTATAACTCTTAATCAGTAGGTCTTCGGTTCGATCCCGAAACGGCTCACCATTTTTCAAGGGTTTACAGGTTTTCTGTAAGCCCTTTTTTGTTGGGTATGATAAATTTATGATAATTTATCTAAAGCCGATACTGCTTGCTTTAACTTTGTTCTACTCAAATGGGCATAACGCTGAGTCGTGGTAATGTCCTTATGTCCCGCCAACTCTTTCACGGTATAAAGATCAACTCCCGATTGAACGAGCTTTGAACAGAAGTCATGCCTCAGGTCGTGAAAACGAAACTCAGGGTATCCAGCCTCAACACAGGCTTTCTTAAAGGCCGCCGAAATCCCCCAGTTAGTAAAAGAATCTCCATTCTTATGACAGAACACAAACTTGTGATGAAGTTTTCTTTTCTTAAACAGGGTGCCAATAACCTCAACTGCAACTTGATTCAACGGCATTCCCAAAGTCTCTGCATTTTTCATAACCTCACCATCCAAAATAATAATTTTGTTTTTAAGATGAACTTCTACCCATCTTAGATTGGCGAGATTAGAAAGTCTCAGCCCTGTGTTCTTAGCCAACAAAACAATAGGCTTTACCCAATCAGCAAGCAGGGAAAATATTCTTAAAAACTCTTCATCCGAAAAATATTTAACCCGTTTCTTTTCCTTCTCCCGCTTGATCTTGCTAACCGGATTCTCCCGACACCATCCCCACAGCTTATAAGCCTTATTGAACGATGCCGATAGAAACGCAAGCTCACGGTTGATGGAACTCGGCCCCACTTTTTTCTTTCGTTTCAAAAGGTACTGGGTGATTAAATCTGCGGTAATTTCGTTGAGGTAGAACTCGCCAAAAAACTTGCATAATGTTTTGGCATAAAACTTGTCGTCTCTTTGCGTGTTTGGCTTTTTGTCCGGCGTTACTTCTTTAAGATACCGTTCAGCCATATCCGCAAATGTTTTGTTCTTACCCCTCATTGACTCCAGATAATCACCCTCCGCAATCTGGGTTTTGACCTTGGAAAGGATGGTGTCAGCAACCTTCTTGTTGGTCGTCCCCGTAGACTTGCGAACTTGTCGTCCTCGAAACGAATAACTCATCCACCAGACCGTACTACTTCCTTGTCTATAAAGACCCATTAACAACCTCCTTTCTGGAAGCTGATTCTCAGGTCTGGTTTCCTCTTATCTGTTAATGGAATGATAGCAGGAAAACATTCATATTCCCTTCCATAAATTCTGCTGATTCCGGTCATTCGAGATACTATTCCTGAAGTTGCATAATTTAAAAATGGGTCACACAGAACTTTTAGAATTAAGTTGCTGAAAATAAAGCCGTATTTAAAACCAAAAAATTTAAATTTATAATTCATATTACACTTTGGGGGTGGTGTTACTCAGGGGGAGAACCCCGCTGGCCTCTTTCGCTCCTCCCTCCGTGCAGTGGCGCGTCGTCGTCGCTCAATCGGCCAGCTAACAGTTTAATTTTCTAAATCTATAAAATTCATAAAACAGGCTCACCAAGAGGAATTGTGAAATTCCCCTCTCCACCTCCTCCCCTCATTTTGGTGAAGGCAGGCGGCTCCGAGGGGAATTTATCCAAGAACTCCACAAACATATGCAGAAAACAAAAAAGGCCCCACACGCGCCTAGAGCGCAAATGGAGCCTATGTTTCTATTGTTAATAGCGTTAAACTTTGACAGCCAAACAGATTGAAGATACACTTTTCCCATTGTTACTATTCCTTCCACGGACTATTGACAATACCGGGTGGGTGCCTGTTCGCGCAGGCTCCACCCAACTTTCGTCCTTCTATTTAACTCCCAACCAACTTTTCAGATCCTTCAAAAAATCCTTGAAGAAAAGGTTTTTTACCATTGATTTGAAATCTTTTGGTGTGTCTAAAGGAACTCTTAAGAGTTCTCTTGTAACGGCATTCTTTCTTTCAAGAATGTCTAAGGTTTCCTCAATTTCTTTGTCTTCTCTCCCCAGTCCCGCATATTTAATCAGAATGAAAAATTTCTTCCAAAATGGCCCTTCTAAGCTCATATAAGCCATCGCATAAGTCGTATTAATGGCTTCCTCAGCGATTTGGCTTAATGATAACCTTTTCCCAGCAAGAAAATAAAATTGTTGAAGACACTCCAACTTTTCTTTGCACTGAGGGGTGACATAAATGGATAAGGAAATTTTATCTTTAGGTAATCTTCTCATTACGCCTCCGGCTAACATATTAATCCACGATGTACATGTACAATACCATGTTTGAGCGATTTGTCAATAACTTTTGACCGGCAATATTCCTTATGCCATAATCCCATTCTGAAAATATCAGAAAGCTATATATTACTTGTCTCCTAATCATTCAGAGTTGCCTTGAGATGAGTTGTTTGGTGTGTCAAACCTTTTGCTTATAATGGTCTTAATGTGAAAACTATTTCCAAAAAAATAATAAATGCTTTTGCCATAGGCTTATTTATTGTTGTTTTTATAGTGGCAGAGCATGATCGCAGTGACGCTTTTGGTGGTTTTAGCGATATTGTGAGCGGTATCGGCGATGCAGTAGGAGAGCTAAGCGATAGTCTTGACAAAAACCTCAAAGACTTAAACTCTGGAGACCAGGCGGGAGAGGAAGGGATAACAGACACCCAATCCGATATTCCTAGCACTCCTGAAAAAAGTGATGGAGAGGCAAATACTATCGGCTCTGGGGAAGGTTCAGGATTCCTAAAAAATGGCAAGGTCTACAAAGGTTACTCTGAAGATTTTCAGCCCATAAAGAGGTTGATCTACGCTGGAAAACTGGATGTAGCCATTAACCACTACGAGAATGGTGCTAATAACGCAGCGAGCAAGCATTCCGCTGATCAGAACGGGAAGGTTGATTTAGATGCTCAGGAAGATACTAATGCTACCGCCGAAAAACCTTTGGACTCAAAAAGTGGAGAAGAGTTGTCCTTCATCGGTATGGATGGTTCTGATCTTAAAACTCTAAATAATATGGAACTGGGTGCCTTGAAGTTGGAGGCAAATAGGACTGATGAATCTTTAGAACATCTCGAAATTAGTTTGAAAGAGTTGAAAATGTCAGAGTCGGCAGGCTATGTATCCTCCGGTTTAAAGACAGGTGTGCTGTTCGCGATGGAAACTATTAGCGGTAACGAGGAATTACAACCCTACGAACCAAGCGGCTATGAGAAGGTCATGTTGCTCAACTATAAGGCCATTGCCTATTTGCTAAACGGACAGGATGAGGCCTTCAATGTAGCGCGACGGGCCACTGATTGGCAGAACAGAGAACGCGAGGAGTTCAACAAAAGGCTAGAAGAAGAAAAGAAACAACTGGCAGAAGAAGAGAAGAAGGTTAATGACCAGGCAGCTTCTTCAGAACAGGAGGGTGGGTTCTCTGGTATGGGCGAAATCAAAGAAGGACTTGCCGGTGAGTATGGCAAATACGACAAAATAGCCGATAGAGTCGCCAGCGCATATGTAAATCCCTTCGCAGATTATCTTCGCGGCGCGGTCATGGAATATAAGGCCCAAGCAGACAGTTCAAAACTTGACGATGCTAAACGAGCCTATGAAGCAGCATCCAAGCTAAACCCGAATAACGTAATGCTCCGTCAAGCTGCTGAGGAAATGGATCAACTGAACAAGAGTCGCGAAAACATAGGCGATGGTAACTTGTTGCATATAGTTGTGGCTGATGGGTTTTCGCCCGATAAAAAGGTGTTAAGCGGCACAGTGCCACTGCCCAATGCGATAGTAACTTTGCAACTGCCTTTGGTGGAGCCCGTTGCTAATCAGGTTAAGGCGGTAAAGTTGCTAGACGACTCAGACCAGGTGCTGGCTGAAATGGAGACTGTTGCTGACATGGAAGCCATGTCATTGCGTCACCAGAAAGATTCGGAGCCAGGCTTGTACTTGAGGGCAACGTTAGCCGTTGCTAGAAGTTATCTGGAACAACAAGCCTTGAGTAATTTGTTTGGTCAAGTGGGGCTCCTCGTTGGCGCTGTTCGAGATCAATTCTCCCATCCCGACACAAGATCCTGGGCAAGTTTGCCCGCACGGTTGTTTGCGACTCGACTGCGAGTACCCGTTGGAACTCAAAATATAAAAATTGCCACTTATGATAATGAAGGGCGACAGTTAGCAGCAAAAGAATTGGTCATCAACCCCACGGGCCACAACTTTGTCTATGCACGTAGTACCGATGAAACTCTTCGGGCACATGCTTCTAAAAATCTGTGGGTTAACACTATAGGGAAAATCCATGCAAGCAATGAGAGCGAATAAGCGGCGAGGTTTGGTGTTGGGCATAATTTTTCTTTCATTGAGCCTGTGGAGTGCAAACCTGAGTGCAGAGCAAATGCAGAAGAGCGATACGATAGACCAGTCGCACCCGCGAGCGCGTTTGATTGTCGGGAGCGAGGGGCTGCACGATCAGGTCCGGTTGATTAAAGCCCGGGTCGCTCCAATTGGCAGGCTGATGCGCGGCCAGGCAACGGTACAAAACCTGACCGAAAAACGCATGACGCTGGAATATAAAGTTGATTGGCTGGATGACGAGGGATTTGTCATCGATGACGGTGGAATTTGGGAGCGATTTGCTTTGGGAGCCCGTGAGCTACGACCGTTTAAATCACTGGGCAAGTCACAGCAAGCCGCTACGATGCAGTTTACAGTACGTTTTCCAGGGGATGCTTTTATGGACAGAGCTTCTCGAGAACGCAATCGATAGTATTTTAATCGTGTTAGTAAATAGCACGCCTGATGGAGGAAAGTTTTAGATGATGAAGTACAAGTTTATTCAATTGGTAGGAAGCCTGTTTATGATTCTCACACTCTCTGCGTGTGTCACAACGGGTGGGGCACCCCAGGGTCAGGTAGCTATGCTGGACACCAGCGAGCGATCTCATTTGGACAACACACTCAACATGACAGACCTGATGGCTTTGGCTGAAAAACTGACCGAGAAAATGCTCGTGTCGAATGCCGTAGCTGAGTGGGGCGAGAAACGTCCACGCTTGATTGTGGCTGACTTGATCAACGAGACGGATGACGACAACATCCCCGAAGAGATGATTTATGATCGAATCAAGGGAATAATTCTTGAAAGTGGTGTTGCGCGTATTATGAACAAAAATTCGAAAGCGGATTATATATTGAGAGGCGTGCTCAGTTCCACACAGGCTGGTAATAATCAGGGCGACCATGTTCGCGAGTTTCGCGTTACGTTAACTTTATCCTCCTTCGAGGGTGAAGATTTTGGTAACTGGGATGGGAGGATCAACCTGGCTAAATCAGGAGGCCGCCCTCTGTTTTAATCAACGGGAAGCTGCATCGTTTTTAACTTTATAACTTTAAGGAGAACAACCATGAAAAAAACTATGATTACTTTGTTTGCAGGACTGGTAATGTTTAGCGGTTTTCAGGCATTTGCTGGTCCTCTCGAGACTATAGCTAGGGAAGCAGGAGCAACGGGTCGTGCGGCAATCAATAAAAACAAGACCAAGGTTGAAGTTGTAAACTCGAAACTAAAAAACAGAGTGGAGATGAAAAACGTCCAAAATGAGGGCAATACCGGGATTTCTGCTCTAGCCGACGATGTGACTATAAAAAATTCGACCATTGATAATAAGGTAACAATGAAAAATGTGAAAAACAAAGGTAATGCTGGTATACAGTTGGGCCAAAAGCCATAAGTAAGGAGTTTTGCTAAAAACTGGTCAATGGTAAGCAGTTTGTTAAAAAGAGCTTAAGGTTTAACAGTTTTTCTTTTTGCCAAAAAATACTTGATCAAGGTTTCTTCTTTGACAAAAACAGAGAAGAAGCCTTGAAAAAGTTGTTTGTAAAGTAAACACTGCAGGCTTCTCGACTTTAGAAAGGTGGCTAAGACCAAACTTTTTGATTTTTGAGATACGCATACAGCGATAAAAGATTGACTGCACTCTAAATGCATGTTGGTCAGTGCTAACCTTGTCGGCATTTTATGTGGGAGGTAGTGAGATATGGTCCATTTGAAATCGATTGCAGGTTTGCTAGCCTTCTTGGTTTTAGCGCTATGGCAGAATAATGTGTCTGCGGATGCGACTGAGACGTTCATGAAGAATCGGATTAAGCAATTATCGGATAGAAGAGTGCCTGGATACCATTACTACCAGAAAAAATTTAACCGAGGAAGAAGGCAGAACAGAAGTACAGGACTGAATGCCAGTATCCTGAGAGGGTTTCGACGTGCTCAAAGCTGGGTTGAAATTACAAATAGCGTAGCGGGAGGATCGAACTTTGGGATAGTTGCTAATAACTGTAAAAATTTAAAAAATGCTTACAATCGGGTGAAAATCAAAAGGTCTCTAATTTTGGGAGGAAGAGTGAATACTGGTATTTCTGCTCGTAAATGCCGTAGAGCCTCCGGCAAATATAAAAACAGGGTTAGTATTAAAAATAGCCGGGTAGGGCGTTAAGATAGGAGAAAAGGAACCAGAATGTATAAGTATGGTATGTTTTTTGCCGGGATAATTCTGTTGTTAACAGGTTGCGCCGGAACAACCCCATTAGCACCTGATTTAAAAATTCAGCCTGGTGTCCCAACTCAAAAGATCAGTAAGTATTCCAATGCCCTAGAGCGGCTTGGAGAGTTGATGGCAGGGTATGATAATGATCAATTTGCAGTCGCGGTTATGCCAGTATTAAATAAAGCGGGAGGTGCACAATTACCTGAGGAAGTGACCATGATGGTGGAATCAGCTCTGCAAAACGTGGGAGAGCAGATGCTGTTAATGAGTTACGATGGGCGCCAAGACCCAGCCAGCATGGATTTTATCATGAATACTCTTAAGGATAACGAATTGGAGGATTTATACCTAATTCGTGGAGCCATTACCGAGTTCGATGCCGAAACCACCATCAAAGGCTCGAGTACAAGGCTTGGCATGTTTATTAAGGAAGCCGATATCGGAGCCGAGGCCGAGAGTGCTTTCGAATCGGGTACCATTGCCATGGATTTTATGGTGTTGCGTTACTCAGACAATATTTATGTGCCGGGAGTCAAGGCAACCGCCAAGGCAACAATTCAAAAGCGCGCCGAGGGCAAGGGGTTTAGCTTCACTTTTGCAGGCAATGGATTTAGCCTTAACGGTAACACTAATGTCAAGAGCCCCGTTCATCATGTGGTCAACCAGATGGTGGAATACAGCATGGTGCAGTTAATCGGCAGGCTGAGAAACTATCCCTACTGGTTAGTCATTCATGGTAGTGACCCGGACTATCGGCAAATTCGAAAAATGGCCAAGAATTTTAGAAAAATGAACATGCGAGAAAAAAACGCATACACTACTTTATTGATGCACCATTTAGACCCTGGTGTGAAAGCTATGCAGGAAGAAATTGACCTTGGCACTGGTAAAAAAATTGCCAAAATTAAGCAAAAGCTGGGGGTGATCCCCAGCGATGAACGGGTGACGGAGGAGTTCTACGTCAAGCTGTTGACCGAAGGTCCTAAAATTATGCGGCAAAAGCAGGTTTTAGACCGAGCGGAAAATGCGCTAGACCAGGTATTTAGATAATGTATATCCGCTGGTTATTGCCCAAAGAGTTGAGCAAAAAATGGTGGCTTTTCTTCCTCCTTATTTTTGCACTCTTTCCATCGTTTGTTGAAGCGCTGGATAGCTGCACCTACCACATCACATCAGGCAGTAAAGAATTAGCCTACTACCAAATTGCTAACAAGATTGGTTCCGCTTCCGGCGAGGCAATTTGCGCTAAAGAGTCGACTGGTAGTTTGGAAAACCTCATCAACTTGTTTGATGATGAAACTGTGGTGGCAGGGTTGGTGCAGAGTGATGTTCTTTTGGATGCCAGTCGTAAACATCAGGAGAAACTCAATCAACTGCGTTTGGGTATCCCAATATATCAAGAATTAGTCCATGTGATTGTAAGGGCAGATTCTACTGCGCAAAAATTAAGTGACCTTGGTGACAGTGTTGTGTGTGTGGGAAAACCTACAAGTGGTAGTTTTTTCACCTCTGTACAGATTAAAGCCCTAACCAATACCCCTTGGGTTGCAGCCAAAGAGAATTTTAAAACCTGTATGGAACTTCTTTCCCGAAACAGCGTGGACGCAGTATTTGTTGTAACCGCACCACCCATCAAGGCATTGCTGAATAAGGTTGGCAGTGAATACAGGTTAATCCCGTTACCCAGTATTGAAGCTGAAGCTTATAAGGTTGGCATTATTGATCACTACCCCATGTGGGACAAAAAAATGGACCCGATAGTGACGATCTCTATTGACACGATGTTGGTGATGAATGATGACTGGCTGAAGAATAATTTGAGAATAAAAAACAAACTGGCTATAGGAGTTGCATCAGTCATCGAAGGCTTGGACCCGCACCTAAAAGATAGTGTGTGCACGAAGCAATATGACAATTATGGAATGGCCCTTTCAATGGTTAACAGGCAAGCGTGCAAACTCGGATATTTCGGGCAAGATTGGTGATGCGCTATTTTAAATTTTTGAATCTAACCTTTTTAGTTCTGCTAGTGATAGTACTGGTATTCCCTCCTTCATCAGTTTCCGCTAGCGAAACCAACGAAGTGCAGGGACGGATTGTTTCAAAAAGCAAACGAAGTAAGCGGGTCGGAGGGAGGGACTTCACCCTATATGTTCTGAGAATTCAACAGGCAAAAAAAGTAACGAAGGGTGTTCCGCGTTTGTTCACAGCGGAGATCCTGGTGGAACCGGGTTCATTGAAAGACGAAATCATTCAGGACGCCAGCAGGAAGGGCGATGTCTGCCTGTTTGGTATATCCCGTCGTGGAATGCGTTACCGGATACACGAAATCTACGTGCTAGGAGGAAGGTTTGGCCGAACTATTACCCCAGTCAGCCCTGGATCAGATATTCAGGTTTCTGGAGATGCGGTTTATTACGACAAGAAGAATAAAGTGATCATCAGCAGTCAAGAATCCAAACATGGAAGCATCACAGAAGGCAATTCGGGAATAATTCTTGGTAGATAGCAGATGGAGACTATGAGAGATATCAACCGAACCGTATCAGTTTTAGTGATGGGGGTAATCCTCTTTCTTATGTTTGGCTGTTCTGCACAGATTTCTCAGGCGACCGACCCCGCAACTCTTCATTCGATACCCCCCCCATATCCTAAAAAAGACAAGGCTCTGTTGCTTGTTGTGTTGGCAGAGTCTGTGCAGAGAGAAGTGACTGTGTTGGTTGGAGACAATCGGGCGGGTTCTTTGTCCTCAACTGAACTACTGGCTGTTAACCTCATTCCGGGGACTTATATAGTGCGTAGTAGTTACCAAAATAATTTTCCTGTTGAAGTGACACTTCAAAAAGGAGAGCAGATAATAGTTCAGGCTCACGAAACAGATAAAGGATTATATTTTAAGAGTATTCCCTTTAACGAGATCAACAGAGTCACATCTGGCCGTATAGTAAAAGAAACTGACCTCTGACTTGGGAGCTCTACTTCTCTTGGTAGACGGGCTCAACAAAATTGCGCCAATATTTTTGAGACTCTTGAGGACTAATACATTTAAGAATTGGCAGTTACTTGGTTTTCAAGAGGCCTGGTTATTCACTATATAAAGGACATGAATAAATGAAACATATTTGGACAGCATTCACTATAGCAACTCTCACTTTGACGTTGCCACAGGGGGTGTCTGCCGGATCAAAAATAGTGATGGGTGTTAAATTGCCAGAAGAGCTGGTTGTGGATAAACCCAAAGCGGACGATGCTAATCTCAGCCAGGATTTGAGCGACAAAGAGAAGCTTCCTGTAAAAAGTTATATTTTTATGGCTCAACACGATGAGCGCGGGGACGAAATTGAGCGGGCCTTTTTCGACTTGGCCGGAAAACCGATCCTAATTAATGATGGATATGCCAAGGTAACCTATAAATACGATGAACACGGGGATAAAATTGAAGAGACCTATTTGGGAACCGATGGCGAACCGATCCTTAATAAAGATGGATATGCCAAGGTAGCCTATAAATACGATGAACACGGGGATAAAATTGAGAGAGCCTATTTGGGTACTGATGGCGAACCGATCCTTAATAAAAATGGTATTTTCAAGATCAACTATAAACGCGATGAGCGTGGGGAGATAATTGAGAGAGCCTCTTTTGTTATAGATGGCATGCTGCCCTTTGGTAAGTTAGTTATTTTCAAGATCAACTATAAACGCGATGAACGCGGGAATGTAATTGAGAGAGCCTATTTTGGCATAGACGGCAAACCGAATCTTATTTCTGGTTACAGCAAGACAACCTATAAGTTCGATGAACGCGGGAACGAAATTGAAGAAGCCTATTTAGGGTTGGATGGCAAACCAGCTCTTGATAAAGATAATGGTTTTGCCAAGATATTCACTAAATATGATGAGCGTGGAAATGTTATTGAGTTGGCCTTTTACGGTACAGACAGCAAACCAGTTCTTAATAAAGATGGATATGCAAAGATCACCATGAAGCATAACGAACGTGGAGATGTTATTGAGTGGACGAATATTGGGTTGGATGGCAAACCAGCTCTTGATAAAGATAATGGTTTTGCCAAGATACTCACTAAATATGATCAGCGCGGGGGGGTAATTGCAGAGGCCTATTTCGGTGTAGATGGCAAACCAGTTCTTAATAAAGATGGATATGCCAGATTAGCCTATAAATATAATGAGAGCGGGAACGTGATTGCAGAGGCCTATTTCGGGCTGGACGGACAATTGATACATGCGATGTCAATTGATAACCAGAAGACGGTAAAACAAGACACTGGAGGCTAGCTCTTGGCCAATAGTGGATGAAGATATGAAAATATATACCGAGCCGTATTAGTTTTTGTGGTGGGATTAACCCTACTCCAAATATTGAAAAACTGAGCACGGTTGATTTGCAATAAAACGAAATACGGTTGATGACTATCTAGTGGTTTCATTTCTTCCTTAAGATTTCATGAGAGAATTCCCCCAAAGCCCCACGGAATCTATCAAAGCTATAGAAATTTCGCCCTCTGTAATTCCAAGGATTATTGTACCAAAAATTATAAAATCTAAGTTCCCTTTGGAGTAGCTTATGTCAATTTTCAGGTTTAGATTTTCAATTTTAATAGTTTTCTTGGTTTTGCTCCATATATCTGGTTCTCCTGCTAATTCTGAAGAAAAATTATATTTGGGCGTAGATTTAAAAAAAATGACCCCAAGTTTGGCTCAAACTCACAATAATGGAAACTTGGAAGGGGTGTTGGTTGCGAGTGTTGTTCCTTTTGGTCCTGCCGATGAAGTAGGAATCAGGTTTGGTGATACTATTTTGGAGCTGAATCGGAAAGAAGTTAAGAATATTGAAAGTTTTTTGGATGAGCTAAAAAAAATTGACGATTCTAAATCATTTTTATTGTTGATTCGGCGAAAAACAAAAATTTTATATAAAGTTATTAAATTAGAAACCCATTCGCAAACCTTAAAAAAAATTGTATCTGCGGCCTCAAATAGTAACCCTGATGCCCAGAGTTATCTAGGTGAGATATATGCAAATGGCAAAGGAGTAACTCAGGATTATGCAGAGGCAGTAAATTGGCTTCGCAAAGCGGCGAACCAAGGTAATGCTAAAGCCCAAAAGGACCTAGGTGAGATGTATGCCAATGGCCATGGAGTGCTTAAGGATTATGTCGAGTCGGTAAAATGGTTCCGCGAAGCGGCGTACCAAGGTAATGCTAAAGCCCAGAATAATTTGGGTGTTATGTATGTCAATGGTCACGGGGTGCTTAAGGATTATGCAGAGGCAGTTAAATGGTTTTATAAAGCAGTAAATCAAGGAAATGCTAACGCACAAAAAAACTTAGGTTTTATGTATGTTAATGGTCATGGGGTACTTCAGGATTATGCAGAAGCTGTAAAATGGTTCCATGCAGCGGGAATCCAAGGAAATGCTAATGCCCAGAATTATCTGGGCGAGATGTATGTCAATGGTCAAGGAATACTTCAGGATTATGCAGAAGCTGTAAAATGGTATCAAAAGTCAGCAGAACAAAAGAATGCTGTCGCTCTAAATAATCTAGGTGTGATGTATCAGGAAGGTCGAGGCGTAAATCAAGACTATAAAGAAGCCAGAAAATGGTATTTACAGTCAGCCCAGCAGGAATATCCTGAGGCCCAATATAATCTAGGAATCTTTTATTTAAATGGGTGGGGAGGTTCACGGGATGCGGTAGTCGCTAATAGTTGGATGCTGAAAGCTTCTGTTCAGGGGCATTTACTTGCCAAAGAATATATTCAAAGAAAAGAAACAATTTATAAAACTAAGCCCTATACAAATGAAATTGATGAGAATTACTACACATCTTCTCCTGATTGGGATAGTAGAAAAAACTTAGCAATTCTTGAAATTATTGGCGCAGGGTTCTCAGAATGGGCACGTCGAGAGAGTATTAAGAATGATAATTTTTTGGGACAAATGGGGACCACTTTTATCCGGGATTTCTTGATCACTAGCACACTGGAAGATCTTTTTATTGGTGACAATTCTTATGCAATTAATCTCAAGAAAAGATTTGTGGTGAACTTAATGGAAGGAGATGTTTCTGTTGAAAGCTTTGTCAGAGAAACAGGCCGAGAAGCCTTTATCCAGAGTTTAAATACTACACATCCAGAACTTGGATCAACACCTGAAGTTGCTGATTTTTTTTATAGTTTATACTTGCAAAGAAATTAATAGTAAGAATGGGCCTCTTTGGCGCAAAGAATCAACTCCTCCCTAGATTAGCACCATTGGGGAACTATGATAAAATTATGATAGAAATTTCCCACCGAGGCAGATTTAATAGATTGGGTGGAATTTATAGAATGCCTAAAACTGTCTGAAATTAAAGCAGATAAGAGAAACCAGCCTGTAATCAATCACTTCCGAAAAACGTTAAAATAACACTCTTAATCAGTAGGTCCTCGGTTCGATCCCGAGACGGCTCACCATATATATAAAGGGGTTGCGGCGATCACGTCTCAACCTCTTTTTCTTTGAGTGACCAATAAGTGACCATGGTTTCTTTGTTGTTCATTGCTTTAAATAAATATTGCTGTATAGATATTTGTATTGTTAGTAGCCAATTCGAAAATTCTATTTAAGGCCTCAATGAAAAATGAAAGTTTTTATAAGTTGGTCAGGGATAAAAAGTAGAGAGTTAGGGGAGGCCTTGTCAAATTGGCTTCCGAGCGTAATTCAAACGATTAAGCCATACTTTTCTCCCGATGACATAGAAAAGGGTAGTCGTTGGAATAGTGAAATTTCCAAAGAGCTTGAAGAGGCCAAGGTAGGGGTTATATGTCTTACTCCGGATAATGTGGAGGCGCCATGGATAATGTTCGAAGCTGGAGCCCTTTCAAAAAGTATGGATCAGTCAC
>JAJDBH010000035.1 GCA_029261455.1 Nitrospinaceae bacterium
AGGACCATTTCGAATCTTTCTATTACTATTGAAAATCTGCAAGCCGCCGAATCGGCCATCCGTGACGCGGATATCGCCGAAGAAGTAGCCCTGCTGACCCGGAACCAGATTCTGGTACAGGCGTCAACAGCAATGGTGGGTCAGGCAAATCTGATTCCACAATCTGTCTTGCAGCTTCTCCAGTAAAAAAAGATTCATCTCGGGACGAAAATTTTTGACCGAGTTAATCAAGCAAGGAAGCTGAAACTCAAAAATTAAATACCAGACCTTTTCAGGGAGGAAAAGAATATGGGTGCATTAACTATCAACACAAATTTAGCTTCGCTGAACACACAACGTGTTCTCGAATTAAGCCGTTCCCAGCTTGGGAAATCTATTACCCGACTTTCTTCAGGGGTCAAGATTAATGAATCCTCTGACGGAAGTGCTGAGCTTGCCTTAAGTGAAAGTCTTCGCTCAGACGTTCGGGCTTTACAACAAGGCTCTCGAAACCTAAGTGACGGGCTGTCTTTGACACGTACTGCAGAAGGTGCTCTGAACGAAGTTTCGAGCATTCTTATCCGTCTTCGATCTCTGGCTTCTCAGTCAGCCAACGGAACGGTAGGGCAACAAGAAAGGGAAACTATCAACCTTGAATATCAAAATCTACTGGCAGAAATGGATAGAATCTCCAGCACCACCGAGTTTAGAGGCACCAATCTTCTTGATGGGTCTCTAGCGTCTGATGCTTTAGAAAATCTCATTCTCCAGTTGGGGGTTGATTCGTCTTCCGACAATCAGATCAATTTGAACACTGATATTGACCTGCAAGAGATCAGTCAGGCAGGCTTGAATTTGACGGGTTCAAATATCACGTCACAGAGCAGTTCCTTTCTGGCCCTCAATGATTTAACAGCCGCTATCGATACTTTGATTCAAACTCGCAGCAGGGTTGGGGCAACTCAAATTCGGATGACCCATGCGGTGAACAGTATCAATGCGCAAGTCGAAAATTTGACGGCCGCAGAGTCAGTCATTAAGGATGCGGACATTGCGGCAGAACTAACCACTCTGACAAAAAACCAGATTCTGGTACAGGCTGGTGCCGCTATGCTGGGCCAGGCTAATCTGATTCCTCAAGCTGTATTGACATTATTTGAGGGAGTTCAATAATTTAGATACTGAGATGAGGGAGGCTTTGGCTTCCCGTAATTTCATTCAACAATAATCAGGAGGTTTAAAATGTCATTAACCATTTTTCCGAAAGCGTTTTCTGTGGGCTTTTCACCCCAGTATCATTCTGCAAAACCGCAATCGCATGGGGAAGCTGCCCCTCCTCAAGTAGATTCCAGTGGACAGGTTTCAGGCGACCATGCTGATTTGAGTACGGTGAAAATCATCTCTGACGACAGCAATGTTTCTTCTGACAATACAGACCTATCCGGTTCAGATCATAAAACCCGGGTTCGGATTGATCCAGAGTCTCAGGAAGTTGTCATCGAAGTCGTCAATGATAAAACAGGTGAAGAAGTTCGCCAGATACCCGGGGAGCAGCGGTTACGCCTCAGCAAAGGAATCAGCGAATACAATAGCGTGGCCTTCGATCATAACCGACCGGCTTAGCTCTCTCGACTTCAGCCCATAACCCGGGGCCCACACAAAAAGGCCCCGGATCACAAAATCATTCCTGTTTTAGCAGGAGTGATTTTGCGTTACCTCATGCACCTCCCTCACTGGTGCTATAATAGCCTCGACGATTAAAGACCTATCAACAAATTTTCTCTTCATAACTTTTTGTGAAAAAATTTAAAACAGGCATTGTTGGATGTGGACGCATAGGCAGCCTTCTTGAAGAAGACCCTTTGCGCGGAAAACCTTGCACACATGCCGGCGGATTTTCGGCCTTGCCCGCAACTCACTTATCAGCAGGATGTGATATCGACCCTGTACGACTTCAGAAGTTTGGAAAATACTGGAATGTAAAAGGGTTATATTCTGATTACCGGGATATGCTGGGAAAGGAGAACTTGGATGTCCTTTGCATCGCCACATGGACTCCACTTCACGCAAGCATGACCCTTGAGGCGGCGAAAGCCGGAGTAAAGGGTATTTTCTGCGAAAAACCCATTGCAACCAGCCTGGACCAAGCACAGAAAATGGTTAGTATTTGTCAGAAAAAAAATATCCCGCTGGTCATTAATCATGAAAGAAGATGGGATGCTTATTACCTACAAGCCCGCAAACTCATTCACTCTGGAAAAATTGGGGAAATAAAAACTATCATTGGAAATGCCTTGAGTTGGAAACCCGGAAAGCTTTCTGTGTCCGGCCATGGCGGAGGCCCCCTCTTCCACGATGGCACTCACCTTACAGACCTTTTGCTTTTTTTTGCCGGCCCAGTCGCCTGGGTCTCCGGTCATGAAACCAGACCCGGCGGGAAAAAATATATCGAGGAAACCGCAAGTGCCATGCTAGGCTTTAAAAATGGAGCCATTGGTTTTATTGAAGGCGGTGGTGCTAGAAAATATTTTAATTTCGAACTCGACATTCAAGGCACAGAAGGACGAATACTCATTGGCAATTCCGGGCGAGAACTATACATCACAAAAAAAAGCCACCGCTTCACCGGCTTCCAAGAACTGGAGAAAGTGCCCTTTCCTGAACCTAAAAAATGCGAGTCTCCCTTCATCGGGGGAGCACGCGAAATGTTCAGAACACTCCGAACAGGTAAGGCAGGAGTCTCTACCGGGAAAGATGGGTTACGGGCTCTTGAAATCATTTCCGCCGTTTATCAGTCAGCGCAACAGAAGGGCAAACGTGTGCTTATCGGATGAATGCTAGAACCTACATAATAACTAACAACAAAGCATGACCCCCAACTATTCTATATTAAAAATATTTAATTGAATATCTTGAATGGCCTGTGATAGTTTTCACGTACGCAGATTCCTGCATGATAGTTCACTTGAAGTTTTCTACTGCAGCAAAGAGTTAAATATCCCTTGGAAAGATTATAGTCATATGGAGAGTCGAGATGATTGAGGTCGAGAATCTGACCAAGTACTATGGACCAAGGCGGGCCATCAACAACTTAACTTTTCAAATAGCTCAGGGGGAAGTCGTCGGCTTTCTGGGTCCTAATGGGGCCGGTAAAAGCACGACCATGAACATCCTTTCATGTATTCTTCCAGCATCCAGCGGAACGGCCCGAATTCAGGGATACGACACCTTTGAGCACTCAATCGAACTCCGGAAAATAATCGGTTACCTGCCAGAAACGCCACCTCTTTACCCAGACATGGGCGTTCGCGATTACCTGATGTTCGCCGCACAGATCAGAGGGCTAACAGGAAAAAAAGTTCGCAGTGCCGTGGAAACTGTGATCGAAAAATGTTCTCTGAAAGATGTCAGTCACCGTATCATCGGGCGACTCTCTAAAGGATATCAACAACGCGTCGGACTGGCACAGGCCATGGTGCATGACCCTGACATTCTTATTCTCGATGAACCGACCATTGGCCTTGATCCCATTCAAATTATAGAAATCCGAAAATTAATTCAAGAGCTGGCCTCTTCGCACACCATTATTCTCAGTTCACACATTCTTCCCGAAATCACACAAATATGCCAGAGGGTCATCATCATCAATGAAGGCGAAATTGCGGCAGTGGACACATTGGAAGGTTTAACCGCCTCGCTGCGGAAAAGCGAACGCCTCTCACTCACGGTAAGAAATGACAACAATGAAATAGAGGGAAAATTAAATTCTTTGGAGCAAGTGCTTTCAGTTTTACCGGGAGAAAAAAATCAGTTTCTGATCGAATGTGCATTAAACTCCAACCTTCAGGATGAATTTGCGCGCATGGCTTTGGACAACCAATGGGGCCTTGTTGAAATCAAACCCATCTCTATGACCTTGGAAGATGTGTTCCTCAAACTAACGATTGAAGAAAAGGATGTGAAGGCATGAGAAACGCCTGGATCATTGCAAAGAGGGATTTGGGGTCATTTTTTAACTCGCCCATTTTTTATGTGATCACCACCGTATTTCTAATTATTTATAGTTTTATATTTTTTAATATCCTGAATTTTTTTAGCTTCCAGAGTTTACAGGCCGGTCAACTTCAAGCCATGGGCATGAAGCTAAGCCTGAATGAAATGGTCATTGAACCCAGCCTGCAAAACATGTCGGTAATTCTACTTATGATCATCCCCGTTATCACCATGCGTAGCTTTGCAGATGAAAAAAAAATGAAAACCTTCCGCCTCTTGCTTTCTTCCCCCGTACCGCTTAGAGAAATAGTTTTTGGAAAGTTTCTGGCCTGTATGATTGTCGTAACAGTGATGATTTTGATCTCCTCCTACTCTGTGGGCTTCCTGTTTCTGTTGGGAAACCCCGAACCTGGCCCCATAGTTACAGGCTATCTAGGAGTTATATTGATGGCAGGTTGTTATGTCTCGGTGGGTGTCTTCGCTTCATCCTTAACAGACAACCAAATTGTTGCCGCCGTTTTGACCTTTGGATTCTCCCTGTTCATGTGGGTCATTGGTTGGGGAGCCCAAGCCACAGGGGCCACCACGGGGCAGGTGTTGCAATTCCTTTCCATTGTTGACCATATGGACCGTTTTTTAAAAGGCATGGTGGACACCAGTGATCTGGTTTACTACCTGAGCTTTATATTGCTCAGCCTTTTCCTCTGTCACCGTGTGCTGGATTCCAATCGATGGAGATGAGGAAATGAAAAAGTTCGCGTCTATGGCCGGATGGCTGGCTCTGATAACTGGTTTTATTGCCCTGTTTTTATATATCGTACTTCCTGAACTCAAAAGCGTGTCGGCCTCACTGACGCTCGTCTGCTTGATTAACGGAATATTTTTCGTGGTCGCCAATGGCCCAGAATTAAAACAGAGCCTTTCCTCACGCTCTGCCTTATATGGCGTAAACACACTGATCCTAACCGCTATATTTTTGGGCATATTGATATTTGTAAACCTGCTTGCCTTCCGTCATAAACATCGTTTCGATTTCACGGAGGGAGGCTACTTCACCTTGGCGCCTCAAACTAAAAAATTCATTTCCAATCTTCCACGTGAGGTGAATCTGACGGCTTTTTTCCAAACCGACTCTCCCGAGAAAATTGCTTTCACCAATTTGATTGCCGGCTATCTTGAAGAGACCGATAAAATCAAACTGCAATATATTGATCCAGATAAAAACCCGTCTGTCACCAAGCAGTATGGAGTTACCACTTATGGAACCATTGCTCTGGAAAGTGGTGCCAAGGAAACCAAAATTCAAAATCCCACCGAAGAAAACATCACCAATGCTTTATTAAAGGTAACCCGCGACGAACAAAAAATTATCTATTTTCTCGAAGGACATAACGAGAGCGCAATAAGTAGCGTTGAAAACGAAGGCTACGCAACGGCCAAAAAGAATCTTGAACAGGATGGCTTTATCGTGAAACCTCTCCTCCTGCTTCAGTCGGGGGAAATCCCTGAAGACGCTTCAGTATTGGTCGTCCCCGGCCCCAAAAAACCACTCCAAGATGAAGAGCAAAAAGCTATCGAAAACTATTTGAATTCTGGTGGCGCAGTTTTCATGCTTATCGACCCCAAGTCTTCATCCAAAATGGAACCTTTTCTCATAAAATGGGGTATTGAACTTGGAGAAGATATTGTCATCGACCCAATGTCCAAACTTTTCGGAGGCGATTTTGCTGCACCGGTGGTCAATCAATACACGGCACATGAAATCACCAGTGACTTTGTTCTCGCGACCATATTCCCTATTATACGATCGGTACGAGGAGTTCCTGTAGCAGGCATCACAACTACCGAACTCTTAAAAACAGGCGCAAACAGTTGGGCAGAGTTCGACTTCGATTCCGAGACCGTGAACTATGATGAAGGCCGGGATATCAAAGGTCCCGTTTCTGTAGCCGTCATTGCCATAAAAAACCTGGATGAAGAGCCCAATAAAGACAAACCTTCATTAAAGGCCACACTTCTGGTGGTAGGCGATTCTGATTTTTCCAATAATCGCTACACAAACTTTTCGGGAAATGGTGACTTCTTTCTCAATGCTGTTTCTTGGCTGGCAGAAGAAGAGCAACTGATTTCTATTCGCCCAAGAGAAAGAAAGAGCACACCCATTCAAATGACCCAAACTTTGGGGACCGCAATATTCATAATGGGCATCATTGTTTTTCCCGGCCTCATTGCTACAGTGGGAATTCGTATCTGGTGGAGGAGACGCCGACTATGAAGTTTAGAGGAACAGCCCTGATGGCAGCTGTCTTCCTAGGTCTGGTTCTTTACTATTTTTTTATTGACCTACCCGCCGAACAAAAAGAAATAACTAAAAAAGAACAAGCTGAAAAACTACTCCCTCTTGAAGAGGAAAAGGTAGTTGAGCTTTCTCTGGCCGGCAAAGGCGAACCTATCACCTTAAAGCGTGAGGACCACCATAACTGGAAGCTCACTCTTCCCTTTTCAGCACCTGGTGACAGTACTGAGGTAGAAGCTTTTATATCAGAAGTCGCAGACTTAAAAAAAACCCGGGCGGTGGAAGAGAACCCCAAAGACCTTTCCATTTATGGACTGGGGTCCCCTTTTCTTAAAATCCATTTCAAATTTGAAAACAAAGATGAAGAAACATTATTGATAGGCAACGAAAGTCCTCTTGGAGATCATCTCTACTTCAAAAGGGAAAATCAGCCCACCGTGATGATGGCCGCTTCGTCCCAATCGGACTTTGAAAAATCCATCTATAGTTTTCGCGATAAAACTATACTCAACTTCAATACAGGTTCTATCCAGCGCATACAAATCCTTAGGGAGAACAATCCTCTGGATTTTAAAAAGGTAGGAGAAGTCTGGGAAATATCAGGAGATATTCGCGCTCGAGGAGATAACGATGCGATCATGAACTTTCTTCAGGCTATTCAATTTTCCCGAGTCAGAGAGTTTGTCGACGAGACCCCTGACTCCCTGGAACCCTATGGGTTAAACCCGCCAAAACTAAAACTGATTTTAGATAACGAAAATGAAAGCCAAACACTTTATCTGGGCAGCCTCAAGGAAGGAAAAGGATACTTTGGCAAAACAAATGATTCTAAAAATATCATTCTGGTAGACACAAAGCTTTTTGAAGTACTTTCCCAAAAAACTGTAGAGTTTCTCGATAAAACACTGTTGGAGTTTGAAGAAAATGAAGTTCTTGAGTTGTCGCTACGATCCGAAAATAAAACCACTCGCGTGGTCCGTGACAAGAGCGATAGTTGGAATCTTCAAAGCCCAATAAAAACCACCGCCGATCTAGCTACTGTAAACAGCCTTCTCTTTGATCTCAAGGAAGCCCAGATCAAAGAGTTTATTAAGATCTCTATGGATATCCCCGAATCGTTTGGCCTGGATAATCCACAAAGATCTTTTAGCCTGAAATTAAAGAACTCAAAAACATGGACACTGTTATTGGGCAATCACTCTGCCAATGGTCAACAGGTGTTTGCCCAACGTACAGGCGAACCAACCGTATTTTCAATTTCAAAAGAAGTAGTGGATAAATTATTTCGTAGCCTTCACGATTTAAGAAATAAAAAAATTCTAAGATTTGAAAGTGCCGAAGTAAAAAAGATTTTGATCCAAACACCTGAAAAACTCTTCGAGTTGAGAAAAAATGGACCTCAATGGAGTCTCGAAAAACCCGAAAAAATCAAGATCGAACACATTGGTAATGACTTGGTTTG
Organism: Nitrospinaceae bacterium; assembly: GCA_029261455.1. Classification (GTDB taxonomy): domain Bacteria; phylum Nitrospinota; class Nitrospinia; order Nitrospinales; family VA-1; genus LS-NOB. The sequence goes on from JAJDBH010000035.1 coordinate 7,731, forward strand.
GACACTGAAAGGATTAGAGTTCAGCTCTATAATCACGCCTTCTTTACCCACCAATCTCTCAGGTCTGAATGCCCCCTCATTCACCATCCGGCTTTTCAAAAATAACGAAGAAGAAATTGCATCCTTAAAAGTCGGGAATTTTTTTGACTCAGAGCAAGAATATGTCGTAGAAACCGGAAACCAGCAATATCGAGCTAAGGATAAGTCCCTCGACTCCATCCCTCTGAGCTTGAACAAATTTAAGCTTAAATAGGCATTATTAAAACATCACGAACCAGAAAAGTCCTAGTTTGCTGGCCCACCCTATATTGTAATATCAATTTTCAGACCACACATTATATGGGGGACAGTGAATAAAATAATCAATAATAAGTTTTTTTGACACAAGTAAACACATATAAACAAAAGAGTTATAAGTTTTTTCGCAATTTCTTTCAAATTATCGCTTGACAGGTACCATATGTAGTGGTATTTTTTCGAAAGTATACAATATATAAGGAACTGTCTAATAGGATTAAGTGCTGTCAAAAGTGCTTGGTCAGGTTCCGAATTCCAGCTTTTCCGGAAGAAAAATAGAGTTGATAGTTGTTACATATCTTCCAACGGCGGGTTACTAAAAAAGCGGGTTCCATAGCAATGAATGAGATGCATCCCAAATTCGATTTTTTGAAAGCAACCAGTGGGATGCGTGTTAGTCTCAAACCCCTTCCCAAACCCCCAAATGTACTGAGCGCCAGCCGAATCCTCCGTTTAATATCGGCAGATGATTTCCATCCAATTGGCGTGACATGGAACCTCTTTTTGACGCTGGGCTTAGCCCGGCAAAATAGTAGCCCGCCTCCTTTCTTTATAAGGACGCGCCCCGCCTTTTCATGAGTTTGAAGGTATTGTTAGTGCTTACCTCCATGTCAAGGACGGTTAGTTGAAAAGATCCATTTAAAGAGTTAAGATTTCAATCGGGAAGGGCGGGGCGTCGACCCCCTTCCCAGTTTTTTTGTCTTGAGTTAATTTGAATCGTTCTTCTCGCTTGCTTATAATCCTCTACAAAATTTAATCACGGAAACTGTTGTGAACAAAATCGAACCAACTCCTGTTCCCTGCAAAGGCGATTACCTTCCTCAATATGCACACCAAGGTGATGCCGGGGCTGATTTGAAAGCTATAGAGGCCAAAGTTATTTCCCCTCGAGGCCGAGAGCTGGTGGCTACCGGAGTTAGCTTGGAGCTCCCAGAAGGTTATGTCGGTTTGATATGGCCGCGCAGTGGGTCTGCGGTCAAACTGGGGCTCGATAGCGGTGCCGGAGTGATTGACTCACATTATAGAGGCGAAATAAAGGTTCTTCTCTTCAACCACTCCGACAACGAAATCCATATCCAATCAGGAGATCGCATCGCCCAGTTGATCATTCAAAAAGTAGAGACGGTCAAGTTCATACCCAGCGACCAGTTGAGCGAAACAGCCCGCAATACACAAGGATTCGGATCAACCGGAGACCTGCCTGCTGCAAACCCGGGTCAATAATTCCTGAATTACAGCTAAAACCCTGCTCAAGCTTTGCATCACCTTTCCCAGAAAACCATAATTAAAGTCCGAATATTTTCCTTGCTCAACCCATAAAGCTTCAATGTTTTCAAAGATGTCCGGACTTTTCTTACAAAAGAGAAAATCTGATTGCCCTCTTAGCCGGGAAATCAGATATAATGGGGTATCTATTTTTCAAACAAAATTTTTGTGAGCATCGAATGGGATTACTAGCTTGGATACAAAAACAATTTGGAATTTCAATGAATACAGAGAGTGAAAGCAATCAAGAACCCACACCTGCGCAGGAAGGAAAGTTCAAAGTCCTTCGCATACAGCCAACCCCTAATCCGGATGCCTTCCAGTTTATCTTAAACGGCAAAGTCATTGAGGCAGGTACAAAAACTTTTGACTCTCCCGAAGATGCGGGGGATGATCCTATGGCTAAGGCCCTATTTGGTATTTTTGGAATGCAAAGTATTTTCATCAAAGAAAACTTTGTCACCATTACCAAATCCAATGCCGTGGGATGGCACACGATTATGGAAAAAATCGGCGGCACCATAGAATCCCATTTGCAACACTACGAAAAAGGCGATGAAGCAGATAGCCCAAAGGGAAATGATGATGTTCATCCTGTATTGGAAGATTTCAAAAAGGAAGAGTTTTTCAATTACAACAGTGACCGGAAAACCGAGGTGATCAATGCCCTGCTAGATGTTGCCATTCGTCCTGCACTAGCAAATGATGGAGGGGGGATCAATCTTATCTCCGTAGAAGACAAGACCATTAAAGTTCACTATCAGGGAGCCTGTGGCAGTTGCCCTAGCTCAACCACGGGTACATTGCAATACATCGAACAATTCCTGAAAGAAGCCATTCATCCCGATGTGGAAGTTCAGGCAAGCTGACCTTACAAGGCACGAATAATTGCAATCTTAATTCCTATAACAACTTTTCGTCTGGTGGCTGAGGAGTATAGCTGAGCAAATATTCCAGAGCACTTTGCGGGTCGGGAACCATGTCATACATATTCATAATACTGGGTTTGGCAAAATTCAATTCCACCATTTCTTCAAAAGTTGTACGCAGTCCTTCATAAAACCCCTGAGTATTGATAAAAACTAGAGGCTTGTCGGTAAGACGCAATTGGCGCATGGAAAGAATTTCCATAGCTTCTTCAAGAGTCCCAATACCACCGGGCAATACAATAAAGGCATCTGACCTTTTGTCCATCACCGCTTTTCGTTCACGCATATCCTGAGTAACAATCAACTCATCTGCTTCGGAATATTCAATATCTTTGGTCTTGAAAAATTCAGGCAAGACACCGATAACTTTCCCCTTCTCCTCGTGCACTCCCCGGGCTACACAACCCATGAGCCCTATCGAAGCGCCACCATAAACCAGATCAATCCCCCTCCGGCCCAGTTCGCGCCCCAACTCCAAAGCTGTATCTTTAAACAAACTATCCACCGATTGACTGGATCCACAAAAAACACAGATAGATTGAATATTATTCATAGTAAACCCGTAAAAACCTTAATAAAAAATTATCTAAAATCATTAACGAAACTCTTCCGCCTCGTAGCGAAGCAGAGTGATTTCCTGAATCCTTTCAAAATTATTTCTACCTGTAGGCAAAACCATTTCTTCATCATTTTTGAAATAGAAAAAGTTTCTCCCCATCACATTCGGATTAATAATGCGATGGCCTAATTTAAACTACAAAACTCTACCAGAATTCTGGCTGTCTTTCATATACACTTCTATCATCAATTGAGTCAAGATGGCAGCAGGAGGGAGTTAAAACTTTGATACCATGCTGGTCGGTATAAGTTGCTCTGGTTTTGACAGGAAAGCTACAATTAACCCTGCCTCTGGAAACCATGAAAAGTCAATCCATCAATTTTAAAACTAATCACTCTCTTCAGCAGAATATAGGTTTTTGTATTCATTGATCGCATAACGGTCCGTCATCCCTGAAACATAGTCACAGATTCGGCGCTCCAAGGAACCCCACTGCGAATTTTTTTGGACAGGTTCAGGAAGAAGTCCCGGCATTTTTGCATACGCCTTAAAAATTCCTTCCAAGGTCAACTCGGCTTTAAACTCCATACGTAAAACTTTGCGATGGGAATACATATTTTTATGGAGAAATTGCTTTAACTCTTTATTTTTCTCGGCAACCTCTTTGCCAAAAGCCGCAATACGAATGGGAGCATGACGCACATCATGCACGGAACCGACATTATAATGCTCCAGGTTATATAAAGTAGCCTGACGAAAATCACTGATGAGCTCATTGATGATGCTTCGAACTACCTGATATTTTTTCAGCTTAAAATCCAAGCCTGTATATTTTTCATCGAACCTTTTCTCATTTTCTTTCCAGAGAGACACTTTTCTTAACTGTTCCAAGTCAAGCAATTCAGAAGTAATCCCGTCATCCAGGTCGTGGGCGTTGTATGCAATGCCATCGGCAAAGTCAGCAACCTGGGCTTCAAGGGAAGGAAAGCGAACCGTTTTATCTGAAGTAATTGGATTGTCTGCATCTTGAGAATGTTTGCTAATCCCCTCCATAACTTCCCAAGTCAGGTTAAGTCCATCGAACTCTGGATACCGTTTTTCTAAAAGTTTTACTATTCTCAGGCTCTGTTTATTATGCTCAAATCCATCATGCCCTTTCATCAATCGGTTCAACACATTTTGCCCTGTGTGTCCGAAAGGAGGATGACCCAAGTCGTGAGACAAGGCAACTGCTTCCGCAAGGTCTTCATTTAGCTGTAAGGATTTGCAAATAGAACGTGCTATTTGTGCAACTTCAAGAGAATGGGTGAGGCGGGTGCGGTAATAGTCGCCTTCGTGGTAGACAAAAACCTGGGTTTTATATTCCAGTCTTCTGAATGCAGAGGTGTGAATGACGCGATCACGGTCTCTTTGAAACCGGGTTCGGTAGAGGTGCTCCTCTTCCTGATACTGGCGTCCTTGGCTTTCTCCGCTTTTCATAGCGTAAGGAGCCAGAGAGAGGGCTTCAGTTTTTTCTAGATCTTGCCGCTTGATCAAAATGCGACCTGAGTTTTAGCGGAGTGTCTCCGCTGGTAAATAGCGATATCTTTATTATGCTCGCCAACCGTGTGGCGGCATCCCCATTTTACTTCCTAACCAGTGGGCGGAAATCAGGGCGTCAAATCATCAGCAAGCTGATCCCAATCTGTTTCTTCGATTTCTTCCTGGGTGATGGGCCCCATAACTGTGAACTTTTCAACCTCATCAGGACTCAGAACAAACTCTTGAAAGGTAACGTCCTCTTTCAAACCGGCTTCTATCATTGCAAGCCTTTCCTGTACTTCTTGCCCCATATCAGATATTCCATCTCTAGAGCCGCTATCCTGCTGAAGCTGTAATGTCTCGAACACTTGATCAAAGTTTTTAATGATGGTGCTTCCCACCCCTCCAAACTCCTTGTTGACCGACCTGAAATATTCCCGATAGAGATCATAATGGATGAATCGGTACTGACTGATCTTATTTGCTTCCAAATAGTCTTCTGATGCCAAACGGTACTGGCCTTCCTTGATATAAATCCTGCCTCGGAAAACCCTGGCAAGAAAATGCCTGGGATTTAAACTCAAAACCATATTCAAGTTCAATAAAGCTATGGCTTGCTTTTGCTCGTTCAGGCTGACAAGAGCCTGATTGAAATGACGACGTACCTCAGGATCTTTGTTTTCAAGGTATCGGAGCATCGGCTCAAACATCGGGAAGGCCAATTCCCCAAGCTTAAATTGAGTGAGGCAAATTAAATGACTGATTTTTTTTAACTTCACAAAAACCTCATGCGTTAAAAAACTCTTGGGAGCGTAAAAGCACCCCGATTTTCACTGAACTATGATCTAAAGGATAGGATGATTTTAACTAAAAACCGGGCAAGCGTCAACCTTCAAGAAAAACCACACAAATCCACAAAAATACTCACCCTTATAAAACAATGGTTTAAATGTGGTTCTGAAGATTTTATCCCTAAATAATTGCTCTGAAACCCTCCTAACGAGAAAAACACCCTATTTCTTCTCATCGGTCTATCCTATGGAATGCTCCAGAAAAACCGTGAGTTAATCGGCCAAAAAATCCCGTAATCATTTATTTTTCTTGACGTTAGGGGTTTTTTGATATATTTTTTTAGTATGCAATGTCCTGATTGTGGTTATATTTCATTTAAGCAGGAAAAGAATTGCGGCAGTTGTGGCTTTAATTTCAAGAAAGCTGCGACCACAACCGAGTCCCTTTTCCGCAATGATTCATTTACTATTTTTTCCAGCCCAAAGACTTCCGAGGAAGAACAAGAGTCATTAAGCCCATCCTCTCCCCAAGCTGGAGAAGGCATTGCCGTTATAGATCCCCCCGAAGGTTTTCAGGAAAACCCGGAGCTCGATTCAGGAGAATTCCTGTTAAATTTATCCGACGCCACGAAAGAGGTGCCGGAAACCACTTTAAAACCAGATACTTCTGAGCCAGATACTAGTGAGTTTATCCCCATGGAGTTTGGCACTGATGCCGATATCAACTTAGAAGAAATGGAAGTCGAAGGGTTGGGGTTAGGACTAGAACCCCTCGAAGAGGAGCCACCCGCCACTCCAGAAACCTCAAAAACTGTACCTGAGGAAACTCTGCTTCAAATCAGCGAGGAACCTGAAGCTGGTGACTTGGATCTGGCCCCGGAAAATTCGGATAATTTAGAATTAAAAATCGATGAATTGGAAATTAGCTCTTCCGAGGAGCCAGAAGAGATAACATTGAATATAAGTGACACAGAAGAAACCCTATCAATCGAAAATATTGATTTGGAAGAGGTCAATGAAGATTTGGAAATAGCGTCCTCCCAAAACCCAGAACAAGACACAGTAGAGCCTCCGGTATTGGATCTTGGAAATACTGAAATAATATTGGATCTCGATGAAGACTTCGAACCGGAGAGCCCCGAACCCTCACCACCCCCGGCCCAAAGTGACGAGTTCGAAATAAAGCTGGAAATTGATGATTCAGATGGGCCACTCACTATAAACAATGATGAAATCCCCGAAGTCGAAATTGAGGACTTAGGGCTTGAATTGGAAGATTCGGATTCTCCATCCGACCCAGAAAAACCCTAACCCCCAAAAACCCATTCCTGAACAGAAAAATTGGATTTTAGGTCAAAATTCCTTTATAAATAGGTATTCATGACGAAGCATCAATCCCTAATGGGTAAGGTTTCCAATTTGTTTTTTTTCTTCTAAATTCCAGGAACCACGAACCCCATAGCCTACTTTTTATCCAGGACTCTGATATTCAAGGGAACCGCAGTCAGTCATAAATTTGGCTGAAGGTGTTTTGTCTGAATGTGAAAAACAAGAAATATTAGCAGTGAATTTTTTAATCTCAAGCAAACATATTTTGAGGCCAGGAAAAAATAGCCTCTTTTAAATTTATTGACAACCCTAATCAGGAAAGCCAACAGAATGTCCAGAAAATATAATTTCAGTGCAGGCCCATCGATGTTACCAGAAGCCGTGTTAAAGCAGGCACAAGAAGAATTGCCGGATTGGCATGGTTCTGGGGCTTCGATCATGGAGATGAGTCACAGAGGCAAGGAATTTGTATCTGTTCACGAGGAGGCGGAAAAGGATGTCCGTGAACTGTTGGATGTACCCAAGAATTATAAGGT
>JAJDBH010000036.1 GCA_029261455.1 Nitrospinaceae bacterium
TTTCTTTTTACGCTCCTCTGCTTCCTTAATCTGGTATTCAGTAAACATTTTGCGCAAAAAATATCCAATGGCATAACCAATCACCAAAGCAAAAGACATCCCTAAAATCAGGGTTATAAAATTGACCTTAATGGTGGTAAATATATGCATAGCAGTAAGACCTCAATATTTAAAATAAACTGGCCCAGCCTTCCGGCGGCTTAGCAGTTTATCGTGTCATTTTCAGTAAAAATTGTTTGAACCCTTTCATCCCAAGAATCCTGGGGAATCGAATCCAAAACTTGAAACTCGTAAGCTACTCCCAAACGGAGTGCCTCATCTGGCAACTGTTTAAAAAGCCAGTCAAAATAACCCCCACCAAAACCAATTCTCCCCCCGGAACGATCAAACGCCAAACCTGGCGCAATGACGGCATCGATTATTGATGGAGATACCACCCTGGAATTAAGCCGGGAAGGCTCACGAATATCGTAAGAGCCCAACTCAAACTCCTGATCCATATCGGTAATTTCACACACTTCCAACCGTCTTTCTCTCGTTATCAGGCGTGGAACATAAACCTGCTTGCCTTCAGTGAGGGAACGCATGATCATTTCATCGGTGCGCACCTCGTTGCCAAACGAGAGAAAAAAAATTATATTCTGGCAAGCCGAAAAATCCTTGCAGGCAAACAGCCTGTCTTCTACAGTTCGACTTAAGTTTAAAACATCATCCAAGCTCATGGCACCGCGCCGCCGCCTCATATCCTGACGGATCGCGAACTTATCCATTTTCATGGAGGTAAAAACCATTTTCCGCACCCAAGGTTATTGTCAGGATATTGCCGGACAACTGCAACACAGAAAACACCCTATTTATTTAGCTTTAAGAGGAAAGCAGGACAAAACCGACCGAAACCGGCAAAGGGGAGACAAGGTATAAACACAGCCCAAAAAGGCAGAACAAACCTTGTAGAGGATATATCAAAAAACGAAACAGACTTTCCCATTCCGCTTATATTTCACTCCCAATTGGGTCCGGTTCCGAATAATTCCAAAACCGGATATATATTCAGGCTCGGTCAGGCCAAACTCCAGCCTTCTAAAGCTCTTAAACATTCAAGAAGTCTCCCCGTTCATGCCGCGCAAAAACTATTTTTTGAACCTGTCAAGGACAGGTGGGGTATCCGTGAACTGTTTTAGGCTTCCCTCCCGAAGAAGGCTTGCTCACCACAGCCGATCCATCAACCCCTTTCACTAACTGTTGGCTCAAGAAATTAAATTCTTACCCAAACACAACAGGGAGACACCACTACAAATTCAACCACATCCTAACATAAAGGCCAAGGTCTCTCAAGGCCTATCTAATACGAGAACCCTCTTACTTTTCAACAGCTTGCAGCTCCTTATCGAGCGCAGCAACCAATTGCTGAATTTTCTCTTCTTCCACTTTACCTTTCGCCTTGCCCTGACTTTTCAACTCTAATAATTCCTGCGCAATATTGAGCGCGGCAAGGATAGCCAAGTCCAAAGTGGAAGTTTTACTGCGGGCAGTGGCAAGCTCTTTCATTCTGGAATCCACATAGCCGGCTACCTCTTCAGCATCCACTTCCAAAGAAGAGCTTTTCAAGCTATATGTTTTTCCATAAATCTGAATTTTTTTACTGCTCGACATAAAAGATTTCCTGATCAGTGGTTAATCATTATCAAGCCAGATCAAATTTTTCTAAATTTTCCAAAAGGGTCTTAACCTTTGTCTGTATAACCTTGCGGTCTTTTTCGTTTTTTTGATCTAAGGATTCCAATTGGGAAAGGCGATCTTTTGCGACCTGACTCAGGTTTTGTTCTTCCACCAAGGTCTCTTTATCACGGTTAAGTTGATCAACCTGACAAGAAAGTTCCCGATTTTCATCCTTAAGACGACGGAACTCTCCCATCAAGGCCAACACACGTTCTTCCAATTGATGAATATCCGGTTTAAGCATGGCAGAATCGTAGCACCGGGGTATTAGGGTGTCAATAACCCCTTACTCCCTTAGCGAGGCACCAAGTTCACTCTCTAAAGTTTGAATAATTTTTTCAAATAACGGGGTGACTTCTTCATCCGAAAGCGTCCTCTCTGCAGATTGAAAAGACAATGCAAAAGTGAGGCTTTTTTTATCGGCCTGAATTTTCTTCCCCTCAAAATGGTCATACAGTTCAACCTTTTGAATCAAGGGACTGCCGGTTTTCAGGATCAAGTCCGCAACCGTTTGTGAAGTAACCTGCCGATCCACAAGGATAGAAATATCGCGGTAAGTCTCAGGAAATTTGGCAATCTGCTGAAACTGAAGAGAAGAGGAGAGCGCGTTTTCCAAAGCTCCCAAATCGAGCTCCAAGGCATAAACATTTTGCCCCAACTCATTAACTAGCCTCTGTTCTGGGGCAACTTGAGCCAGATAACCCAACTCAATATCATTGACGTGGACCCGCACCGATTTCCCCTGCATCAGAAACGGCATGCTATTAGGAGAAGTTTCCAGTTTTACATGCAGGTGTTCAGACAGTGTTTCTAATGTTCCTTTGAGATCATAAAAGTCATACTCCTTGCCTCTGGATTTCCAAGGAGTGAGTTCATAAGGCCCCAGCAGGATGGCTGACAAAACCGCTTTTTCCGTGCAGTTTCCAGAAGAATTCGCAAAATAAACACTGCCCACCTCAAACAACTTGAGTGGTTTCTGGCCTTTACTTAAATTGAGAGCAGCTGTCTTCAGCAAACCGGGAATCAGGCTTGTGCGCATGGTATCGTTTTCAGAACTCAGTGGATTTTTCAACATAATCAGCTGGTCCTGCTCTGAAGCAAAAGCTGTCTTAAATTCTTCTGCGTGAATGCGTTCAATAAAACTGTAATGAACCGTCTCGGAAAATCCAGTGCAACATAAAACCTCTCGCACTTTTTTAATGATTTTTTGCCGGACCGCAATCTTCACCGGCCTCACCCCTGCCACCGGGAAAACCGTACCAACTTTATCGAAGCCGTCAATGCGGGCAATTTCTTCTATCAAATCCACTTCACGCAAAAGATCGGGACGAAAACTGGGAATTTTCACCTGCATAGTTTCTGAAGGTTCTGCGATCTCCATTCCCAATCGAGAAAGCAGATCCTGAATTTGTTCCGCACTAAAACTTCCACCCAAAAGCTGATTAACCCGATTCACTCTTAATGGAACGATTATTGGCTTTCCCACCTCAGGATAAATATCTACCCGTCCCGAGCAGATTTCTCCACCAGCCAGCTGCTTTATCAACAAGGCTGCCCGTGCTTGGGCAGAAACCACACCATCCCAGTCAACACCACGCTCAAAGCGGTAAGAAGAGTCCGAACGCAACCCATATTTCTTTGATCCCTTGCGAATCGTCGCCGAGTCAAAACAGGCGCTCTCCAGCACAACATGGCTAGTGGTTTCAGAAACCTGACTGTTGGTCCCGCCCATAATGCCCGCCAACGCCACGGGCCTTTCGCCATCGGCGATGACAAGAGCATCTGGCTCGAGTTTCAATTCAATCCCATCCAGGCTGGCGAAAGGTTCGCCTTTTTTCGCCCGACGTATAACTAGTTTATTCCCAGTTAGCAAATCCCGATCAAAGGCGTGCAAAGGCTGGCCGTATTCCATCATCACGAAATTGGTGATATCCACAATATTATTGATAGGGCGAAGACCAATAGCAACCAGCCTGTCTTTCAGCCATTTCGGAGAGGGGCCGACTTTCACATTTTCTATCACAAGGGCGCAATAACGAGGACAAAGTTCCGGCTCCAGGTTTTCAACCAATATACGATCTGCTACAGCCACAGCTCCAGATTCAGCCTCGAGAGTTTTGACCGGATCAGACAATTTCAAGGATTTGTTCAATAACGCTGAAACTTCACGGGCAACGCCTATATGAGACAAACAATAACCGCGATTGGGCGTCACATTCAGTTCCAACACTTCGCTTTTTCCCCCACCGGGCAGGTCCACTGTTTCATGGCTTTCAATCTCCAACCCCGCCATGGTCAAGACATGCCCTAATTCATCCGCAGGGACATCGATTTCGGTATATTCTTTCAACCAATCAACTTGTACTTTCATTAAGTTCCTTTATTTTTCAAAGTCATACTTTTGAGGATTATATGTGAACCTTTCTTAAAAATCCACTGAGCACTCCTTCCCATCGCTTAATTAACAGCACTAGAGACCGCTTCAGAGTAATCTTTCGTCCTTTAAAATTGCCATGCGTTCGTTCTCTGTGCGGAAAGTCCTCCACCGTGATAAAGTGTGACGAGAAAGCAAAACACTATTAGGACTGCTATGAAACTTACCGAAGACAAAATTCTTTCAATGATGAAAAAGAAAGTCGCACGCCCCATGAAGGTGGCGGAACTTTCTCGCCAGTTAGGTGTGCCCGAAACTCAGAAGCGGGAGTTCCGCAGTCTCATCAAAGAAATGGCTGTCGAAGGCACCTTGATAAAAATTCGTGGAGGACGCTATGGGCTTCCCGACGAAATGAATCTGGTCACCGGGAAACTGCACGGCCACCCGAACGGCTTCGGATTTGTCATCCCTGACAATAAGGAAGAAGAAAACGATGTTTACGTCAATCGACGCCACATGAATGAAGCCATGCACAAAGATCATGTGGTAGTCCGTGTCGAGTCGGAGCGAGAACCGGGAAAACCACAAGGGCGTATCATACGTATTCTCCAACGCAACACGACACATATCGTCGGTACTTATGAAACCTTCGGCAAAGACGGATGGGTCATCCCCACCGAATCCAAATATTTTCATGATGTTTTTGTTCCGGGGAAAAACCGCAAAGGAGCTAAAAACGGACAAATCGTCCACGTAGAAATTGAGACCTTTCCGACCCGCCACAAACCGCCCATAGGCAAAGTGATGGAAGTGTTGGGCTCCTCCAACGATCCGAATGTTGAGATCCAATCCATCTTCAGAAAGCACGGGGTGCGGCAGAGCTTTTCCCCGGAAGTGCTTGATGAAGCTCGAGACGTTGGAGCCGAAGACCCCGCCGAATCCCTAAAAGAACGAAAAGATTTCACCAAGCTTCAGACCTTCACCATCGACGGGGAACGGGCCAAAGATTTTGATGACGCAGTTTCTCTGGAACGCTTTGAGGAAGGGTACCGGCTCGGTGTTCATATCGCCGATGTCAGTCATTTTGTGCGAGAAAATTCCCTGCTCGATCAAGAGGCCTTTGAAAGGGCAACCAGCATCTATTACGCCGACGGTGTCATACCCATGCTACCGGTTACCCTGTCCAACGAAGCTTGCAGTTTAAAACCTAATGAAGCGCGGCTGACCGTCAGCGCCATCATGGACTTCGACAGCAAGGCAAACTTTATAGCAGGAACGCTTCATCCCTCAATCATCAAAAGCCAGCGCCGGTTCACCTACAACGAAGTCCATCAATTACTGGAAGGCGATGGGGATGACCCCTTTCTGCCGACACTGACCGACATGCATCAACTCAGCCAACTCTTGAGGAAAAAGAGATTCCAGCACGGCAGTGTCGATTTTCAAGTGCCAGACTCGGAAATCCATATGGACTCCGCCGGTCATGTCAAGAAAATCAGCATCAGCGAACACAATTCAGCACACGAGCTTATCGAAGAATTTATGTTGGCCGCCAACCAATTCGTCGCCCTCAACTTGCACGAACGCAGCATACCGTCCATCCACAGAATTCATGAAGCACCCGACCCTGCCCGGCTCACCGGATTCAATGAGTTTGCCGATACGTTTAAATTACGCCTTCCTTCACCGGCCCGCTCAACCGATTTACAAACCCTCGTGCAACAGGTCAAAGGGCGCCCGGAAGAGAGAGTCGTCAACACTCTGCTTCTTCGCACCATGAAAAAGGCGCGCTATTCCGAAACCGACCCCGGTCATTTCTGCCTCGGCTTTCCGCATTACGCTCATTTCACTTCACCGATTCGCCGTTATCCCGATCTCATTCTGCACCGACTCATCAAGAAATACATAAAACGTAAATGCCCGCAAAAAGAAAAAAAAGAACTGCTGTCGAAACTTGCCGAAATCTCGGAACAATCCACTCATATGGAAATTAAAGCCATGTCCATCGAACGGGAAGTGACCGACCTGCGCCGGGCTCAATTCATGGCAGACAAAATCGGTAAAACTTTTCACGGAATTATCACGGGTGTTACCGGGTTCGGCTTTTTTGTCGAGTTGCAGGAGGTGTTTGTCGAAGGACTGGTCAAAATCTCCAGTATCACAGACGACTATTACCTATTCATCGAAACCGAGCACCGGCTCATCGGGCAAAGACGCCATCGCAGTTTTCAAATCGGCGACAAAGTTAAAGTGAGGGTTTCCGCTGTGGACCTGGGACAAAAACGCATCGACTTGGTTGTTCTTGCCTGACACATGAAAACTTCGGCAGGGACAAACTTCATAACAAGAGTCCTTGAAGAAAGACCCACGCTATTAGAACGCCCACCTCCTATCCTGCCTTTTTTACTTGCTTACTTGAGTGGGGTTTGCGTTTTTTTTCCTGCCACCCGCCAATTCATTATCCCCGGTTCATTACCACTGTGCTTGTTTCTCTTCGCCTTGTTTCTCGTTCGTCATAAAGCCCGCAAAATATATCGAGAGTCTATCACTATTCTTTTGTTAGCCGGCTTCGGATATCTGGCCCCGACCCTGCCAGAGTCAACTCGCCCCTCGAACCATATTCTCAACCACATTCAAGAAGGAAAAACCACCTCGGTAGAGGGTAAGATATATTCTTCGCCGCGCGTTCTTGCTGATCGTACGTATTACCTGCTCGAACTGGAGTCATTGAACACACGGCCCACAACTGGGACTATGCGGGTGAGCGTTTATAAACCCCATGCCGTTTTCAAATCCGGAGACCAAGTCCGGTTTAACAAAGTACGCCTGAAAATCCCCCGCAACTTTAAAAACCCAGGCCGGTTCGACTACCACCGATACCTCAAGTCTAGAAGTATTGATGTCACCGGCAATATCTCCCGGCCGGAAACCATGGAACGGACTGGGCGATTCGACCTGCCCTTCTGGCATGCAGGACCACAACAATTAAGAAACCACCTCGTGACAAGTCTGGAAAAACTGTTCTCCGGCGAAGAAGGCGTTTTGCTCAAAGCCATGGTTTTGGGAATGAAAGATTCTCTATCAACCAAGGTGCGTGAAAATTATATAGCAACCGGACTGGCACATCTGATGGCGGTATCCGGACTGCATATCGGGTTTGTGGCGGCAACATCCTATTTTATTCTCTGGCCTCTAGTATTTTATGGGCTCTTCCTCTTGAACCCGGATAGTGCCCGCGCCGGACACACGCGCAAGGTCACAGCAGTTCTCTGCTTGATCCCTGTTCTTTTCTATATGGTGGTGGTCGGAGCCAAAGTATCTTCACTCAGGGCGGGAATCATGGTGAGTGCCTTGCTCATAGCTATTTTGTTTGACCGACAAAGCAGTCTCTTTAATGCCTTCCTGACCGCAGGATTTATCATTTTGTTATGGAAACCCGAATCCGTACTCGATGTCGGTTTTCAACTTTCCTTTATGGCGGTCGGGGGAATCCTGTTGGTCTTTACCTTGTTGTCGCAAATCAACGATGACCCGGTGGCACGAATGGGAGAACCCACCTGGTCGCAAAAATTAACGCGCGGTTATCCCCCCAACACTTTCTTTTTGGAAAAGTTGAAATTACGCTTTGAGAAAATTTTAATCGGCGGGACTGTAGCATCCGTAACCGTCACCGCCGTCACTCTCCCAGTCTTGATTTACCAGTTCAATCGCATCAGTTTGGTCGGTATTTTTTTAAACGTCATCATGGTGCCTCTGGCTTCGCTTTTGATCCCTGCAGTACTGTTGATGATTATTGTGGGAACCGTTTCCTACACTCTCGCCTCGTTGCTTGTATTACCAGCACTGCCTATCACCCAATTTTTTCTGTGGGTGCCAGAGGTTTTTGCGCGATCTTCTTTCTCTTCAGTCTATATTCCAACACCTCCATCCCTTTGGCTGGTTTTCTATTTTTCAGTCTTCGTAACCGGACTGCTCATCTTTCGAAACCAGACACTGAATCAGGAAGTTAACGGCTTGCTGAAAAAAAGTTTTATTGTTTCCGTTGTATGCGCACTGGTGCTGTTTTCATGGCCGCGTGCCTTTCAGTTCCCCAGTGACAAGCTCGCCATAAGTGTACTGGATGTCGGACAGGGGGAATCACTTCTCATCGAATTCCCCAATGGTGAAACCTTGATAATGGATGGTGGTGGGTTTTATAAAAATCGACTCGATGTGGGTGGACGAATCGTTGCGCCCTTTTTGTGGAACCGTGGCATTAGAAAAATCGACTATATGGTCGCCACCCATTCAGACAACGACCATATTCGCGGATTGTATTCCTTGCTCGACCTTTTTCCGGTCAAACATTTTCTAACTCTCGGTGACAGTTTCGTCGGACAGCGGCTGCGGAACCTGCAGAACCAAGCCCGTGAAAGAGGAGCAAAATTCCTTCGGTTAAAAATGAACAAGCCCATCCATGTTGGCGAGGTACAACTCATCCCCCTGCACCCGGAACCAGGTCAATCCTCAAGTTCCGATCGAAGAGTCGACAACGACTTATCGCTGGTTCTGCGTCTTGAGTACAGGGATTTTAGCATGCTGTTCACGGGCGACATCAGTGACAAAGTAGAAGAAAAACTGGCGAAAAATCCGCAACAGGTTGAGGCCGATATCTTAAAAGCTCCACACCACGGTAGCCGATTCTCCAATTCACCAACATTCATCAAAGCGGTCAGCCCTGACACAGTGATTTTCTCCAGCGGTTACCTCAACCGCATGCACCACCCCCACCCAGAAACCTTGGAACGCTACCAGGATGCAGGGGTTGATATCCTCCGAACAGATGCTCATGGCGCGGTGCAGATCATCACCGATGGGAATGACTACGAAATACGCACCCACGAGACCCTGTAGAAAACGAGATTGACTTTTTCCCTCCTGCCTTTATATTGGAAATTGATCCCAATCTAATCAAGCCCCATGAAATAACGGAAGCCCAATCATGAACCCAAAGCCGCAACGTCGACCCAAGATTCTCATCGTTGACGACTCAAGAACCATTGTTGCCCTCATCAACTCTATCCTGAAAGAGGACTACGACACCGTTACGGCCAGCAATGGGCTAGAGGCCATCGAAGTTAACAATAGAGCAAAGCCTGACCTCATTCTCATGGATGTGGAAATGCCAGTGATGGATGGTTTTGAGGCTTGCAAAAAAATTAAGGAACAAAGCACAAACACCTTCACTCCCATCATCTTCATCACCAGCAAGGGCGACCTGCAAAGCATGAA
>JAJDBH010000037.1 GCA_029261455.1 Nitrospinaceae bacterium
GGTACTGAAAGTGATCAGCAACAAATGAAAACCTCATAGGATATACATTAAAAAAACCCAACGCAGGAAAAAGAGTACCGGAAAACAATAATACTGACACTAATAAACCCCTCCCTGCTCTATTCCTGAGTGACCACAGAACTAAAATAAGTACCAGGAACGTTAAAGGATAAAGGTATTGCCACCAAATTGAATCATCGATTACCCAACGAGGGTAAGTAAAAATCAAGGGAAATGGGAAAATCAGCTTCGCAGCATAAAACCAAAGTGCTCTGCCCGCTATCAGGAACCTGTCAAATAATGAAAAATCCCACTCTTCGCCAATTGCACCAACATTGAACTTTTCCAACCATACTGTTAAATATGCAAAGCCTAAACCAATAAAAAAAAATGGGGCGGTTAACAGGACACTTTTCTTACTAACACTATTCTGTTTCCACCAAAGAATGACAAGGATAACCGCCGGTAATGTAGCCGTTACTGTTTTACTCCATAAGGCGAAAACAAAAAAGATTAGTGAAAAAGCATAGTAATACCAGTTTTTGACTGTGCTTTTCTCAAAAATACTTTCCGTCTGTTCGGGAGGATAAAATCGAAAAAATGTATAAAGAGATATAAAAAAAAATAAGCCTGAAAGTAAATTTTTTCTTTCCGAAATCCAAGCAACAGTTTCAACTTGAACTGGATGAATAGCAAAAATTAATGCCGCCAACCATCCCCCATTGATACCTAACAACTTCAGAACCTTCCAAAGCAAAAGAACATTGGCACAGTGAATTAGCACATTACTTATATGATATCCAGCTGGATCACTCTCAAAAATTTTCTCTTCGATCCAAAAACTGGTAAAAACCATCGGATAGTATTGAGGCATCGCTGTCAAATCGAACCAAAGTCTTTTCAGCCCTTCCCAATCTGACAAATATGGGTTTTCGGTTAAATACCTGTCGTCATCCCATATAAAGGAATTTTGAAATGTTGGTGAGTAGACAAGAGAAATAAGACATACCAGAAAACTGATACCCAGAAACCAAGGTGGGAAGAATTTTCTTAACATAAAAAAAGCTGAACCGATTTCAGTAATAGATGGAAGATCAGGTAACCCGCAAAGTTTTTAAGTTAGCAAAAGCCTCAGATTCCATGATCGCCTTGACCCCGGCATCCCCTATTCCTGTATCAAACAACAGGAGGCTTTCCACCTTGGTCAGCGTTTTGGTATTTGCCAGGAGTTTGGCTGATTCCAAGTTCAGATAATTACGCGCTAAATTGAAATGTTTAACCCTTTGCAACACTTTCGATTTAGCTAGAACCTTAATACCTATTGGGGTTATTTCCGTCCTGTAAAAATTCAACTTTCTCAGGTTGGCAAATGCCGGAGCCTTAGCCAGCGTCATCAGAGTTTCATCCCCGACAGGGTTTTCCTGGAAAATTAAAACCTGTAATTTCCTGAACTTTTCCGATTGAACAACGGCCATTCCACCTTCCGGCCCTATATTGTTATAACGCAAATCGAGGAGGGATAGGTTTTCCACAAAATCAGCCGATGGTAACTCCATAACCCCTTTATCAGAAATGTTGTTTTCGCCCAGATAAAGCCGCTTCAAATTTTTAAACAGATTGCAATGAAACAGATGGTGGGCACCACGCCAGGTCAGTTTATTTCGGGAAAGGTCCAGGTTTTCCACCTCAAAAATACGCTTAGTTTGAACCAGAGCTTCGACGCCCTCATCACCAATAAACTTCCCGTTCAATTCTAATGCTTCGCCATCAAGGGATTCATCAATAACCCTGTTAATATAGTCCAGCTTGACTTGGGTAATCATATTCAATCTCTCAAGGGTTTTAAGTTGATGGCACAGCGAAAACCAATATCATTGAAACCACGCGACAATGGATAGCTCCAATCCCGATATCCTGATGTCATAGCCACGACTGAGTCTGACCACGAACCGCCTCTTCTAACTTTCATAACGCCTCGTGTTGGTCCTCTGGGGTTATGAAGAATATCAGTGTAGTAAAACTTAACCGAAAACCAGTCTGCAACCCATTCCCAAACATTTCCGGCCATGTCATAAGCTCCATTCGAATTGGGTGGAAATGACCCTACCTTAGAAGCCTTATCCCTCAACTTCATTCCTCCTCTTGCAAGAGGATTCATCAGGTCAAAACCATCACCCCATGGAAATTGACATCCATCGCCATTACCTGCAGCTCTTTCCCACTGAGCTTCACTAGGAAGTGACTTGCCAATTAAGTGACAATAGTCTGCCGCTTCGTACCAATTGAGTTTTGAAACTGGACAGTTATCGCAATCGGAAAAAATACTTCGACGCAGGAAATGTTCCGAAAATAATTTCTCAAACTTTTTATTAGTGACCTCAAATTTATCAATCCAAAACGCGTCCAAGTGAACCTTTTGTTCTGGAGCTCCATGTTGCGGTCCGAAACGGTCACAACCTCTTTTGAAAGTTCCACCTGGAATTAGAACCATCTCCTCTGTAATAGAGGACTTCAACTCTTGTCCAGAAACCGACTGAGCCCAAACAATAAAAAAAACGCCCATACACAGACATTTTAATAATCCAGAAATATAAGAAAATTTCATGGAACTCACTTGAATTCGCTAAGTGCTCCTAATATGGCCAGCGTTGCTTTCGATCTATTTAAAGTATAAAAGTGAATACCAGGCGCCTTGTTCTCTAATAATTCCCGGCATTGGTCTATGGCATGCTCAATACCCGTCTGGCGAACCTTTTCAATATTATCCCCAATACCTTCAAATTTAGCCAACAATGAGGTTGAAAGACTTGCTCCACACATCTTGGTAAATCGCTGTATCTGCTTGAAGTTTAAAATGGGCATGATTCCAGGAATCACAGGAATATTGATATTTGCTTTTTGTGCTCTATCCAAAAAATCAAAATAGTGTTGGTTATCAAAAAATAATTGCGTCACAAGGAAGTCCACCCCGCTATCCACTTTGCGCTTTAAATTTTCAATGTCCTTGTCAAGATCCTTGCATTCCACATGCCCCTCAGGATAACAGGCCGCACCGATGCAAAATGAGAAATTCTTCTTCATAAAGGCTACAAGCTCATTGCCATATTCAAAGCCGCCTTCTGTTTTTAAAAATTTTTCTTCGCCCTGAGGTGGATCTCCCCTCAACGCAAGGACATTCTCAATATTTTTACCCTGCAAGCATTCAAGCACCGAACGAATTTCCTGTTCATCGTGCCCAACACAGGTCAAATGAGCCATGCTTTCAATCCCGATGGAATTTTTAATATTCCCAACCAAGTCTACCGTTTTAGAGCGTGTACTCCCTCCTGCCCCGTATGTCACAGATACAAAGCCTGGAGCAGAGGGTTTTAACCGCCCAATCGTCTCGTATAACGTTGCGAAGCCTTTAGAGTCTTTAGGCGGGAAGAATTCGAAAGAGAAAACAGGCGATGGAGAACTTAGTTTTTCAATTATTTTCATGACTCGATAATAACATAAGCTCTAGTTAAACTAAT
The DNA here is from genome assembly GCA_029261455.1 of Nitrospinaceae bacterium. GTDB lineage: Bacteria > Nitrospinota > Nitrospinia > Nitrospinales > VA-1 > LS-NOB. The sequence goes on from JAJDBH010000037.1 coordinate 3,516, forward strand.
GAAAAACAATGAAGATTGCAAAGCTCCAGTAGAGCATCTACAAACTTATTTAGAGAAATATGAAATAGATCGTTACTTAATCAGGTGGGTTACTAAACTCATGATGGGTCAGGTATATACTCGTAAATACCAAACTTTTTCAGGTAGGATATAAATGAAACCACATTTACCAGTTCGACAGGTTCATCTTCTATCAAGTTGATCGCTTCATTGGTGAAGTAACCCGTAGTGATCAGAATTCCGCGTGACGCGCCCTCTCCTTTCACAGTATCCAGAAAGCCTTTAACTTTAATTGCATTCACAGTTTGCCCCGGTGGTTCAATAATACAAAGGGCAATATAACTACCACCCACAACAGGGGTTTCATCATTCATGGCAAGCTCCAACTCATGATCGTCTGCCCAGACTGAGTGGACATACTCAAGGTTGAACTTTTCCATAAACTCAACACATTTAGACTTAAAGGCGTCTCTATCGGTTAGATAGAAAGGTACATCAGAGGGATTGTTGAAATGGATTTGCTCTTGCGGGGTGGGAGGAGAAGTTTTTTTTAAAGAAATAATAAGGATAATGCCGATAACAAAGGCACCAAAAGTAATAACAAAAATAGCCACTTACTTTATCATTTCATCCCAAATTTTTTCTTTTTTACCCTGCTTGATCCATTTGTCGTTTGCGATCATTTGCTTGACTGCAACCCAGAATACCCAAGCCACAAACAGCAACATGGTACCGATAGGGATATTATCTGGTTTAGTCGCGATTAACAAAAAGTTTTCAAGTCCTGAATTTTCCATTGTATAAGCTCAATTATTGTTAAAGAGTAATCATATTATAACTATAGCCGGTGGAGCAAATTTATTCGTCGTCTTCTTCCTCTTCATCGTCTCCACCTTCTTCTCCACCCTCTTCTCCATCACCTTCTTCGTCATCTCCTAAGCTTGCGTCAAAATCAAGTTCTGCAGTATTGTAGGCAATGATCAAATCTTTTAAAGTATCAACTTGTGTATCCACATCACCAACCGTTTCAATTTCACTATACTTGGTCGGTACTGTGTATTTGTCCCCTTTTTTAACCCAATGCGAAGGCATAGGAGTCCAAGGGATCATAGCACGTGTATCTTTAAGCCATTTGGGGATCCAGTCCTGTCTCAATCTTTGACTGGCCAATGAGAATTCAATACCTTTTTGTCCATCATCATGACAGCGTCCGCAGTCCATGTAGCCAGCCATTTCTGCACCCTTTTGAGCTACCGTACTGTCCTTACTTTTATGGACTCCGGCCTCGTACCCACTAGTTGGAGACAGCGCTTCAAAGTAGGCCGTTAAATCCCTAACTTCTTTATCTGTAAAGAAGAAAGTGGGCATTTTCACCTTAATCCAGGTCCTAACAGGTGTCGGCTCTTTCAAGAATGAAAACAACCAAGAACTTTTGATTCGTTCTCCCACATGATAGTCTCCCATATCCAATGGGGGAGGATATTGGGCTTTTGCTTTCAGATACTTCTGAATATCTCCACCTTCTCCCTCAACGTTATGGCAAGCTCGGCAATTATATTTGGTGATCAGGCGTCTACCTGTTTCAATTACTTGTTCTTTTTCCGAAAGAACTTTGCGGTAGTTCACAGGAATCTTTGAGCCGTTAAAGCCCTTCAATAGAACTACAAGCGCATCAATTTCATCGGGTTCAAGATGAAAGTCAGGCATTTTGTCCAGAACACGTTCTGTCCTGAAAGAGTTTGGTTTTTTCAGTTTAGTTTTGGCCCAGTTTTCCCAAGTATGAGGAATATGTGAGTCGCCAAACTCCAATTCCGCAATCATTTTTCTACCGAAAGCAGATAACTCAGGAGCGATTCGGCCTTCTTTCTCCATTCCCTTGATATCATGGCAGGCAAAACAACCTCGGCGACGAATAGTGGTCTCTCCATGCTTGACCAATTCCGGGTCTTGCAGTTTGGCTTCAAGTCCAAGAATCACTTCCTTTTCACCGAACTGGATGAGATAAGAAGCAATATCAGAAGCCTGGCTTTCATCCAACCGAAGATCTGGCATCCTACTCTTGGCATTGTAGCTATGTGGGCTGCTGATCCAAGTCACCAACCAATCGGCATTAACCTTATTTCCAATGCGGCTTAAATCAGGCGCGAAGGTTTCACCCTTACCATTAAGTGTATGGCAACCCTGACAGCCGACAGACTCGAATAATTTCTCACCTTTTTCGGGGTCACCTGATTCGAATTTGACGGGAAGAACATAGTCCTTTTCTGAAGCTGCCAATAGATAGGCCGTGACGCCCATCAAGTCTTTTTCATTAAAACCAAATTCAGGCATTGTGGTTTTTGGTAGATAGCCTTTGGGTTTCTTGATCCAGCGGTACAACCAACTAGCATCAACTTTACTTGCAATCCTGTTAAGTCGGGGACCTACCTTACCCTCATTGGCATAACCATCGGCTAAATGACAACCATGACAACCCAGTTTAACAAAGAGCCTTTTTCCTTTTGACAAAACTGGAGCACCTTCTAAATTGATCACTTCAGCATGGCAATTCCTACAAGTTGCCTGCTGCAAGTTACTAGGTAGTATCGGCTCATTAACTTCGACAGTTTGATCTGTCTCATGGTGCGAACCATGAGCATGTTCAGCGGGAGCAGTAACAGTACCTTGCCCCAAGTGACACCATGTACAACCGGTCCGTTCCGGAGGGTGCTTCTTTATTAAAACATCAAGGTTAGGATGAGTTTTTAAAGGTTGTGCAAAATCTTTATAGTGCTCGTCCTGATAGGAAATATGACAAGTCATACACCGGTCAACACGGTAAATAATTTCTTTGAAACTATTTTTTCCAAAACCAGGGATAACAGTTTGAAGAATTTCAGCAGACCGCCAGAAAAAAGGAAACGGCTTGTAATAATCCATCGTCAACTCTAATTGACCTTTCTGACGAGTCAGGTCTGCAAGTTCCTTTTCAAATTTTATTTGATCAGCTTTTACCTTAAGTAGTCGATTTTCAGCTTCATCAAGAATTTTTTGTTTTTCGAGAATTATAGGACTATATGATTTAACTTCCTCTTGGAAAGAATGCAAAGTAGCCTTTTGCACATCGTAGTTTTCGCCTTCATGCATAGCTTTTTTATAATAGTAATAAGCTTCATCTACATGACTTCCAGCAAATTTCTTTTTCTCCTTCGCTTCATCCAATGCAATCTGCTTGAGACGAACCTCTTCAACCAAAGCTAAATAGTCATCATCCCCGGTAAGCTCATCAATTTTTTTACTAAGGTTGGTGCTAAGCTGTTTTTCGGTTCCTGCAATTTCAGTGTTTATGGCTTTCCATTCACCTTCAGCTATAGCAAACTGCTCTTTAAAGAACTGCTCCTGATAGGTCTTGAATCCCCGGCGGGCAAATTCATCATCCCAGAACGCCCAAAGAGTAACGAATAAAGTCACCCCAGAGATCAGGAAAAAAAGAAAGCTATATGAGGTATGCTCGTCAAACTCGCCTTCTTTAAACTCAGGTTTTTTTTCTTCTTCAGCCAATGTATTACTCTATCTATAGGTATTAATCTTCAGCTATTTTTCTTCAGCTATTAAACACTAATCCAAGGTGTGACCATTATATATTTAATGTTAAATCCAATTCGAAGAACAATTTTAATAACTATTCCCATCATGATAAGAGCGAGCTGAATTTTCAAAAACATACGCAGAAATCCAACCGACTTCAGTGCTTTTCTTTCAAGAAAAAAATACGCCCCTGTCCCTATGCCAAAGTAAGCCAAAAGCACACCGCCACCAAAAATAGCGGACCAGGTATAATCTCTAAAACCAAATGCATAAGGCAGGTCTACGCTGACCAGCGCTACCACCTTGTGCGGATCCCAATATTGCCAAGGCATGAACAGGTTCCACCCTGGCCCTCTCAGGAACACCCCCATAATGATCAAGGCGATCCAAAGAACCAGAAAACCAAAACAGTAAACCCAGATTGCTACTTTTCTTTCATGATATGTGTAATACCCATTCCCTTTAGGGTTCACATCAAGATAAGGAATCAGCATCAGCCCGACGATAATGAGAACAGGAGCCACAACCCCGGCAAACCAGGGATCGAAATAAACCAGAATGTCCTGAAGCCCGAGGAAATACCAAGGCGCTTTAGATGGGTTTGGAGTTTTTGTCGGGTTGGCAGCTTCCTCCAACGGTGCATCAATGACAATGGACCAGACTGCGAGTGCAACGATTACAACCAGAGCACATAGAAACTCTAATCGGACCAAATAAGGCCATACGTGGAGTTTCTCGGGAACTCCTTCTATCTTTCTCTTGGGTGCCGCTGCTGCCTCAGACATTTTTTCCTATCCCCTTACAAAAAATCTGCCCCTAAAGAGGGCCGGAAATCCCACCGTCCTTACGAATCCGCCAGAAATGAACAATCATCAAGGCACCGGCAATCAAAGGAATGAATATACAATGCAAAACATAAAACCGTAATAACGCAGGAGGTCCTACCAAGCTTCCGCCAATTAGTAAAGACCTGGCATCGTACCGAGGTGTAACACCCACATACTCTGCAAAAGGTCCTTCATTCCCCAGAAATGGAGTGGCCCTAGCCATGTTGGTTCCCACGGTAACCGCCCACATTGCCAATTGATCCCACGGCAAAAGGTAACCAGTAAAACTCAATAAAAGCGTGAAAGTTACCAAAAAGACGCCAATGACCCAGTTGAATTCACGGGGAGGCTTATAGGATCCGGTTAGAAAAACACGGAACATATGCAACCAAACAGTTATAACCATAGCGTGGGCCGCCCAACGATGCATATTTCTCATGAGCATCCCAAAAGGAACATCATATTGCAGATACTTCATGTCGTAATAGGCGTATTCCCCAACCGGTCGGTAGTAGAACATCAAAATCACACCGGTAACAACCGTGGAGAGAAATAATAGAAAAGTAATACCGCCCATGCACCAGGTAAACTTAATTCGTAGGGCATGTCGGTGCATTTTTACCGGATGAAGATGCAACCAAACATTACTTGCGATCTGCAGTACACGGTTTCGTGGAGTATCAGCATAACCATGCCTAAATGTCGAGGTCCACAATTGAGACTCAGTGATTTCTTTAGCTATCTCTGTGAAAATCTCGCCACTTTTTATCTTATGTATGAATTCCGCAATACTCGGAATTTGGGGTGCCTTGTTTGCCAAAAATCAATCCTCCATCAGAAAATGGACATTCTCAATCTAAATTGAGAAGAAAAGTATATGGATCACTACTATCTAAACCAGAAGCTTGGAACCTGGATCGCCCCACTGGCCTTTTTCCCAAAGAAACTTTTTGCTCTTATCAATAATTATTTGACCATCAGGTCCTAGCGATATCTTTAAACGCTCCAAAGGCCTTGGTGCTGGTCCTTCAAAGTGCATGCCCTCTTTGGTGAATCCGCTACCATGACAAGGGCACTTATACTTACTTTCAGTATTTAGCCATCGAGGTGTACACCCTAAATGAGTGCAAAGACCAAAAACGACATAAATCCCCTCATCATCGCGAACAATCCAGACTCGCTGATCCTTAATATATTTCGTACTCACTGCACCAACCGTATAATCACTTGGATAACCAGCCTTAAATATCGGGGAAGGTTCAAAGAGAACGCGTGGGAAAAGCAAGCGTGCAAAATACAGAGAAGACAACCCAAGAGAACCTAAGAAAGCAGCCCAACCCGCTAACGAGAAAAACTCCCGGCGCGACCAGATTGTATTCTGTGCTTCATCTTCCTTTTTATCTTTTGTTTTTTCCTCAGCCATAAGCTCGATAATACCTAATTTTATAAGGACTCAGTGACTTTTCAAGACTCAGGTGACAACCTGAAATAGACTGTCAAAGTGTTGGTTTTTAACATAATTAAAATATCGAGTCAAGGTAAGAAGTGATCGACCTGAAAGGGCCCTATTTATGGGGACTTCAAGGCCTGCAAACATTTCCGCGCCGCCTTGCACAAGGCATCAATTTCAGTCCCTTCAGAACGGGGGCAATTTGCCAGATTACCGACCGTGACCCCCTTTTTAATCAACAACAAAAGCATTGGAATCCAATCAGCAGCCTGACCAGTAATGATCTGCACCCCAACAACTAGACGTGACCTTTTATCTGCAACTACTTTATATTTACCCTTGGTTGGGGATGGAGATAAATTTTTCGGGCTATTTAAATCCTCCTCAAACACGCCCTCGACAGGATGAAACCCTTGCTGTGGTGCCGTCCTCATAGAACATCCCACATAAGCCACATCTGGAGACAAACGAGCAATCTGTGGAACCCACTCCCGATTCAATAGTCTTTTTTTCCCCATTGCATTTTCTGCGGCAACTTTGCCTTCTTCCTGAGAAAGGGTATTGCTAGTTAACTCTCCAGCTATACTTCCCACTGCATATACACCCGGCAAGCTTGTCAACATGGTATCGTCCACTAGAATTTTATTATGATCTCCCAAACGGACTCCCAACTCTTTAGCGACACTATTTACCTCCATGCCCAACCTGTCGCTGGCGATGATTATCTGATGAACAGAGAACTTGATACCCGTCTCCAAAGTAATTTCCAACTCATCCCCATTCTTGTAAATGGAAATCAATTTCTTTCCCGGAAGAATTTTAATTCTCTTTTCTTTTAGCTGACTCTCAACTGAGTTATTAAAGTCCTCATCCATTTGGGGAAACAATTCTTTATCTTCATGACAAAGAAAAACCTTACATCCCCTGTTGTGAAGGCCTAATGCAGCCTCACTGGCGAAAAGACCACCGCCGACAACAAGAACTTTTTCAGGGAGTACAGGAAGATGGGTTATCTCGTCCAGGGATATTACAATCCCTTTTTCACGAGGTAAGGTGGCTGAGAATCTGGAATCAGAACCATAAGCCAGAATCACTGACTTTCCTTTCAAAAGCAAATGTTCACTTTCATTTTTTTGAACGCTAATCTCTCTAGAACTTGCAAGCCTTCCATCACCTTCTATGACAAACACACCGGCAACATTCAGTTTTTCTTTCACCGATTGAGTGTGTCGATCCGTCTCGGAGCTTAAAAACTTTCCATACTCTTCCCAACTCATCGAAGGTGTGGTGCTATTTTCCATGAAAAGCGCATTTCTTCTTTGAAAACCCGCTTTACCAAGTTCGCCTTTTTCAATCAGACAGACGCTACCGCCCAGCTCCGCAACCCTGAGAGCAGCAGAAACACCAGCCAAGCCTCCTCCTAATACCAAGACATCAAATTCTTCCATATAATCAAACCAGTTAAAGATAAAAACACTTAATCCAGTCTACACCACTCCGGACTAGCTATATCAAGTTAATCGCTGCTACCGCAGTAATCAGGACCAGACCTACAGAAGCAATAACAGCATGTAATGTCACATTAATCCGTCGAGTGATAGGAACAACAAGAAGGAG
>JAJDBH010000038.1 GCA_029261455.1 Nitrospinaceae bacterium
CTGTTTGATCCCATGAGCAAAAACCCCACCGCTGATGGCGAGCAGAAGCCCCTCCAAAATCAAATGAGTGCCAGTGCCCCCATCTGAATAATCATTGATGAGGTCGAGTCCCACCAGAACCACAAAGGTTCCCGACAACACAAGAAGCGTGAGATTGCTTTCCCGCACATCCGCCATTTGCCCTATACCCCCTGTAACCAATTGATTTTACTAGTTAATTTTATCCACCATTGTGCGGATGGATGTTTTCCACTTTTGGGCGAAAACTAGGTTTATTAAAACTATTTTCCCAGGAGGTTATCATGTTTGATTTGCCGTTGCATCCCGTTGTGGTTCACTTTCCTATCGTGTTGGGCACCCTACTTCCCGTTATGGCATTACTGCTTTGGTGGGCCATTAAGAAAGATCTTTTGCAGCACAATGTCTGGGTACTGGTGACAGTGATGGCTCTGGTTTATGGAGCCTCTGCCATTGTTGCGGTGGAAGTGGGTGAAACCGACGAAGACAAGGTGGAAGAAATTGTATCTGAAAGGGTGATTGAAGAGCATGAGGAAGCCGGGGAAATGATCCCCTGGGTAGCGGGTACATTGTTCCTGGTTTCTATCGCCGGAATGGTTAAGAAAAACTCACATTCTCTGCGTTTGGGGTTGGCTGTGTTGAGCCTGATTGCCCTCATCCCATTAGTCTCCGCAGGTCACACCGGTGGTGAGTTGGTCTACCAGTACGGGGCGGCTAATGCACATCTACCGGCAAATAAGCAGGCCATGATCGAATCGGGAGAATTTCGGATAAAACATGATGATAGCGACAAAGATAAAGACCATGATCACTAGGCGTGAGGCTCACTTGTAACACCTATTGGTGGAGAGAATCCCTTTGAGGGCGAAGGGAGGCTCTCCGTCAAATATCGTAGCCCTGAATTTTATTATAGATTTATCCAAGAAAAAGAATTACCTTGGATTAGCACTTCACTCTAATACTTTTTTGGACGGATTACCGTGAAAGAACTCATTCTAAAAAAACTTAGAACGGAAGGTTACCTACCTCCACTCCCAGATGTGCTCATCGCCTTACAAAAGCTGATGGATGATCCCGATTGTGATGTCGAAGATGCTCGGCGGCTTATTGCCTCTGACCCGGTTCTATCCTCACGAATCATTACCATGGCCAACAGTGCCTTGTTCGGTGGAGGACGCGATCTGGCTCAGGATATTGAGGACGCCATTGTCCGATTAGGAGTGGGAGCGGTACTGGAGTTATGCTACACAGTGGAACTCCCCGGTTCTATAAAAGTACCGCAAACTTTCGGGCAAACCCGTTTTTGGAAACACGGCCTGGCTGTTGCCATCCTTTCCCGTGAACTGGGAAGCAAGGTTTTAACGGATACGGAAGATCTGGACTCCTGTTATTTAGCAGGTCTAGTGCATGACATCGGTTTACTGGTTTATGATTATCTTGTGCCCGAACAATTCAACCAGTTTCTCATCACCACCGATTTTAATGCTTCCGACCAACCTTTAGAAACATTGGAAACAAACTTTTTTGGCATTAACCATTCAGAGCTCGGTGCAACTTACCTGAAAGAATGGTGGCCTGTTTCTGCAAATGTTGTGGAAGCTGTCGTGGGTCATTGTGGAGTTGCCCTGAAAAAAAATCAAACCCCAAACTTGACTCACGTGGTCAGCACCGCAAATCAGATTGCCAATAAATATGGTTTGAGCCACCCTCTCGAAACCAAACACGAGCCTATTGATGAAAGTTATTTAGAGGCCTTGAATATGTCCCAAGAGGAAATGGACGAGCTGGTAGACTGGACCCAAGTTGGCCTTCTCGCCGCCGAATCGGTTCTTTAATATCCATTTCAATGCCCACTTCCTCCACAAGCCCGTCTCTCAAAACCATTGAAAAAACATAAGTGATTGATAAAATAAAGGAAGAGCCGGTTTTAAATTGCATTGGCAGGCCTAAACCCGATAAAGTTGCTCTACATATATTTTGCCTGTCAGATTTATTTCCGCCTTGCCAAATTCAAAACCCTTTAAAGGGGCCTTATGCTTCAAAAACTTAAAACCATGAAGGTTTCAGAAGTCATGACTCGGCCCGTTGTCTGCACCAGCCCGGAAACCTCTGCCCACGATATTTTAGAAAAACTAAACAGTAGTCAAATTTCCGCCCTTCCCGTGATTGATGACAACATCGTCATCGGGATTGTAACGGAAACTGATGTCCTAAGACTATTTTTGCAAGGGAAGAACCTTCACACGACTCTAGCCAGTGAGTTCATGACAAAAAATGTTATCACGGCAGAACCAGACTCCCTTGTACTCTCAGCAATTAAAGGATTTCTCGATAACCAAATTCATCACCTGCCTATTACTCATGAAAAAAAGCTGGTCGGTATTGTTAACCGCCATGACTTGATTAAAAATATCGTTGATAGTGCTAGCGATTTCTCTTTAATTCCCTGAAAAACGCTTACCCTCTCCATTTTATTGAGTGCAAATTGCACACAAAGGTTTTACCCTGCCTGCTTGATTGAATTATCAGAGGTCTCCTTAAAAATGACAACCCGCCCTACTCCTGAGCGCGAAGGTTTTACCTGGGCCAAGACTGCCCGGTTTCTTGCTCTGCCTTTCAGCCCTTCTCGGTTGGCTACCTTCATGCAAGTAAAACGGTTTGAGGACGTTCCCATCGAACAACTTCTAGCGAAAGGATTTGAAGGAGTTCTTATAGATGCCGATGGCACTCTTGCCTCTCACCATGCCAGAGAATTCACCCAGTCGGTCATTGATCATGTTCGCGCCATGCTGGAGAATGGATTAAAAGTAGCCATTTATACCAACGCCTGCGAAGACCGGTTTCAATCATTTCAGGAAATGGGTGTAAAAGTAGTCACCAATGTGCCCGCCAAACCTGATCCGTGTGGGTTTAAGATCGCCATGACCGATTTCCTCCACTTAGAAGATCCCGCTAAAGTTTGCATGATTGGCGACAATTATGTGACCGATGGTGGGGCCGTTGATGCAGGCATGCAGTTTATCTACGTTCAGCCGGTAAAGGGAAATGAACCCTCCTTTCATTCTTTGACCCGACTCTTCGCTTTTCTATGCGCTAAAATGTATGGACCGCGAACTGAAAAATAAAATTTTAGGCAAACTGAGGATTCTCACATTAAAGGGTTTACTTCTATCCCCATTACAAGAATAATAGTTAACATTAATACAACTATTATCCAGCAACCCCCTCTTAAAATTAAAAAATGGAATTCGAACAAGTTCAAGAATACTGCAAGGAAGCACAGGAAATTGCCGAGCGTGCAGGAACGCATGCAGGACTTTCTTTTCTAATTGGAGAAAAGTTTGGGGTGAATTTTGGCCTACTCAGAAAAGCAAGGCGAAAACTTCAATTTCTATATCCCAATGATAATATGTCTGAAGAACATCCTCTGAATCAGGGTGGGCGCGCTTTGAAGATGAGCTATGCCATGACAGTGCAAGAGCATTACAGCGGGCCTTTGGAGCAAGTCAAACATTTGGAGTCTCTCTTGGCCGATTTCGCCAAAGCTATTCTCGCCACATTCAGCCAAGACGAAATCAAAAACTATCTGGAGTCTTCGCCCAACTTGGGCAGTGACTATGACCCTCAGGAACCTGCAGAGATAGAAAGCGAGGCAACGTTTTCGGTTGATGACCTGTTATTGGAGGCGGAGGGGATACTGGCTCTTGAAGACATCAAAAAACTGCTTCTACAAGACAACAGCAATTAAAAGTCTATGGAACCCGAACCAATTCTAAATCAAAAGACCCGGCTAATACTGGCATTCGTCATACTCTGCGTCTGTTCTGTGTTAATACTTTTTACTGGTCCGGGGTTTAGTTTTGTCTGGCAGGTGATTCTCTCCAGTGTGCTTTTCTTTTTCCTATTCTGGCTCGTCACCTGACAGTCAGCCATATCATCCCCAATAATGCCACGCCTGCCAGGGCCAATGCGGAAATCGCCAGGGTTTTTATTGCCTGCAAATCCTTTTCCATTTTATTGTTGACCGGCTCTATTGATGACTTAATGGATTTATCGAGTTCTGCTTTGACCTCATTTAAAATTTCCATTTTCGCAAAGCGGGTGTTTTCAGCCACCAGTTTATCGAGGTCTGCCAATATTTTTTGGGTGAGTTCCGGCGTAGCCTTCACCAGCTCTTGCCGCACCGCTTCAACCCCCTCTTCATTCATTCGCACCATCTTGCGATCAATTTCTTCCATCTTCGACCTGATGGCTTTTTCCACTTTCGGTTCAATATTTTCCTGGATGCGTTCCATCGAGTCCCGCGCATTAGCCAGCGATTCGTGCAGGTGCTCCTGAATCTCTTCCTCCAAGGCCTCTTTTCTCGACTCTACATGTTCAGTAAGGATATCCAGCCGTTGGCGGATTTCGGAAACCGTTTGGAATCCTTCACGGGCTTGCTGTTGTTCTCTTTCAAATTCCGGGTTCGTTGATTCAGACATAGTGGGCATCAATTTTTAGTGACCCGTTTGAGGGTCAGCAGTTAACAAAATATGTTTCAGTAATTATGGACTCAATTCATAGCAGTTTCAAATGCTAAACACCAGTTAGCGCTGCTTGACTTACCCCCTACGGTCAGGTATTTTGATATCATTGATAAATAAAGGTTTACAAAGTGGAAAAGGCCATACAGGAATTCAAAAACTACCTGCTGGTGGAGAAAAATGCCTCCCCCAATACACTGGATGGTTATCTTAATGACATCACCCAGTTTCAGAAGTTCTTGACCCAGTCCGGTCATGCTGTTGAGTCTGCCTCTATCCAAATCGAAAAAATAGACCGGTTAGCGGTGCGTTCTTTCATGGGTTTTCTCTATGAGAAAAAATATTCCGCCACCACTATGCGACGCAAGCTTTCAACTTTAAGTTCGTTTTTTCGGTTCCTGTGTCGGGAGGGGTATGTTAAAAACAATGTCGCCAACACCGTACCAGCACCCAGGATGCAGAACAAACTGCCGGCATATTTTTCCGTTGACGACATGTTCCGTCTTTTACAATTGCCTCAGGGTGAAGGATTCCTGCCTATCCGTGACCGGGCTCTGCTGGAACTATTTTATAGTTGTGGTCTGCGTATAAGCGAACTGGTTGGGTTGACGGTTGAAAACACCAGTCTGGACTCCCGCACGGTCAAAGTACTGGGGAAAGGCGGAAAAGAACGTCTTCTGCCCTTGGGCCGCCAATGTGTGGAAGCCCTGAAAATCTATCTCAATGCCAGAATGGATAAATTGACTCAACAAAGAATACTGCAACTCCCTCAATCCCCCTTATCAGGGGGAGGCTCAGTTCCCTTCAGTAAAGGGAGGTTAAGTAGTAGCAATTCAAAATGTGAACAACTATTACTCAACCATCGCGGGGTCGGAATCACAGTTAGGGGAGTGCGCAAAGTAGTGGATAAGTATATCAAGCAGGGAAATTTTGCCGGCGGAGTCTCTCCGCATTCGATTCGGCATTCTTTTGCCACCCACCTTTTGGAAGGCGGAGCAGATTTAAGGTCCATCCAGGAATTGTTGGGGCATTCCAGCTTATCCACTACCCAGAAATACACACATTTGACTCTTGATCGATTGTCTGAAACGTATGATAAGGCACATCCTCGCGCCAAAGAAAAACCTGCAGAAAAAGCCGCGTTGGAATAATATTAACCTCCATTTTTCTTCTGATACCAGTACAATACTCATTATGATGCACGCAACCACAATACTCACTGTCCGCCACAAAGGCCAGGTCGTCATCGGCGGTGACGGGCAAGTCAGCCTCGGCAACACAGTCATGAAACATACCGCCAGCAAGGTCCGGCGCATGTACCACGACAATGTAGTCGGCGGTTTTGCAGGGTCTACCGCAGATGCGTTTTCTCTATTTGCCCGATTTGAGGAAAAACTCGAAAAGTTTCAGGGAAACCTGCCTCGTTCGGCGGTTGAATTAGCCAAAGACTGGCGCACTGATAAAATGCTACGACGACTGGAGGCCATGCTTATTGTGGTCGATAAGGATCACTCGCTCTTGCTTTCTGGAACGGGGGATGTCATCGAATCC
>JAJDBH010000039.1 GCA_029261455.1 Nitrospinaceae bacterium
TATATTCCAAACCACCACGATTAGGCACACGAGCGTCACTCAATGTTGCGCGCCCTTTATTTGAGTTGGAAGAATATTTCAGCGTGCCTTCCGTTTTCAGAGCACCGCCAATATTGCCAGAAAAACTGGAGTTTAGGGATAGCAAACTATCTACAGGTGCTTGCGCCAGCACCTTTTTCAAATAAGGCTGAAAGTTTGAAACATTCAGTTCGTCAACTCGAACCTTGCCGTCAATGGAAATACCAGTGAGGCCCCGGTCTTTAGAAAAATTGTCGAAGGCTCCCGAAATCTGAAAAGCAGTGGCTGAACTCCCGCTGGGAATTTCCCCTTTCAAATTGAATTGGAAGGGCGAACCTATAAGTTTTTTTTGTACAGAAAAGTGAATGCGCTCCAGGTCTATAGGTAGAGGGTCATCAGCAGGGCGGTTTAAAAAATCCTGAAAATGTATGGACCCATTTTCCACCATGAGTTGATTCATGAGGCTGACTCTTAAAACTTTGAACAAACCGCTTTCGGCAGGTTGGGTGATCCACTTCCTCACATTGCCTAAACTAAACCTCCCCTTGGCATCACGGACGACCCTCAGAGATGCCCCTTGAACAATGATTTTCTTAATCTCAACTCGTTTAGCCAACAACGGCAACAACCGAACCACCACAAACACACTTCGTGCTGTCAGTTCCGGTTCTTTGGCATACCGCGACTTGACCGAAACATCTTTTAAACGAATGCTGAGGCCGTGGACGATGTCCATCTCCGTCTCACCAATTTTCACTTCCCGCCGAGTCAACTCTTCAAGCTTTTCTATAGCAAGCGTTTTGATTTCGCCCAGATTACGTAACTGATAATAGGCTAGGGAGCAGATGGCAATCACCCCGAGCATCAACGTAAAGAGAGAATAGAAAATAATTCTTTTGCGGTAAAGCGGCATATGGAGGTTTACGGATTGCAGAAAAAGGTTAAAATAGCCTTCGCGGTTATTTCGCGGGAAAGAATACTTTTTCGAGGAAAAGAAGCAAAACCGGTTCGTAACCGCTTAGCAATCGCCAACGGACCTTAGCTGAATAAGCCCATTGTTTTCATAATGTTATAGTCCATTCAGAGCTTTTCGTCCAGCAAAAAACCTGACGCTATTGTAGACCCTTTTTATATTTAACCACTGATGAAACCTACAGAACAGTCTTTAATTGTCGGAATCAATCCGGTACGGGAGGCACTTTTAGCCTCTAAACGGCGTTGCTACAGACTGATTGTGGAGCAGGGTAAAGCCCCTCCAAGGGTTCAGGCTGTGATCGAACTGGCCAAGGATAACCGAATCCCCATCGAGCCTCTGCCTAAGTCTGCCTTCCAGAACAAGTTTAAAAATCAGGTGCATCAAGGGATCGCAGGATACTTTTCCACCGTCATGACTCTTGAACTGGAAGGGCTGATAGAAACAGCATTTCAAAAAAGTTCGCTGCCAACTCTCGTCATTCTGGATGGAATTCAAGACCCGCAAAATCTGGGTGCGATCATCCGGTCAGCGGAAACACTGGGAATTCAGGGGATGATCCTGCCCAAGCATGGTACAGCCTCTCTAAACGAAACGGTAGCAAAATGTTCCTCTGGGGCCATTGAGTATTTACCTATCGCCTGGGTCACTAATTTGGCCCGCTGTATCGAACAACTCAAAGAAGCCGGGTTTTGGGTCGCTGGAGTCGTGCCAGATGGAGAGGTGCCTTGCTACCAATACAAGTTTGATACTCCAGTGGCTCTAGTTATTGGGGGGGAAGGAAAAGGCATTAGACCTTTGCTGAAAAAATCATGCGATGTCACGCTCTCGATTCCCATGAAAGGACAATTGGAATCCTTGAACGCGGCATCAGCTAGCGCAGTGGTCTTCTACGAAAGTTTGCGTCAGAAAAAAATGCAGGATAACGGGTAAAGCCGGTGCCCGACCTTCACGATTGAAGGCGGGACCAATTGAAGAGTTTTCTAACGAGGCCTAAAGCCGGTTATAGGATCGCATGCGACGCATAGCGGCTTTTCTTTTCTTCTTAGCCTCCTTCTGCTTGCGCTTTTTCTTTACGGAAGGCTTCTCATAAAACCTACGGCGCTTAAGCTCCTTCAGCAGGCCTTCTTTGGTCATTTGTCGTTTTAATACTTTTAAGGCTTTTTCAACTTGATTTTGGTAAACTGTGACTTCCAAAAATCTCTCCTTTCTACCCTGAGTTTTTTAGCAGGGGTGAGCAACTGTTATGATGGCACAAATTAATACTTCGATACCAATTCTCCGGTACCAATGCTTCCGCACTTAGCTTTAAGGCCATCTTATTGTGAAGCTAGCGATTATCGACAAAAATACCCATAAAGTCAAGACCCCAAAACCATGAACCCAAATCCAGTCACACAAACCATCCGAATCGTCCTGGCGACTTTGTTTTTATTCTGGTTATTGCTTTTATCCCGTGAAAGCTATTCCGAGGACTTTTCTATGCCCAACTCCGGCTCACCCTACCGGAGTCTTGCAGATTTGGATGCGGGGCAAATTCTCCATCTTCCGACCGGAGTGGTGGTCAGCCGGGAACAAATGATGGACTCCATTTCGGCCTCACGGGTCATATACATCGGAGAAACCCACGACAATATTGAAGCTCATAAAGTTCAATTGCAGGTCATTCAATTTCTAGCGAAAAAATACCCGGTGGCTATCGGACTCGAAATGTTCCGCCGCTCAGGCCAAAAGAAACTGAACCTCTTCAATCAAAACCAACTATCAGATCAGGAATTCAGACATCTCTTCCAGTCCAATTGGGGCGGCGGGTTTGGTCTCTACCAGCCGATATTCGAATTCGCCAAGTCCAAAGGATTACCACTGGTCGGACTTAAATCCACTCGTGAAGTAGAAAACCATTTTCGCTCAGGCGACGCGGCACCCGGCGACAAGCTGTACCCGGAAATAGACGACTCCGATCCTTACCATCGGGCATTCTCAATGTCCGCGTTTGGCGGCCACACAGCAAAGGCATTGGAAAAACCTTATCGCATGTTATTGCTGTGGGAAGAAACCATGGCCCAAACAGTGGCGGAGTTTTTGCGCAATCCCGTTAATAAAGATACGAAGTTGGTGGTGCTGGCGGGTGGGTTTCATGTTCAATATGGGTTTGGCATTCCCAAACGCGCTTACCGTCGAATACCGCATCAATATTCAATTATTTTGCCCGACATCACCGAAGTGCCTGAGGCATTGAAGGACCGAGAAATGGTAGTAAAAAAAGTCTCCATCCCTCTATATGCCGCAGATTATGCCTGGAAGGTGGAATACCGCGTGCCCGGTCAGAACAAAGTAAAACTGGGGGTTAGACTTGCTCAGGAAAAAGGTGTACGCATCAAAGCCGTGGGCAAAAACTCAAACGCCCAAGCCGCAGGCATGAAACCCGGCGACCTGTTAGTCAGCATGGATGGTCAAGCCCTGTCCAGCGTGGACGATGTGCTGGAATTATTGGGCCACAAAAAATTCGACGACCGCTCCACTTTTCAGCTCCAACGCGATAGCCAAACGCTGACTGTTGAAGTGGTGTTTAAACAGTCACAATAGCTGACCAATGACAGGCATTCAAAAATCCGTTTTCTTGTGCAATTGTATATAGTATTTTTCTAAATCCTTGACAGAAAACATCCCCACGATTTCACCGTTTCTTGTCACGGGGACATGGCGAATTTTTTTTGTTTCTATAATATTGCACACCTCAGAAATCGTTTGATTCTCGTCAATGGTATTTGCGATTTTTGTCATCACTTCCGATATCTTTAACGCTTTGGGATCGCACTCACCCTTTAACACAAGAAACATCCAATCCGTTTTTGTAATGATCCCAACGTATTCCCCACCCTTCTTCACTAAAAGTGCGCTAACTTTATTCTCATACATTTGATCAACCGCCTCATAAGCATATCTATCAGGGCTTATTGAAAAAATCTGGGTACTCATATATTTACTGACTTCACTCATTTCAAAACTCCTTCTTCATACAAAAATCAGTTCTTAATATAATATCCTGAAACGCGAATTATTGCGGATCACCCCCATCACCAGAGGACGAAGTCAACTTTAGAAACACATCTTCCAGATCGCCATGCTGATGTTCGGCTTGGGAGCGCAATTGCTCGACCGTTCCCACTGCAATCATTTTTCCTTTCTGGATAATGCCAACTCTATGGCACATATTTTCGGCCACTCCTAAAGAATGAGTGGACATAAAAATCGTGGTGCCATTTTCGCATAAA
The DNA here is from genome assembly GCA_029261455.1 of Nitrospinaceae bacterium. Classification (GTDB taxonomy): domain Bacteria; phylum Nitrospinota; class Nitrospinia; order Nitrospinales; family VA-1; genus LS-NOB. Next base: position 4,267 of record JAJDBH010000039.1, read on the forward strand.
TCCTGAAACAATTGTTTTACCTGACGTGCTCCTTTAGGGTCGAGCCCCACCAAAGGCTCATCGACTATGACCACTTTAGGACTGTGGATCAACGCCCCGGCAATGACCAGCTTCTGCCTCATACCATGTGAATAACCTTCGATCAGTTCATCTGCGAAATCCTGCAAATCAAAAAATTTGAAAAAATTTTCTGCCTTTTCATGTGCGATGTCCTGATTCATTGAATATAGACCGGCAACAAATTCCAGATATTCCCAACCTGTCAGTTTGTGATAGAGAAACGGTCGGTCGGGGATGTATCCGATGATTTTTTTTACTCGAATAGGGTCTTGCTTAATATCCACACCATCGATATGGATGGTCCCTGAAGAAGGTTTGAGAAGACCGACTAAAATTTTGATGGTGGTGGTTTTGCCCGCGCCATTGGGACCAATGAAACCGAACAACTCCCCGGTGGGGATCTTCAGATTGAGCCCGTCCACCGCCAGGAGCGCGTCGTATTTTTTAATCAGCCCATTGATGGCTATCACGAGTGGTGTATTTCAAAGGTGGTCAGGCCCTGAGGTTCGACCCATTCAATATCCAAAGCAGAGACATGAGCCGCAGGCGGGCCTTTTCTGCACCAGTTGATAAACTGTTCAAGGATTTCTTTTTTTCCTTCAGCGTGGATTTCAACAGTGCCATCCAGACAATTTTTTGCCCAACCGCAAAGACCCATTTGCAAAGCCTGCTTGCGTGTGCCAGCTCTATACCAGACGCCTTGCACCTTGCCGTGCACAATAAGGTGGGCACTCATCAACATGCTTGGTCACTTATTTTTGCGGAACGCGTCATCAAATAGGTGCTGGACTTCCCGGCAGACTTTGAATGTACTTCCTTCTCCAATTTTTTCTCCGAACTTGCCAAGGTCACGCATGATGCGTTGAAACTCCTGAGTCTGGCCCTTGAAGTTTTCAATAAGAGGACTGAAATAAAGTTTCTCATCCTCATCCAGTCGACCACAAATTTCCCTGAGTCGGTTTTTTAGCGGTTCAAAGTCTTGTTCCATGTCTTAATACTAGCCTTCAATGTGTGGGATTGCAATTGGGTAAAACAGAGGAAAAATCTTTTCGCAAGCTTTACAGATAATTCGTTAGCTATTATTTATTTTTGAGGCGTTGTTTCATAATGCCCTGCAACCGGACCACGGCGGGGCTGGTGTCCGGAAGAGCAAGGAATTTTTCGCGGGTCAAAATAGCGACTTCACAATCTTCCAGAGCTATTACCGATGCACTACGTTCCCCGGCTGAGATCATAGCCATTTCCCCAAACAGATCATTCTCTTTTAGTTCGGCTAGTATTTTTTTATTGCCCTCAGCATCCTCCTGGTACACTTCAACCTTTCCCTTTTTAATCAGGAACGCGCTAGTACCATGAGTACCCTGACGAACAATTTTTTTCCCCTTACGGTATTCTTTAATAACAAACATAGAACTCTTTCGACCCCGACCCGAAATTATATGATATCGTCTTCACTATAAAAAATTCTATCACCTTTTTCAATCCCCACGATTGCGGTGCCCCTCTTAATCAGCGAAAAATCAATCACTATCAAAGAAAAATCATTCTTTATAGCAACCTCTTAGTCTAAGTTTTCTGGCGTTATCGTTTTACCTGGGTATTTTAAATATAGGCGTTTTAATTGGCGTTGTGCATTTCTAATTCGTGCATGGTTCCTTTTTTCAGAATACAGATCCAAGGCATTTAGCATGTGCTTGATAGCGTTGGGACCAGCCTTTAATAAATCGTAGGCCATGGCCAGATTATAATGCGCCGCAGTATAGTTGGGGTAAAGCTGGATCGCCTCCCTATAGGCCTCCACTTCAGCCTCGTGTTTTCCCAGAGCAAGATAGGACCTGCCCAATTCAAAATAAGCGATCGCATCCAGAGGGTCTTCGCGAATGATTTCCTTGTGATGCAAAATTTCAGCCCGGGCTCCCTGAAGATAGGTTTTAAAGTCCACAGCCACTGCTGTCTCTGTCTCAAAAATTCCGGTTAACACAAAAATAATTAATAGCCCTTTTGCTGTAGTATAAAAAATGCTATGACAAACGGAACAAGATAGGCGTATGGAGAAATGGGAGCTCATCCCCCCAATTTATCATTTTTTTCGCGAGACAACATGAAATACCGGAAATTTTGCAATACTAATGTTTCAGAAATTGGGCTGGGCACCTGGCAACTTGGCGCTGACTGGGGGGATGTTGATGATTCCACCGCCGAAAAAGTCCTCGCAACTGCTGTTGAAAATGGAGTGAACTTTTTCGATACCGCCGACTGCTATGGCGAAGGCCTATCAGAAACCCGGCTTGGCAGATTTGTTAAATCATTATCTTCAGAAGTGGTGATCGCTACTAAACTTGGCAGGTTCCCCCGGCCCGGTTGGCCAGACAACTTCTCTCAGCAACAGTTTCGTGAACACACTGAAAATTCTTTGAAACGCCTGGGGATGGAAAGCCTGGACCTGACCCAGGTACATTGCCCGCCTACTGACCTTCTTCGACAGGGAGATGTTTTTGACTGGCTGAGAACCTTAAAACAAGAAGGGAAAATCAAACAATTCGGGTTCAGTGTCGAGTCAATGGAAGAGGCTCAAATTTGTCTGCAGCAAGAAGGGGTGGCTTCATTACAAATCATTTTCAATATTTTTCGCCAAAAAGCCATAACCTCTATTTTCAAAGAAGCACAAGAAAAACAGGTGGCTCTTATCGTTCGTCTACCACTCGCCTCTGGACTGCTTTCTGGAAAATTGAATGAAGAGTCTAAATTCGCCAAGAACGATCACCGAAACTACAATCGTGATGGGCAGGAGTTTAATGTAGGGGAAACTTTTTCTGGACTCCCATTTGAAAAAGGACTCGAACTCGTTGAAGGGCTGAAAAAAATCGCACCGGAACACTTGTCGCAGTTTGCCTTGAGATGGGTTCTCGATTTTGAAGCGGTCACTGTTGTGATTCCCGGCTCTAAAAATCCCCAACAGGTCGCCGACAATTGTGCGGCTAGCACCTTATCCCCCTTGACCGATGAAACACACAAAGCCCTGAGTGATTTTTATTTAAAAGATGTCTCTTCACATATTCGCGGAAAATATTAGCCCACGTAACACTGGACTCAATGAGCAGTGGCCTTAATATTCACGAAAAACCCGCTTAGGAAACAGGTGAAACTTCTTCCTTCCCCTCAACAGCGGGAAATAGCAGATTATTTTCCTTATGAATGTGAAGATGCGTGTCTTCCTCCAGTTTCCTCAGCTCTTCATACAAAAGCTCAAAAGACTGGCAACCATCTTCCGGTGCGACATAACCATTTGCAAGTTTTCTCATTTGCTTTAACAAGTTTCCTGCCTCGTCATGTTCATGACGCATGACCCGAATCGGCCCCGCTGTAGTTTGCATTTTCATCCCTAATGAATCGCTTTCTAATTTTAGTATCAGAGGGAAAAGAACCCGCTCCTCTTTGAGCAGATGTGGTTCGAGGTCTGCCCGCAAACTTTCAAAAACAGTCTGCAAAGGTTTCAACTCGGGATGCCGAGGGGAATGAGCCTGACAAACTTTTTCCATCAATATCGTTAAACGCGGTAACGCCTCCTTAAGGTAAACATGGTGCGTGGACTCTATATGAGCGGTCAATTCTCCCGGCGTTAAGCCTGAAATATCTTTTTCATCACTGGACGAAGATTGCAACTCCGTCAGACGTTGATAGACCGCATCTGCTTTCAGACCCTTTTCTTCACAGGCACTTTGAAGCGACACATCACCCCCGCAACAGAAGTCGATGTTCAATTCCTGAAAAACTGCAGCACAACCAGAATTGTTCTTCACAAAACTTTTTACCGGATCGGTGATCTTCATTTTTCAACCCTTTCCACACAAATGTTTGTCTCTAGCCCAGCACTTCCAAATAAGCCATAAAAAGATAAAGATATCTTTTTATATTTAATGTAAAGCCTGTATAATACATTGTCAAGGAGTGATACTCAGGAATAGCAGAATCGGGAGAAAGATTTTTGAACCCGATCTACTGGGAATCCATCTTAAGTTAAAAAGAAGGCTAACTTTACCAAGGAAGACCTATGCAGGAAACCCAATCTTATTCCGTTGAAAAAATTGAACTGACCCCGAACCCTCGCTCGGTGAAATTTATACTGGACCAGACAGTGCTTGATGAAGGCTCCAAAACCATTGAAGAAGGTGGCCTTTTGGAAGCTGATGCCTTTGCCCATAATATGTTCGCCCTTGATATCGTTGAAATGGTCTATTTGCGCGAGAACTTTGTTTCTGTCACTCTGATTTCTGCCGATCTTTGGGTAATATTTAAAGACAAGGTCAAAAATATTATCGAAGCAGATCTAGTGAAGTATGAGGAAGGGGATAATGAAGTTTCTGCATCCATGCTTGAAGGTTTCGATATGACAAAATATCCTCAACTTTCCGATGATGAAAAAGTCATCATTGTTGAGGCCGTTCTTGACGAATCCGTTCGCCCTGCACTGGCAAATGATGGTGGAGGATTGGAAGTGATCGAAGTGGATGGACATATCGTCCGGATCCGTTACCAAGGTGCTTGTGGGGGATGTCCGAGTTCCACAGGTGGCACATTGCGGGTCATTGAAAATCATCTCCGATCCCAGCTAGACCCTGAAATCAAGGTCCATACCTACTCTTAGCCAAAATACGCTCACACCACACCAATAATAGTCGCTCGCTTAATTAAGGTTTGAGCCAAGCTTACCCCTGCCTTCCAAACATCGTGGAATTTAGCGCTCAGATTATCCGATAAAAAATCCGCTATATATACTTTAGGGACAGGTCTGTCTAATTTTAGCGGTATGACCAAAATAATATTATGAAGTCGTCTCAATTTATTCTAATTGCACTATTTCTTATGGTCGATGCTTTCTGGTCTTCTCGTCTGGATTCTGCATGGGGTATTGAGAACAAAAGTCGGGTCATTTCACCCTACTGGCAATCTGATTCAGGGAGCTATTCATTCATCGCCGTTTCCCATTCAAGCCTAAGTTCAATTGCCTCGCAGGTAGGTCTGGTTGTCAACGCCATTCAAAATGATAATGTGGCTTTTGCCACGGCCGTTACATTTACTATTTCTGCGGGAAGTACCGAAAGAATCTTCATAGTTCGCTCAAACCATCCTACAATTTCATCCATCCCTTCTGCTAAATTTCTAATTGGAACAACAACCTTTAAGCATGGAGGGATTAGAGTCGATCCGGTAGCAACGGACCCTACTATTGTTACACCGACAGGAGGGAGGAGGGATATCACTATGCTCAATTTTTGGGGTGCCGTGGTTATAGAAAACAACATTACAGGATTTGCCATGGAGTTTGTGGGTGACATGCATGATAGTGCCGCCACACCCGGCATGGATGATTCTGCCACCGTAAGTGGGGTTAATTAGGTTTAAATTAAATGACTGAAATGAGAAACGAAAGAAAAAAAATACATCTAATATCTCCCAAAAAATATTTAGCTTTCTTCCTATTGGTACTGGTCATATGGCTTTCACTTTCTTCTGCAGGCTTTGCTCAAGTAACAACAGTGCCCTCTACAGATGATAAAGCTAGAATTGTAATAGCTCCATACGCCCAGTCCGTGCCTGATAACAGTTATACTTTTATAGCCATCAATCATTCATCTCTCGACACAGCCTTGACCCAAGTGGGTGTAGCACTCGAAGTTTTGAGCATGACCACTGTCCCTAATAGTGCAGCAGGACGGGCTGCAATATTCACTATTGATGCAGGGGAAACTCATAGAATATTTATTGTGAATAATTCGCATTCCTCTATAAACGCTTCCAATTCTTCTTTTACTGACTCACGAACCCATTTAATTTTTGCTGCAGATTCAGCCCAGTTTGGCAATATCAGGGCAGTCTCCATAAATGAAAACCCGATAGTCCCAACAACCGTAAACTCAATAAGAAAATACAATAATCTCAGTCAATTAAGTTTTTGGGGTGTCGTTTTTGTTGAATCCAGCGGAACTGGATTTTTCATGGAATTCATTGGCGATGCTCATGACTCCACAATAGGGCGGAACTTTGGGGATAGTCAATTAAGCGGAGTTGCAGGAAGTTCTAGTGGGGTTGCCCGGGGTATCAATTGATATCAACCATTTCCTTAAACTGACAAATAATAGGCCGCTCTACTTGCATTGAAAGACAAAGTATAACTTTTCCATCGGCATTTCATCACTCACAAATTTAGATCCAGATTATGCAATGGTTTAAACATACTCTTTCGCGACACTCTCATAAAATAATTCTTCTGGTGCTTGGCCTGACCGTAGCCTTAACTGTTGCATGGAAAGCAGAGGCCCTTGAAGAAGAGCAGCACCTTCCCCCCTACCTGTTCGCAACCCCGGATTATGCCCCGGACATACCGGTTCGACAAGACCCTACTATTGTCCGCTCCCGTTTAGTAGATATTAACTTTAACCTTCTACCGAATCCCGAAGATAAGTATACCGCTGAGCCGGGAGATGAAATTCAATTGATCCTGAATTTTTTTTCCGGATTTGAGTTCACAACTCTTATTGATAAAATAAGAAAAAACCGGTCTGGCAGTTATTCCTGGTATGGGAAAATCAAAGACATTCCAATGAGCCAGGTCGTTTTAGTTGTGAAAGATAATATGGTATTAGGAAGCATCTCAAAACCAAATTTCAGCTACCAGGTACGGTATATCACCGAAGGAATTCACGCGGTTTACGAAATCGATCCTTCCAAGTTTCCTCCCACAAGTAAACCGGTAACTCCTTTTATAAAACCACTTACATCCACCGAGGACAACCAACCCACACAGAACCCCGCTATTAACCTAGGAATAGGTCAAGACACAAAAGAGGATGCTCCATTATCTAACACCACGCCTGACGTCCTGAACCTCGAAAAAAGTGCCAGTGTTACAACCCCTGAAACTCGGGCAGATGATGGCTCGATAATCGATGTATTGTTCGTTTACACAGAGGAAGCTCGTCTTAAAGAAGGTGGAACCAGCGCGATAGAAAGCCTTATTGATTTGACAGTTTCCGTTACCAATGCTGCCTATTCTAACAGTGGGGTGAGTCATGTCATCCGTGAGGCAGGCAGCTCACAGATAAATTTCTCAGAAAACAGCTTTACTTTTTCAGGATTTTTAAACTCCGCCCAAAATGGATCAATCCCAGGACTTCACGCTCTTAGAGATGCAAATAACGCAGATCTCGTAGCCATCCTGGTAGATGGGGATAATAGCCTATGTGGCCTCGGATTTTTGATGGAAACTGTATCCACAAGCTTTGCTCCCTTTGGCTATTCAGTAACTCAAACCGACTGTGCTGCAGCTAATTTTACAGTCGCTCATGAGATAGGACATAATATGGCTGCGCGCCACGACCGCACCGATGATAATACAAATATCCCCTTCAGTTTCAACCATGGTTTTGTTGACAGCAACAATGGCTTTCAAACCATCATGGGTGCATCCCGTTCCGGTGAAACTCGGATTCAAAATTTCTCTAATCCCAATGTTTTATTTAATGGTGCCGTAACCGGGGTCGCAGAAGGAAGCCCTTTTGCAGCCGACAATCGCCTGACTCTTCAAAACACAGCCTTTACTGTCTCAAATTTCAGACAGATTGCCTCATCAGCCTTCACCTCAATCGCTCCATTCGACAATACCAAGAGAGTGATCTCGTCCTATTGGCAGTCAGACGACACCTCTTATTCATTTATCTCAGTCACTCACCCTTCACTTTCCAATATGGCATCACAGATTGGTGTCACGGTTCGAGCTATAAAAAATGATGGAACTTTATTCGGTTCCGCCACGTCCTTCACAATTGGCAGGAATGCTACGAGGCGTCTTTTTATCGTTCGATCCACTCACCCCAGCATCAATAGCACCTCTTTGACCGATGTCGAGCTAATCACTGGAAACTCTGCATTTCAACATGGTTTTCTTCATTTAAATCCGGTAGCCAGTAATCCTGAGGTCAGTGTCGGAGGTTTTCGAGACATTACCATGCTCAGCTTCTGGGGAGCAGTGGTTATAGAAAGTAATACCACTGGATTTGCCATGGAGTTTGTCGGTGACACGCATGATAGTGCCGCAACAACCACCATGGATGACTCTGCCACTGTGAGCGGGATCAATTAATTTAAGTTCGGGAAAAGAATATTTACCAACCTTCAGAGGTATTAACTAAACCGGCCTTCCTTCTCAGGTTGACCCCAAATACTATTTGAAGAATTGCCCGGTCGGTGTGTTTAGAAACAACTCCAGCGATATATCCTCCTGCTTTAAAAACCCATGATGTTGCAGGCTTCCCTGAGAAACCAGTTCTATAACCGCACAAACCGATGCAGCAGTGGTCCATGAAATGGCTTTCCAGTTTCGTGATTTGATCTCTCTCGGAAAATAACTGCGCACAAATTCATCTCGCGCCAGTTTCTCTTCCTTCCACCCTTCCACCGCAACATGAACGTAAACGACATCATCCTTGACCGGTGGCTTGGCGTGAACCAGAATTTCCCCCGCTTCCGTTCTGCGGTTTCTCATATACAACTCGTTAAAGAAAAACCGCATTAACTCGCCATGTCCGGGATAGCGGATGGTTTTATAATTTAAATGGTCCACTTTCCTATCATACGTTTCGCACAAAGTGCCCAGCCCTCCTGAAGTGGTGAAGGCTTCGAGTTGCACGCCATCAATCACAATGGTTTCCAGTCCTTCCATCGCGGGCACACTGGCTCGTTGTCCATCCTGAATGACTTCGCAGTCATTGAGATACTCATTGACCACTCCCTCAGCAGACCAGTTAAAAGCATAACCGAGAAGTCCGCGTGGATGTTGGGGCAAAGCCCCGACTCGAAGCTCCATACTGCGCAGACGCTCGAATCCCTTTGCAAGATGCGCCCCGCAAATTCCGACAAATCCAGGTGCCAGACCACATTGCGGGGCCATGAGCCCTTTTGCCGACTCTGACATTTCTCTAATTGCAGTCGTGGTGGGGACATCTTCCGTCAGGTCAAAATAATGCCTCCCAGACTGATACACTTTTTTGGCCACTGCCAGATTCAAATAAAACGGCAGACAAGTGAGTGTGGCGTCATGTCCGGCAATCGCCTGCTCCAAGGCAACTTCATCCGTAACAGATGCTGAGATCACCTTGAATGGGTAATCTTCATCCGGACTGGTATCAAAGCCGGTGACCTGATAACCGTTCGACTGCAATAAAATTGCCGCCAAACTTCCTACACGACCAAGACCAATCACTAAAACAGATTTAATGAGCTTTGCCATTCGAAATCCTTTTACAAAAATTTTACTTTAAGGGTACATCCACACGGTTAGCAATCTACAACTAAGGCTTTTCATTCTGCGCAATTTTCCAGGTTCGATAAGCTCCCGTCAAGTTCCGGGCTTTGAAACCATTTAGCATCAATAGTCGGCAGGCAAAATAGGAGCGCTGACCCGTTTGGCAATATGCAATGATCTCCCGGTCTTTGGGTAATTCTGCAAGCCTCTGACGAAGCTCAGGCAGAGGAATGTGACAAGAGCCCGGAATATAGCCTTCTTCTCTTTCATCATCATCGCGAACGTCCAGGAGGATAGAACTTTGAGAGTCCAGGGTCGCTACTTCGTGCCATTGGGTATTTTGAATTTCTTTTTGGAGAACATGTTGAGCTACCATTCCAGCCAGGTTTACAGGGTCCTTCGCCGCCCCAAAAGGTGGCGCGTATGCTAGCTCCAAGTCTTCCAAATCATGAATTGTGAGGCCAGATTTTAGAGCCGTGGCCAACACATCGATACGTTTATCCACACCATCCTTACCCAGAACCTGTGCTCCCAATAATCGGCCATTACTGGGATCAAACAAAATTTTCATGGCTATCCGTTGCGCGCCCGGATAATAATTTGCATGAGACGCGGGGTGCAAATGAACGACTTCATAAGGGATTTTCTGCTTTTTTAAAGTTTTCTCATTAGCTCCTGTGCAAGCGGCAACCATTTCAAAGCATCTTAAAATAGCTGTGCCACAAGTTCCTGAATATTTCATCGAACCGTCAAAAATATTTTCAGCAACAATTCGTCCCTGTCGGTTTGCTGGACCCGCAAGTGGAACCAAGGTCCATTCCCCCGTCACAAAATCACGTACTTCAATAGCATCCCCTAATGCCCAGATACAAGGATCACTGGTGCGGAGATTATCATTGACCCTGATCCCTCCCAGATCACCCGTTTCCAAACCAGCATTTTTTATCAGCTCTGATTCGGGGCGAACCCCAATCCCAAGAATAACCATATCCGCAGCAATACGTGCCCCGCTTTTCAACTCAACAACAGCGGCTCCCTTCGCGTTGGTTTCAGGTTTATCGAAACGGGCAACAGGGTCATTCAAATGCATTACACCATCTCTGGAGTCAAGCTCCTGATTGAGCCACGCGGCCATTTCTGGGTCGAGTGGGGCCATCACCTGAGGCAGGCCTTCCACCAGAGTGACACTCAACCCTCGCCTATGAAGTTGTTCCACCATTTCCAGACCAATAAATCCTCCTCCTATCACCACCACATTGGCGACCTCTTTATCATTGATCCAATTGAGTATGGCCTCCACATCTGGAATGCCTCGCACAGAAAAAATGCCCTCCTGATCAATTCCATGAATTGGAGGCTTTAAAGGACTTGCGCCAGTTGAAATAACCAGATCATCATAAGTTTCCCAATACTCCTTATTAGAGTTCAGGTCGCAAATTCTAATTTGTTTCTTTGATGGAACAAGTTCGAGCACCTCAGACATCACTCGCACATCCAGATTAAACCGTGACCTCAACCCTTCCGGGGTTTGAACTAACAAGTCATCTTTGTCCTGGATTTCACCCCCGATATAATAAGGAAGCCCGCAGTTGGCAAAAGAAACATACGGACCACGCTCAAAAACAATAATCTCAGCATCCTCCGACACTCTTCGGGCATGTGCGGCGGCAGTCGCCCCACCTGCCACCCCTCCAACAATTAAAATACGTTTACGCATAAATGAGACTCGAAAATGTTATAGATAGTTATCAATAAATATCATTTCATGACGTGACCCGTTTTTCCTTATTCAGGACCACTTTCTTTTCTATAATACAATATAATCCGAATAGGAAAATTGACCATGAAACATGAAAATTTAAAAGCAAGGCAGGACACCCAGATTGTCCTCGTCCACTTTACGGGAGAAGATTCGTCAACCTACGAAGACATCAAACAATCGCACCTCGATGAAGGCGAGCCTGAAATCGGTTTCCATTTCATCATTACAGCACAAGGCACAACTTTGATGGGAAGACATGCCTCAAGAGTAGGATTCCACCACCCGGAACATAACGATATCAGTGTTGGGGTTTGTGTGATAGGCAATCGAGACGAAATGAGCGATGAGCAATCCATTGCCCTCACTTTGTTACTCGAAAAACTAAAATCTGATTATCCCTCCCTGGAAACCGTCAAATACCTTTACAAAAACCCGTAGCTACCCCCTACCAAAAATCTCATGCCTCAAAGGGGTATAAAAAGCCTTCATTTTACCTGACGAAAAAACCCATTTCTCCGCTTGACGAATTCATACTCGTTCCCGCACACTGGAGTGGGCAATCTGTTGGCAATTCCCTTTCCCATATCGGAAATCCCGTTATAATGCCCAAAAGGAGATAGATTCATGATCAGGCAGGTTTTAAAAGTATTCAAAGCTTTAAACTCTAATGAGAAGCCCTGGCAACTCAGTCTCGGCTTGGCGTTTGGTGGCATAATCGGCCTGATGCCACTGTGGACACCGCACAATATCATCCTTTTGTTTCTTGCCTTTATCATTAATTTGAATTTCGCTCTTCTACTTATTGGATTGTTCTTTTTCTCAGGCATCGCCTACATTCTTGATCCGTTGTTTCATCAAATTGGTTTGGCGGTTCTGACCTCAGAAGGAATGCAAGAGTTCTGGAATGGATTCTTCAGCAATTCGATTTTTCTCTTTGACCGACTCAACAATACACTTGTTATGGGGAGCCTGATTTTTTCTGTAATTTCAGCAATACCTCTGTTCTTCCTCATTAATTTTCTCATTCGAAAATACCGCGAACATTTGATGGGCTTACTTGAAAAAATCCCTTTTCTTAAATCTCTTAAACTTGCGAAAGCGTTCAACACTGTCACCGGAGGGGGATCATGAAAATTTTCCGATGGCAGGGAGTTCTGGCTTTCGCTTTACTCGGTGGACTGGTTGGGGCATTCCTGATTCTGTTCCTCGATGGCATGATCGAAAGGGGCATTGAAGAAAAAGGTTCGCAAGCGGCAAAAACCCAGATCGATATCGGTTCCCTGACCACTTCTTTATTGGCACAATCTGTAGCTTTGTCCGGCATCGAAGTCGCCAACCCCGACAACAATATGGAAAATCTGGTCCAGTTTGAAAAACTTTCACTGGACCTCGATGGGGCCCAGATTGTTTCACGTAAGATAATCATCGACGAACTTCAAGCCCATGGCATTAAGCTGAACCAGAAACGGACCCAGCCCGCTCAAATTCCGGCAGGCGTTGAATCCACTCAAGAAGCGGGACAAGAAGCAGGCTCTTCAGGCCAGAAAGGTCTGGCTCTTCCCGGACTGGGCGGACTGAGCATGAAATCTCCCGAAGAGATCCTTAAGTCCGAAAAACTGGAAACTCTCGAAATCGGAAACCGGGCTAAAAAAACGATTGATGATTTAAAAGCCAAATGGCAGAAAAAATTTGATACCGATCTCAATCCAAACGCTATCAAAGAAACAAAACAGAAGTTGGCTGAATTGCAGGAAAAAGTCAAAAGCGGAGACCTGACAGAAATCCCCAAAGCCTTGCAAGAATTCGACACCCTGCAAAAAGATATTCAGGATCGAATGAAACGCATCACCACGATGAAATCTGAACTCCAAAAAGATATCCAAATGGCGAAGCAACAGGTCGCTGACTTAAAGAATCTGCCACAAAAAGATTTTGAGCGATTGAAAAATAAATATTCGCTGAGTCCAGGTGGCGGAAAAAATATTCTCGGCTCAATGCTGGAAGGCCCGTTAAAAGAAAAACTCGACAAAGCCTGGAAAGCCTACCAAATTATCAGCCCTTACCTTAATAAAGGTAAAGGTTCATCTCCCGCTGAACAGGTCTATGTCCGTGGCAAAGGCATCGATATCCCCTTTACCAAGGCATCCCCCTATCCTGACTTTTTGCTCAGGCATGGCGATCTGTCTTTGATTCTTTTCGACACGGAAGTAAAAGGTGAAGTAATAGATTTGTCGGACAATCAAAGCGTTTACGGGAAACCCGCCAAGTTGAATTTTCAATCTGGAAAAAACCAAAACTTTAATTCTTTTGTTATTAACATCACGATGGACAAGACCGGCCCGCAATCACTGGATTCTATTGACATAGATATGCAAGGACTCAACCTGAAAAATACAGGTCAGGCAGAACTGAAAAACGGCTCTGCAAAAATCATGGGTCAATTAACCATCGTTGATGAAAATATTTTGAAAGGGAATTTCAAAGCCGAACTCGATAGGGTTGAGCTTTCAATCCCCAAACAGGAAGGTAATGAACTGGCCAACACCATCGCTCAGTCGTTATCAAATATTGACCGGATCAATATTTCTGTCGGAATCAGCGGAACAATCGAAAACTATCAGTTGGATATAAAGTCGAACCTTTCCGAGATTGTCTCCAAGGCCGTCAAGAATGCCTTTGCCGGAAAGATGAAGGGTTTCGAAAGTTCCCTGATGGCTGCTATTCAAGCGAAAACCGGCGACGTTCTTTCAGGCACCAATGGTTCACTTTCCGGTCTACTCGGTCAAAACAAGATTTTAGGGGATAGCGGATCGGCTTATGGCGGGTTGTTGGATCAAGCTAAAAGTGGTGCCGCCAGCAAAGCGGTTCCAAAAGGCCTTCCTTCTCTTCCAGGCGGTTTAAAACTGCCATTTTGATTGAAGCCCTGTCCTCCATTAAATAAACCGACAGGCTTAAGACAGCACTCGTCTTCTATAAACAACCATTAGGGAAAATATCAGACATCCCACCGCTATGGTTGCAGGAAATAGCACCGTCGTCAGGGAATAATTCTCCAAGGCGAGAACAACAACAAGGTTACGCAGTGCCATAACCACATAAAACTTCAACTGCTCTTCAAAGGGGTTAAGGTAGGACCTTCTAAAGGTAGGCGCAAACCCCAGCACATCGACCGTTGTCAATATCACCACTGCCCACAATGGGTCAGAGGTCAGATACCATAGAGGCAAGGATGCCATGGCTACTATGAAAAATACCCAGTCTATTCGGGTGATTGTGCTATCTGACTTTTTGATATAAGCCAAAAAGGCGACATAGATGGAAATAATGCCGGAAAACCCTATTACCCATGCGCCCGCCCCGCCTTTATCTGCAAGCTGAGCCAGAAAAACTATGCAGGTAGATGCCCCCCAAATTAACCAGGAAAAAACATGAGGTCTGGTTTTATTCTGAAGTATGGACCTTATATAGGGGAAATACGCAACGATTGTTAACCCAATAGCAATAGCACCGAGCAACTGTTTGTCATTCACGTTGGTGAACCACCGAGGGAGAAAGAGTTAGGCCGCGGCTGCTCGCTTAATAGCCTGCTCTATTAGCTCAGCGGCATGCGTTGCATTTTCCCAACCCTCCAATTCAACCCACTTCCCTAACTCTAGATCTTTATAGTGAGCAAAAAAGTGAGTGATTTGTTCTAGCAGGATTTTAGGCAAATCAGAATATTCTTTGACGTCTACATAATATGGATTCAGGGCATCAACCGGAACAGCAAGAATTTTTTCATCCGCCCCTTTTTCATCTTTCATTTTCAGAACCCCGACAGGCCGACAACGGACGACACAGCCAGACAAAAATTCTACAGGGGATGCGACCAGAACATCTATGGGGTCACCGTCTTCGGAAAGGGTATGCGGTGCAAATCCGTAATTACAAGGGTAGCGCATTGAAGTGTGCATGACGCGGTCTACATATAAAGCACCGGATTTCTTATCCATTTCGTATTTCACCGGTTCACGACCAAATGGAACCTCAATGATAACGTTGATATCCCACGGGGGTGCTTCGCCTATCGGTATTGCATCTATATTCATAACACGTCACTTTATTTATGGAATGGAAATCCATTCAGGGTTCATAACTCATTCAATAATGGGGGCTTTATTCAGGAAGAGTCAAACTGATCAGGCTTTTTAAAGCCCACTGGAAATGTCTCAACTAATGGATAGGTCAGCCAGTTACCCTCCCGTATGGGAGTGCCGAGGGCCGGAATCGAACCGGCACGAGGTTACCCTCGAGGGATTTTAAGTCCCTTGCGTCTACCTATTCCGCCACCCCTGCTCGGTGTGTGCAATTTAGTAAAGTCCCGACTGGAATTGGATAGCCATCGGGACTTGTGCGAGGGGAATGTTAGCAGTTTCCACTATCAATTCCAACTGTCAACAGACCTCATTATCTTTTTATTTTTGCCCTCTTTAAACTGGCAGGGTTGTGGAATGGATCAGGTGGGTTAAAAATCCCAGTTAAACTCCGCGTTCTCCTCCCCCTCTTCCACCGCTAAAAGTGCTATTTCGGCTTTGAGGTCAGCAACGACCAGTGTCAACTTCTCTAGTCGCTCCAGGAGGACGTCCTTGCGAAGTTTACAGAACTTTTTGCTTGTTTCCTCATCGAAGGACTCGATTAAATCGTTTTCTATTTTGAACACCACCGCATCATTTTGAGCAATGACATTAGTCTGGCGCAGAGGGCTTTCATTAATAGAAACCGTCCCAAAAACGGCACCGTACTTCATTTTGGCCAGTTCAGAATTAGGGTTCTGATTGCGGGTGACGATCGCCTTCCCTTTCAGAAGAATATAGACAGGTGTCTCAGACTCACCCTGGTGAATGATGTATTCGCCTTCTTTGAAATACAAGAAGTAGTCGTCACAGTCTGCCATTCTATCCAGTTCAAAACTGTCAATATCCTTAAAAAACGGGACTTCCTGCATAAGCTTTAATCTTTCCTGTTTAATCATAATTTTATCCTGAAGTATTTTGAGGCTCGTTTTCGGAATCCGGGAAAAAGTGGTTCAATCGTGCTTGGCAATGGCTGCTTTTGGTGACCTTGGCCACAACCTCCTCATTGATTGAAAAATTACCTATAAAGTTTTTATTAAAATAATGGATGAACACCGACCACAGGCTGTAGACATCATAAAATTCGTTATAAATTGACAGAATATCTGTCATGCTACCTACACTTCTGACATCAACATTTCTATAGGCCGCAAATAATTGCATGGAAAGATCATAAAGAAGCTGACAAAGTTCTTCGGTTGCAATTTTTATAAAAACAAATTTATTAACATTACCTTCCAGCGACGGGCTTTCAGAGTTCAACACTAACAGGGCCTTGCTAACCACTTTCAACCGAGGACTGATCTCTTTCCATATATTGGAATTTTGCAAGCGACTGCCCAACCTAACCCGGTTGGGTTGCTTCATGATCAAATTGTGAAACAAGCTATAGACATTTTTTAAATATTGTATTTTCTTGGGGTAATAAATCCGGGTATTTTTTTCCATTTCCTTATCATAGGCCTTGATCAGAGTATAAAACCTTTCCTCATCTATCGGCTCACCATTCTGAAATTTTCGTGTCATCAGGCCAAGGTCCTGAAACAGCAACTGTTTGCTTTCAACCGGATACCAGAAATCTATTTCCTGGATAATGATATTGACCCTCTCCAGGTTTTTTCTGCCAAATTTTTGTTCATGATGAGGAGTGATTTCGATTGTGATGTCTTCGGCTTCTTTCTGCTGCAAAACAATATTGAAGTTCTTTTCCTCCAACTTGATAAAAATCATTTGCAAACGATCGAAAGGTGTCGTCTTGGTTTCTAGCTGTTTCCGGACTTCCTCGACAATATCCTCAAACCTTTTCAGATCTGCTTCTTCTTCAAAGCTGGCTTCTAATTCTCTAACCTTTTTTTCAAAAAATTCATGATGATAATAAATGAGAGTGTTTTTTATTTTATTGAACTCATCAAGCGGTGGGGTGAGTTCTTTGAATCGTTCATGGAATGAATATTTTTTCCCGATTTTTTGATATACCAGATTGATGCAGGAATGAATCTCAAATAACTGCTCCATTTTCGTAATACTTTGAGGAAACTTTTCCATTCGGTCCAATAGTTTTCGGAAATCCGGTTCTGTCTTCCTCTTGGACATGAAATCCATGGATGTTTTATAATATTGATGGAAACATACGTTGATCTTTTCATAACTTTTTTTTCCGGCTTCATAAAATTGATATTGGGAAAACTTTCCCCCTTTAATTCGCAAGTCATCGAAACCTGAAATTTTGGCTCCATTTTTTTCGTGGCCATTCGTGAAATCGGCGAGAGAAATTTTATTTTCTTCGAATTCCTCAATCAACACTTCCAGTTCAGGTATTATGGATTCTTGGCTATTCGAGGTCAGACGGTAATGTCGAGTGAGAAGATCTATTTCATTTTGAATATTCGGAGTGATAAATTGAAATACTCCCGAAATAGAGTCAAGAAATTTGAACAATGACATCTTGACGGGGTCCAGTTTGCATTCGTATTGCTCTAAGGTAATAGTTTCAGCCATGGACCGGATATCCTTCAGGATATGATCAATGTCTTGCAATCGGGCAAAGTAATTTGAGTGTCTTATATTTTGGGCATCGGGGTCTGTGAGGTCATCGACCATGCCCATGATCACGGAAAGGTTTTTCCTGTGGAAAGAAACCAGCTTGAGAATTCGGGACTTTTCCTTCGCCGGATCCCCACCATCAGCGATTATTTCTGATGCATTCTCTACTCTTTCTCTAAACAGAGTTAAAAGGTTCTCCGCTTCTTTAATATCGTCAGCCAGAGAAATTTTATTTTTTGCAGAAATCATAATTTATAAGTTACGGCCCTCATCATTCTAGAACCGGTAGTTTCACTATCTGTTTGGAAGAATTTTAAAACTTTACAACCCTATAAAATATCGCAATAACTTATTAACATGTGATGTTAGTATAACAGGGCTTGTTCAACTATCAGAATAAAAAGGAGGTTTTTTTGAGGGACCCTAGACGAATATTAAAAAAGCTGCTGGGTCCTGGAACAGAGGTCGAACCTTTTGTGGAGACGGGCGAACCTTTGGAACAAACGGTTGAAACGTTTCGAGATGTGGTTAAGTGCCGAAAAATCCGCGCTTTTGTGCAGGAGCAGTTTGGTCTCAATCTGGCTCTTTCATCCGAAGTTTTTCACAGCCTCCTCGATATCCCGCAAATCAACTATATTGAAACAACCAAAAGGGATTTAGAAGTAGAGACGATTTCCTTAAAGGAGACCCGTGCCCCTGATGACCCCGTCACCATTGCCAATTTGAATTCGGTACTGCGGGAACTTTATGCCAACCTTTTTCTGATAAAGGAACGCATCAGCAAGGATTTTCCTAAAGCCGTTTTAATAAACGAAATGCGGTCGGAGCATATTGACAGGGTTCAACACCTCGTTAAAACCATTTCGGTATTGCACGGCAATCTGACCGGGTATCTGCTCACCAGCTGGAAAGCAGGGCGCATCGAAAAAGAGTTTATGTCCCTTTTCCCCAACTCGACAAAGGCCCACCCTCTTCGAAGTACCTTCCCGCTCATTGAGCATGAACTGGAGCTGTATCGCGATATTTTTAAAATTCAGAATAAATGGAAAGCAACAGAACTTGACCTCTTCACCATAATTCAGCACCCTAAAGGCATTGATCCCCTGCTCGAAAATATTCAGGAACTGGGCAACCGGTTATGGCAAATTATTTATCAAAGTTCTGACATATATCAATGTGTGGACCTTGCGGGGATAGACTTCGGAGATATACAACCACTCTTCGACAACGATAAGGTAACCTTGAATCCATCAGGCTAGCGGCGAGCCGCCGCAGGCAATTTACAATAACGTAGATGGCCTGTTAACAGTTTAGCGCGGCTTAATAGGCATAGGCTGATGGAGAGACATGGGTGGAAGTTCTTAAATCCTAGATAAATCTTTGTCCGCCCAATAAAGATATCGCTAGCTGGCCCCACGCCGAGTGGACGGAGTGCCTCCGTTGGCAAGTTGCACTTTCTTCATTTTGTGGACAATCGGTCTTTCGGCTCAACAAGCCTGCTAATTGGCCCCACGCCGAGTGGCTAGCCTTTAACTTGGAAACCTTCTACCTTATCCAACAGCAGGTGTTTGACAGAAGACATTTTTTGCGCTTCTTTGAGGGCATTTTTTCCTTCATCCTTAAGTCGGTTGAGGCGCAAGTCGAGACGTACAAGGTTGGTGAAAAGAGGCATGAACTTCGCAAAAAGCAAAGCCCCTTCATCGGTAATTTCATTATCTGTTAGCACCAGGTTCTGTAAGCTCAACAGATTATCTGAAACCGCTATGTATTTCATTCCTTCATTACCCAGTCGATTATAAAACATATTCAGCGAAGTCAGGTTAACCAGCACATCAGATTGGGCTATATATTTCGCCCCTTTGGGGCCACATAAATTCGTCCCAAAAGCCAGATGCGTTAAAGGCCGCAGAAACTCCATGCGAGCGATATCCTTGGCTCCATATTCCTTCAAATAAGTAGCAGTGAGATCAAGGGTTTTGCCATCTTTGCTCAAATTCATCCGAACAATCGATTCGGTTGCAGCCATGCCCCTTTCCTGGCCAAAGGCAGTCTTGTTGCCACTGGTATCCATAATTCCCTTTCTCCAACAATTAATAACCCACCACGGATCTTCCGTAATGAATTGAACTTTTGATTATTTCCAATTATACACTGGTTTAAGTCCCACAGGCAAGAAACCACTCCTGTGGCAGAACCCTATGAGAGGGACAAGAGCCCATAAAGCCGAGATCACCTTTCACCAGCCGAAAAAGATATTGCAGTTGCCCCTACGGCTAGTAGTGGATTTTTTGCTGAAAGTATTTTAAGATGCGGTATAAACCTCAATTTGGGAGTGGATGGCATGGCTGGATTATACAGAACCGAGACAGAAATGAGTCTTGGCAACAATGTGATCGTAACGCAAATGACCCAGGCTATTAACTGGGCACGAAAATATTCTTTCTTTATTTATCCCTTCATCACCGCATGTTGCGGAATGGAGTTCATGTCTGTCGCCGGTCCCCGGTACGATCTTGATCGGATGGGTGCGGCATTTCCAAGGTTTTCACCGAGGCAGGCCGACCTGCTCATGGTTGTTGGAACCATCAGCCACAAACAAGCCCCTATTCTTACCAAGGTCTATAACCAAATGACCGAACCCAAATGGGTGGTCGCTTATGGGGTGTGTACGGTTTCAGGCGGATTCTACGACAACTACTCCACCGTAATGGGGATTGATACTCTCATCCCTGTCGATGTCTATATTCCGGGATGTCCACCAAGACCCGAAATGGTGATCGATGCCCTGATGAAATTGCAGGATAAAGTACAAGCCGAAACTCTGGAAGACCACGTCAAAGGTCCCGCACTAGTTACCCCCGCCAGCAAACTCTAACCACCAGGCGTGGGACCGACTGGCAATTGCTTTATCCGACCATCGGTCGGTAATCTCTGCCTAAATAGTCCCAGCCTATTTACTTCCGGGGTCAAAGGCCCAGTTCGGACAACCCCTCGTAATTATCTGGACGACGTCCTGATGGCCAGTAAAACTTCCGCTCCTTTTCCTGAATAGAAAGATCGTTAATGCTGGCAATACGTCTGCACATAAAACCATTCTCATCAAACTCCCAATTCTCATTACCGTATGAACGATGCCATGCATCAAATTTATCACACCATTCATAGGCAAACCTTACAGCTATACGCGAATTATCATAAGCCCATAGCTCCTTGATCAGGCGATAGTTCAATTCCTTCGCCCACTTGTGCTGAAGGAACTGCACAATAGCTTCTCTCCCCGAAAGAAACTCCGCACGATTTCTCCAAATACTTTCCGGGGTATAAGCCAACGCTACTCGCTCTGGATCACATGTATTCCAAGCGTCTTCAGCCATCCGTACCTTCTTGGACGCTGTTTCCTGTGTAAAAGGGGGGATAGGGAGCCGCGCTTCTGAGTTTGTCGTCATTTCGTTTTCCTGAGTTTATTTTACCTTCTGTTAGTTTGGACTGTTCAAAGTACAGCTGTTTCTCGTTTCAACAACTTGTTCTCTTCCTGCAATCTATTTATTTCATCTTTCAATGTCTGAACCTGATCTTCGGTGTAACGACGTGGAATATGTTTGGGGCAATTCACGTCCCAGGCTTCCACTGTGAAAGTAATGACACGTTCAGGGCGCACTTTATAACTGGAGCTGGTCACCTGAGCCGTTAATCTGGCATCATCTTCTATAACTTGCGCTCTTCCCCAGATTTTAACCCTCCGCTGATTTTCATAATCCATCAAAAAAATAAAAGCCCGATTGTTCTCCGACAAATTCCCCAGAGTGACGTACTGACGGTTACCGGAAAAGTCAGCAAAGGCCAGAGTTTTTTCATCCAGCACTTTGAGGAATCCCTTCTCCCCTCCCCGGTGCTGAATATACGGATGCCCTTCAGAGCTTGTGGTCGCCATGTATAGAGAATCCCTTTCCGCAATGAACCCTTTAAGATCGGACGAAACCTCATTCTGCCACCCACCCTTCTCTTCCATGCTGGCGTACCCTGCACGTGATCCGAACCTCTCCTGTTGCAACTTAACCGCTGGCGTAAATGCAATATCGCTGACTGGTGTTTTCATTATTTTTCCCTTTATAGTTTAAAGATCGGACCCGAAAAAATTCCGGGTCCGAAACATTTAGTTTAGAGCTAACTCTGCAGCCTTAGGAAAGTCGTTGAGCGTCCCGACCACGTTGTTAAAATAATTACTGAAAATTGTGAACACCACCAAAGCAATGATTTCAGTGATCTCTTCGTCTGTAAAACCGGCATTGCTCATTTCCGTAACTTCTTCCGTTGTTACAGCCCCCCGGGTTTCAAGAATGCGACCAGCAAAGTGCAAAGCCGTGTGGGTTTTGCCGTCCGGCGATTGCCCCAGCCGCCCATCTCGAACTTCCTCATCGCGTAATCCGGCCCCCTTGCTCAAAGCACAATGGACAGAGACGCAATAAGCACAACCATTGGACTCCGAGACATGAAGCGCAATCTGTTCCTTCAAATGCTCTGACAGAACTCCCTCATCCAGCAGGTTCTTGAAGTTTATATAAGCTTCTGCCACAACCGGAGCATTGGCCATCGTCTTGATCATATTTGGAACCATGCCAAGGTTACTTTCTACTTCCTGATAAAGATCCTTAACTCTGCCATTAGCCTTGTCTGTTTCAATTGCCTGAATTCTTTGCATGATGTTTTCCTTTATTTTTAAAGTGAGTATAAGTTTTGATTAAGACCTGCCATGAACATAACCACCGTCTACCGGGAGGATTACACCCGTGGTAAAACTTGCCGTGGCGAGATTGAACACCACCTCAGTAATTTCCTGAACCTCGCCAACGCGATTCATTAAAGCCACTCCTCCAAAGGCATCGACATCCGCATCTCCCCATAACGGAGTCCGAATCATTCCAGGAGCCACCGCGTTAACACGGATGTTGTCGCTTGCCAGCTCACTGGCCAAGCTGGTTGTAAGGGCATGCACACCGCCCTTGGTGATCAAAGCAGCACTGGCTGGAACACCTGCAATAGAATGCGTGATCAACACCGTGCCAATGTTCACAATACTGCCGCCTCCCTGCTTCTTCATTTGCCGAACTACGGCCTGGCTCACAAAATAAGTTCCTTTAAGATTGATATGGATGAATCGATCAATATCCTCTTCCGTATTTTCCAGAAAAGGTTTCACACCAAAAACCCCCGCGTTGTTGACCAGCACATCGACACCACCAAAACGATCCACCGCCGCGCGAACCATTTTTTCACCCGTCTCCTTGTCGCCTATGTCTCCGGGAACCAAGGCAATGCGATCATCATTTCCTAAAGTACGGGCTGCATCAGAAAGCCTTTGCTCGTTCCGCGCGTTCAACACGGTATTAAATCCCTTCTCTAAAAACCCTCTGGCAATATCGAGCCCTATGCCACTTGAAGAACCTGTCACCAACACTGTTTTGATTTTCTTGCTCATCCGACAATCTCCTGAGTTTATTTTGAATTGCTGACCACTTTCCCCTTACATAGCAGGCAACGTGCCAAACAAAATAAACACAAATAAAGCATTTATTAGCAATTAGTTATGAGAAAACCACCTAGGAGAAAAAATATTCTATATTTCGTAATTTATAAATTTTCGTAATTAAAATTTAAAATATCGTGTAAAATACTGCTAAACAGCCGCTAAACCCTTAACCGGAAAACAAATAATGAAGTACCCCACTCAACTTATTCTCGATTCTGCAGGCGAAGGCATTTATGGATTGGACTCTGAGGGTTACACCACGTTCATCAATCCTGCCGCCCAGAAAATGACCGGATACTCGGCGGAAGAAATGATCGGCGCCTGCCAACACAAAATGGTGCACCATTCCAAATCCGATGGCAGTTCATACTCGTTTCTGGACTGCCCGATTTATGCAGCCTTCAAAAAAGGCGAGGTGTACAAAGTTTCCGACGAGGTGTTCTGGAGAAAAGACGGCACTTCCTTCCCAGTTGAATACACCAGCACTCCAATATTGAAAAACGACAAGTGCATTGGAGCAGTGGTGGTATTCAATGACATCAGTCAACGTAAGCTGGATGAAGAAGAAATCAAAAAACTAAAGCAACAACTGGAATTAGAAAATGCCTATCTGAACCAGGAAGTTCTGGAAGCCCAATCCTATGGTGAGATCATCGGCAGGAGTCCGGCATTAGGAGCCATTTTAAGTCAGATTGAACTGGTCGCTCCCACCGAAGCCAACGTCCTCATCACCGGAGAATCGGGGACTGGCAAAGAGCTCGTGGCCCGCGAGATCCACAACCGTAGTTCGCGCAAACAAAGAACGCTCATTAAAGTCAACTGCGCTTCCATCCCCAAAGAACTTTATGAAAGCGAGTTTTTTGGCCATATCAAAGGCGCTTTCACTGGCGCTGTCAAAGACCGGGCTGGCCGGTTCGAAATGGCTGAGGGAGGCACCTTGTTTCTCGATGAAATCGGGGAAATTCCTTTGGACTTACAAAGTAAATTACTACGAGTACTTCAGGAAGGAACTTACGAAAAGGTAGGAGACGATAAAACCCGTCACTCTGATGTGCGAATTATTGCCGCCACCAACCGCGACCTTAAAGAAGATGCGCAGACAGGGCGGTTCCGGCAAGACTTGTTTTACAGACTGAACGTATTCCCAATCGAAGCACCTTCGCTTCGCGAACGCATGGAAGATCTCCCTGCCCTGGCAACCCATTTCCTGAAGACCGCCTCACAAAAACTAAATGTCCCCACGCCAAGAATCACACAGGCAAACTTGAACGACCTGCAAGCCTATGACTGGCCAGGGAATATCAGGGAACTACAAAACGTGCTGGAACGGGCTGCCATACTTTCGAAGGGAGGCAAACTTTCATTAAATCTACCGACCCAAAATCCCGGAAAAAAAATTAAAATCACAGTAGCTAAAAATGAAGACAATATATTCACTGATGAAGAAATGAAACTACGTGAAGAAGAGAACCTTCTAAGAGCCTTGCAACAATGCGGTGGAAGGGTCACTGGCGAGAATGGTGCCGCAGAGCTTCTGAAAATGAAACCCACCACCCTCTACTCGCGAATCAAAAAATTCCGGGCCACGCCCGGTGGCAATGGGCAATAGTCTAGAAAGAATCATCCTGGCTCTAATTAGTCCTCAGGAATACTGTCCAGCATCCTCAAGGCACCGGCTTTCTCAATCGGAGTGAGCTTGGGTGAGTCTGCCATCTTCTTGATGTCGCGGCGTTTCTCCTCAACATACTTCTTAAAATCTTCTGCATCGGGCACTACCAGTTTCACTTCTCCATCATCCCCGATAAACCGTTGCTTTAAAAACCTAAAATAGATTCCCAGTCTTATTGCCGTGTCCTTCAACCTTAAATGGTAGGTCATGGTCATCAAGGCTTCGTGCTTACGGTCTATGCGATAACCCAACCGAGTATTATCGAGCTTATTGAACTGCACATCCAGAATGGAAAACGCCTCTTTGAGTGAAGCCGGATCCAGATCCAACGGTGGAAGCGGAAGAGTTTTCACCGCCGCAATATCCAGCAATAGCGAGGCCGCGCGAGTCTGCTCGCCTAGATAAGCGGCCTTTAAAGGATACTTACGATTCAGGCGCGACACTTCCTGCAACAACGGCTCCATCTTTTCTACCGCTACTGAAATTTTTGTCAGGGTATCGTCTTCAAAAGGCATCAAAAACCATTGTACCTCTTTGGGGACGATCATATCTGCTCCGTTAACACTCGCCCGTTCTTTCACCGGACGGGCAAAAAAACGTTTAAGGATATCTGAAAACTCTGGAATGAAAAACTCTGTCACCGTATCCGAAAAATAAGGAAAATTCAAAATCAGAAACCTGGGGTCAGACCGGATATTCAGCCCGTACGCTTCGAGTTCGTTAGCCACACCCAAAAAGGGTTGAGTTAAATGCAATGACTCATGCAAGTGCGTGGCATTTTCATAGACCTTACTGTCCACCAAAATAGCGGCAGGAAAAATGCGGATCGTGTCAAATGTGGTGTGAGCAAACTGACCGGGACGCAACCACTCATCCGCCCAAGGCTGGATGATGAATTGTTTTAACGGAGGACGCTCGGGAAAATTGACGGTGAGTCGATTCAATGTCTGCCGCATCCGGTCAATCGATTTGTCCAACAATTGTTCCGGTTGGTGGCATTCGCCGCAACCGTAACTCTCAAAACCAGGAATGGTAAAAACTGTTTCTTCGCCTTCGGGCAAAAGCTTAACTTTTTTAGAGGGACCTCCTTCTTGTCCCTCCTGAAATTTTTTCGGCAGGTGAAGCTGAAGCAACCGGCTTAATTCTCCCAGACCCACCCGCTCCTCAGCCTTGAGCGGCGATGAAACTAAAACCAACAAACTTATAATGGTAATGCAGAATATTTTTTTCAAAATAAAACTTAATCTTTCAGCAATCAAACATTAGAGGCAACCCCATCAGTCCCCCTTGTCAGGGGGATGCACAATTCCCCCCTGACAAGGGGGGGGGCTAGGGGGGTTAATTATTACTTGAGTAAGATAACACTTCTATAATCAGGTAACACCAAACTCAAGGCTTCGGCTTCTTGATATTGAAACGTTGCCAAACACTGATCACTTTGCGTCCGTTGCGATCTTCCTTCACTCCATCCCAAACAGCGAAGGCCATCAGAGCTGGGTCGATGCGCTGGGCAAAGTCCACATCCCATTTACCGGTTTTAGGCATGTCGCGGAGAAAAACTACCGTCCAGACTCCGTCTTTCCATTCCCCGGAACCATCCACATTCTGGTTTTCAGGCGGTTGTGGTGTGACTGTGCCAAATCCTTCCGCATTCAGTTCCTCAACCGGGTTATCACCGGTTGCGTTTAACCGGGAAACAGGATTCGACATGATACCGCCATAAATCAGCGCGTCCATATCCACTCCGCCACCGGCATATTCAAGATCGTCTTCAGCTTCAAGCGCTTCTTCCAAACCAGCTTTCCAATGCCAGATATTTACCGGTTTGTTGCGGTTACCCATGCCAAAAAACGGTTCATTATGTCCGTGAGTGTGAAGCGTCACCGCCCCCAGCGCGAATTGCACCGCCACCCCATCACGAAATATATCTGAGTGCAGTTCGGAAAATGCGTCATGAGTCGGGTCGTCCCACTGCAAACGTACCGCCAGTTGTTCGCCGTTGTTCACCGAAGCTACATTGATGAATTCCACCGCCCCTCGTCTTGCAGATAATGGCCGCAATACAAGGTTTGTCGTGGCAACCCCTTCCCATACCGGACTAAAAGGGTCGGTGCTCAGTTCCACCCCCACCGGAAGTGAATGAATATCCGTTTCAAATTCGGCTTCTTTAAATTCCTTCACTAATTTTGAACGAATATAATGCACCAGTGCCCAACGGTCTTTTTCAGGAATGTGAACATAGGAACCCATAGGAGTTCCATCCAGTCCGGAAGTAATGGT
This sequence comes from Nitrospinaceae bacterium, assembly GCA_029261455.1. Taxonomy (GTDB): domain Bacteria; phylum Nitrospinota; class Nitrospinia; order Nitrospinales; family VA-1; genus LS-NOB. The sequence continues at coordinate 31,522 of JAJDBH010000039.1, forward strand.
CCTGAAAAGATCTGATGGTTTGTGTCCACTTTTGAAATAATGCGGGTTGGTGATGTCATGCACAAATACAGCATGCTTCCAGGCATCCATCAGAGACTCTGCCAGTTCGCCATCTCCCTTTAAAGAATCGCCGTGGCAACGGAAACATTTTAATTCCTTAAAAAGTTCTTTACCTCGGGTCACCAACTCCGGTGTAGATTCAAGAACCGTGACAACCTCAATTTTCTCACCCTGCGGTTCCTTTTTGAATCGCGGAGAAAAGTTTTTAATATGATTGATCAAAGCCCAAGTGTCTTCGGGACTCAACGCGTCTTTCCAAGCAGGCATGGAGGTTCCTGGAATACCGCTTATGATAGTTCTATATAAATCTTCATCGCGAGGAAGAGTGCCCGTTGGGGTGGAGCGGAATTTAAAAATTCCTTCTCTGAAATCTCTCGGCCAGGGATATAAATATTCAACGGCTTTGCCGCCGCCATTGCCATCTTCTCCATGGCAGAATACGCACATATGCAAATAAATATTACGGCCACGAGCCAGAAGACTTTTGGAGTCCATATCCTTAGGCTTGGATTGGTCTGGCTGATCATGAGACCCACGGGTGCGGAATAAACTATCACCATGGGGCATGCCTCCATGACCACCATGATCCATAGGCCCTTCAGTGCGGTACTCTCCTCCTGGTGTGGAGTGGTCATCATGGTCCATTTTATGTTCCTGCGCCACCGCCAAAGAAACGGAACACATAAACATAAGCAAAGTTAACCCAGATTGATAAAATCGTGCTTTTTGTTTCATATTCATTATCTCCTACCGGCCATTCGCCGGTGGTAAATAGTAAAAACTCCTCAAGCCGATCTGACTTATGCTAGCCCAACAAGCTATTGCACGCTGGCCTCGCGCTTAGCGGACCATTTTCACACCCTGTTCCAGGTCGGCAAGGTCTTTCAGGTTAAAATAGTTTTCCTTATGGCCCAGGCCAAAATACCAGGCATGGTCCAGTCCACGCTCGTCTCCGGTCCAGATATAATAACTCCCGCCACCTTCAAATCCGTTAGGAAGCCCAAGAATTTCCTCATCCTTACTTTTTATCTTTCCCGAAGATATCCATAGATCGTTCAATTCCTTTCGGGTGGGTAGACGCCAATTATTATGCCCGGCAAACTTTTCCAGATTTTTTATGGAGATATACTCCCAAGCCTCATACCAGTTGAGTCCTTTTTTCAATTCATGAAAGGAGTCCCCTTTCTGCCAAACCAAGCCGGTATCGGGATCTGTTACGGTGCTATTTTGGTTATCGACAAGACCTGCCGCTCCAACTGAAATGACGTTGAGAAAAAAAATAAGGAAGGTTGCTGAAACAAAATTAAATTTAGCTGGCATGTACTCATCCTTTTTTGCAATTGAGCGATTACATGTAGATTATACCGGAGAAAAAAAATGGAATGAACACCTAACTGGTAATTTGTGGGGAGCAAAATGTTTTCAAAGAGTTCCACAAGCCGTACGGGCAGCCACAATAGTTTTTAACCGCCAGCAGCATTGCTCTCGGCTTAACGAGCTCTTTCTCATTCGCCTTCAGGATTAGTAGATGGTATTCTTTTCCGCTATTATGTTTTAATCAAAAACTCATTCAAAACTTGCGGGGTATTCTTTGGACACAACACAACTCATGGAGAACATCACAAACTTTGTCACTGCCCTGCCACCCCTGTTGCAATTGCTATTGGGCATATTCACAACCATTGGATTCCTCAGGCTGTTCATGCTTGTGGTGGATTTTATCGAAGACCGAAGAGAAGCGAAGAAATAAGAGCCGTGCTATAGATCAAACTGCATGAGGTCACGGGCCAGAACTAATTTTCCTTTGTAAAGGGCAGAAACAGTTTTGTGCATGACATCCAAATCACAGGGTGGATAAAAATGGGTGAGGCAAAGGGTTTTACAGTCAGCTTCTTGCGCCAACTTGCCAGCCAATGAAGGAACCAGATGTCCGGCTATTTTATCTTCATCCGGCATGGCGCATTCCAAAATCATAAGATCTGCCCCTCGGCCCAACTCGATCATTCCCTGACAATAATCTGTGTCTCCAGAAAACACCACTGACTTTCCAGCCGTGTTCTCAAACCGGTAGCCCCGACTCATCTCGATATGCT
>JAJDBH010000040.1 GCA_029261455.1 Nitrospinaceae bacterium
AAGAATCTTCGAAGTCGAGTCTTTTCTTTGGGTTCAGCTTCCTTCTCGCCTTCTTCTTCCAATTCATCAACAGGAGTTCTTTCAATAATGATGTCAGGCTCAATGCCATTCTCCTGAATCACACGTCCACTGGGAGTATAATAACGAGCAGTGGTTAACCGCAAGGCAGACCCATCGCTCAACGGTATAATGGTTTGAACAGACCCTTTACCAAAGGTTGGCGTGCCTAGAATCACGGCCCGATTCAAATCCTGCAAAGCACCGGCCACAATTTCAGAGGCACTCGCACTACCCCCATTGACCAAAATAATCAGAGGGTAGGAAACCCCAGCCACCTTATCATGGCTGGTGAAACGCATATTCTGTTCTTCTGAACGCCCCTTGGTATAGACAATCAGGTTTTCTCGGTTCAAAAATCGGTCTGTCACTTCAACAGCCTGGTTCAACAGTCCACCGGGATTGTTTCTCAGGTCAAGAATCAACTTTGTAATCCCTTCACCATTGAGTTCACTCAGGGCTTTATCCAAGTCCAGACTAGTATTTTTTGAAAAGCTGCGAATCTTGATATAACCAATATCTTTCTTATAGAGTTTTTTAACAACGCTCCGGACTTTAATGATATCCCTAACAATAGTGAATTCTTTCGGAGCCTTGAAAGATTCCCTGTAAATCGTAATATTAACGGGGGATCCTGTTTCTCCTCTGAGTCGAGAGACCGCATCCTGAAGGGTCATATCAAGGGTTGATTCATCTTCGATCTTGATAATTTTATCGAGGGGTTTAATACCAACTTTAAAAGCCGGAGTATCTTCAATAGGAGAAACAACGGTCAACACACCATCACGAATACTGATTTCAATGCCCAATCCACCAAACTTACCCGTTGTCTCCACTTGCATTTCTTTATAGTTCACCGGAGGCAAATAGCTGGTATGAGGGTCAAGAGCTTTAACCATGCCCTTGATAGCACCATCGATCATGGCATCGCTTTCAACAGACTCCACATAGTTGGACTCAATCAAAGAAAGTATCTCAGAGAATACTTTGAGTTTGTTGTAAGTATCCGGTTTGGGCCTTTCAACAACTTCTTCCGCATAAAGTGCATGTGCAGAGAATATTCCCAATATAACGATGACCAGAAACCCAGCAAATCCAGCCTTTATTCCTTTACCCACTGGTGACAAATTCAAAGTGTTATCTCCATAAGATGTAAAACGATAATTATATATCAATTATAGGCCTTACGCACCCATAACCGCATGTCAGAATCATAGCCCATTATTTTCTTTTGGCTGTTTTAAACCAACGAACCGGTTCAATAGGTTTGCCTTTTTCACGCATTTCCAGATAAAGAGTTTCCCCAACAAGGGACCCTGTATCCCCACTGAGACCAATTATATCACCGAGCCGGACTATCTGATTGGTTTTGACATTAATCCGGTCCAAGTGTCCATAGAGAGAATGAAAATCCTTTCCATGCCCAATAATCACTAGATTTCCATAACCCTCAAGTTCTCCCGTGTAAAGAATTTTACCATTAAAAATGGAACGTACCGGGGTTCCTGTCCGGGCTTTGATATTGACACCATTATGCACAATGAAAGTGCCATACTGTTTATCTTTTTGTCGGCCAAATTTATTGAGAATTTTGCCCTTCACCGGCAGAACCAGCCTACCCTTTTTGTCTAAAATATCCAATCCTTCACCGGATACCAGCTTCGACAATAATTTTGTAATCAAACTATTTAAGTTCTTGGAAGCGTTTTGAAGTTCCTTCCGGGTTTGGATTCCAAATTTTTTCTTCTTTTTAATCTTCTTTAAAAACCGTTTTTTATCCTGCCGGGCCTTTTTAAACTCTCCTCGCTTACCCAAGGCCTCCTTTTCCAGTCTCACCAGTTTCGCCCTGACAGACAGAAGAGATTGCTTTTCCGTTTTCATCCCCTCAAGCTGATTCTTATAATCACTCATCAGACTTGCATCATGCTGAGCGATCAGCTCCATATATTTAAGGTGTTGCAAAAATTGACTCGCATTCTCGGATGAAAAAGCAATTTTAAGAGGAAAGACAGGACCTTCCTTATAAATCTGGCGGAATCGTTTTCCCAACAACAGTTTTTGAGTTTTCACCTTTTGCTTATTGGACTTAAGGTTATCTTCAAGCTTCGCGAGCTTCTTTTTATTTATCAGGAAATTCCACTGGTAAATCTTAAGCTCTCTTTCCTTTAATTTTATTTGGTTATCAACCTTTCTCAGATTACTCAGCAACTGCCCTTCTTTTTTTCCCGCCGAAGAAATAAGCTTGTTCTGCTTGGCTATTTTTTTTTTTAGAAGACTTAATTCTTTCTGCTCATCCTGCAATAGTGCATCTATTTGTTTAGCACTTTTTTTTGCGGCCCAGCCGGTTGCAGCAAAACACAAACCTGTTAAAACAAAAACTGTCAGGAATAAGAATCTATAATTCATCTCTTATTTAAAACCTGCATATAGTGATAGGTAGAAATATAACTGGCAACCAACCCAATCAGCACACTTAACCCCACAAGACTCAATAAAAATGGCTGGGATATAAATTGAAAATCCATTCCTCTGGCAATGGACTCTATGGAAACCTGGAATTCGCTTTTCAAATAATAATAGATGACCCCCATTAACCCCAGCGAAAGGATTGAGCCACATAAACCTTGCAACATACCTTCCAGCAAAAAAGGGATTTTAACAAAACCAGGAGTTGCTCCAATCAACAACATTAACTCAATCTCATCCTGTCTTGAGTAAATAGAAAGCCGAATGGTGTTAGAAATAATTAGAATCAACCCAAAACTAAGCAAAGCTCCAGTTGCCATAAGGAAAACACGGCAGAAGACCATAAACTTTTCAAATCGGGATATCCAGTTTTTACCATACTCAACAGATTCCACACCCGTCTCACTCTGGATTTTTTCCGCAAATTCGCTTATATGTGTAAGGCGGTTATCAGAAAGCTTAAAACGAACTTTATAAGAGGCCGGCAAGGGATTAAACCCAAGGTCAAATTCCATCCCAGACTTCTCTGCCTGGCTGAGTCTGAAATCCTTCCAGGCCCTATCCTTAGTAACTTCTTCAGTCGACTGAACACGTGAACTGTCTTTAAACAGGGCTTCAAGGTTATTTTTTTGCGCAGGGGAAATATCATCATTCAAGTACACAATTAATTGTACCTGCTGGTTCCAACTAACCAGAAATCCATTCAAATTGAAAAAAATAATGAGGAAAATCCCCAAAATGCCAATAGAAATAGAAATGGTCGCAATGGAGATCAGGAAGGTTTGCATGTTCGCGCGAACATTCGCAATCGTCGCCTGAAACCCAATGAGCAAAGCTTGAAATGCTGAGTTCACGATGAGACAACCTTTCCACGGTTTAATACTACGACTCTATGATTTCCCAACTTCAAAATATCCTGACTATGAGTTGCAAATATAATGGTCGCGCCATTGCGGTTTAATTCTTAAAATAGTTTTAAAATCTCAAGAGAAATTTCTTGATCCAGGTTGCCCGTGGGTTCATCTGCCAAAATGATGGGGGGAGCATTCACCATTGCCCGGGCAATAGCTACACGCTGTTGCTCACCGCCAGAAAGATGCGCAGGAAGAGAATCTTTTTTTGGAGTAAGACCTACATTTTTTAACGCTTCCCATGTCTTGAACTTAATAGTTTTTCGATCACGATTCGTGACTTCCTGGGCAAACGCAACATTTTCAAAAACTGTTTTATTCTTAAGAAGTTTATAGTCTTGAAAAATCACCCCAATCGACCGTCTCAAGGTATGCATGTTTCCTGCATCCAACTTGCCAACATTGATGCCCTGAACCAGCACCTGACCTTCTTCAAAATTCTCCCATCCAAAAAGAACTTTCAGGATAGTAGTTTTCCCTGCTCCGCTCGGTCCTGTCAAAAATACAAACTCTCCCTTTTCAATCTTAAGAGAGACATCATCCAGCGCGGGACTGCCACTGCCGTATTTTTTAACAACATTGAATAATTGGATCATGCTTTGAATAAAGTTATGTTGGTAAATTCAGGTGGTGAAAAAATGAAGAATTAAAAAAACGTAGTGCAACCGAAAGACATTAATCTCCAGGTTTGCCTAAATACTCATCGTGCTCATCGGCGAGAACAAAGTCTGCACCAAAAACATCTTCAGTAGCATATTCCTTTGGAAGCATCGAAATCATACCGAAACCATAAAACTGCTTTATCTGATCGTTTGATAAAAGGTCGAAATTTATATAGGTTTTTACAATCAGGCGGGCTTCAATCAATTCATAAGCAAAAACACCATCAGGACAAGTTAGAAAACCATCATTTTCACCATAAGTGGATAATGCCTCATTAAAAAATGCGTCTAGCATGATGACACAATTTTCTTCGGAATTTGTCCTTTCGCTGAAACGGTCCACGCAATGGGTCGTATAAAATACCTGCGGATGGGAGAAGGATTTAATCAGCTTCCCCTTATCGGTAGATTCTGTATGTGCTGGGGAAACTACGGTGCAAAAACCATTTTTAGAAAAATCGATCAGCACTAACACATCTTTGCCAAACCGTTTGGCAACTTTACGGGTCACTTCAGCTATAAACTTCTGTCTTTTTCGTAGAGAAATTTTACCGTTACTTTTGAACTTTTTCTTAAACTCCTCTTTCAGAAAGTTCTCTATTTGCACTTTTTTAAAACCGAAATGTCTCTCGTCGCTCATCATTAGCCCTTATGAATCTATAGTCCTGTAAACAATTATACAGTATAGGCCTGAACAGTAAAAGCAAAGCTTTATCCAACCTATTGTATTTATTTACAATATTCACTATTTGCTTGTACAGAGTTTGTAAATAGAACTGGGGCAATTCCTTTTTCAGTTGAGCTTCGAACTAGCATGTTAAAATCATTTAATCAGACGCTTATCGACCCATAGCAGATATTTGCAGACCATACTTTTAATTTATGTATCAATCAAAAAAGGAAAAATGATATGAGCAACTATCCAAGAACATTTTCGCATATTGGAATTTCCGTTCCCAATGTAGAGAGGGCCGTTGAGTTTTATAGCAATGTTATGGGTTGGTATCTAATCATGAAACCAACGGTTATCAACGAGGAGTCCAATACACCAATTGGACAAATGTGTGTAGATGTATTTGGAACTGGTTGGGGCTCATTCAAAATTGCTCATATGTCTACAGGTGATAAAATTGGGATAGAGATGTTCGAGTTTAAAAATAGCGAAAAACCTAAAGATTTCGAATACTGGAAGACAAGTACATTTCATTTTTGTGTTCAAGATCCTGACATAGAGGGACTTGTAGAAAAAATAGTGGCTAATGGTGGTAAACAGAGAATGCCTATTCGAGAGTATTATCCTGGTGAAAAACCCTACAGAATGGTTTATGTAGAAGACCCATTTGGTCTCATATTTGAAGTCTACTCACATAGCTATGAGCTTACTTATTCACAAGGAGCCTATTAAAACGATTAACACTGAATCGCGCTTTATAACTACATTAGTAACGATTTTTGTGCTCGCAAATGTAGCCTACTGCAATATATTATTAATAACTGGATTATTCGAACCGTTAACAAACATTGAATGTCATACTTTCGTTTACCAGTTTTAGTCAGAAACGCCAATAAAAGGCTATGTTAAAATAGAATTATGAACCCAACACCCCGTATATTCTTAATGCTCCTGGGAGCAACTATCTTGTTTCATACCACGCTAAACTATATGGAGAACAATATTGAGGAATTTGAAACCGTTCCTTTGCCTCCCAAAAAAATCAAAAAAATAACCACTAACAATCCCATTATCAAGATTGATGCTAAAGATAGAAATGCCTGGATGTTGGTGGAATTCAGCTCTGGTAAAACCCTGAAACTTTCTGAGGCCGAAGCAGAGACAAGCAAACTAAACCAAGCTAATTGGGATCTTGGGTTCAGCCGAACAAAAATCATCACCAATGGTGGAAAAACCAACCCATCAGGGAAAACCGGGGTCATTAACCTCGGATTCGTCAACTTTGATGATATTAGAACTGCGCCAGAAACTGGCTATGTGCAGGACCACCGATCACTGGGCAATTTAATCAACAAGGAATTGGCGGGCTGGTACAATTACCGCACAAGGACCCACAATATCGAGTCCAAAAGAAATGTCTACGCTATGAAGCTAAACAATGGCGACTTCATGAAAATGCGGATATTGAATTATTACTGCGGCCAAAAAGACCAGGAATGCCGTTCTATGATGTGTACCCGGGAAGAAGCCGCATGCCTGACGATTGAATACCTTCTAGCCGATCCCGGCTCAAATGCATTTCCCGACACGCGTATTGCAAAAATAATCGAATCACCAGAACAAATCGTTGAATAAACTCTTCCCAATTTTGCTTGCTTCACTATTGTTTGTTTCCTGCGGGAGCGAGAAACGAACAGGGATGATTCTTATCCCCGAAGGCAAATTCACACTGGGGCTTAACACTCAGAGCAATCTCCTGCAGTTCATGTCGGACAAAACATCTTCCCTCAACGCCCAACCAGAGCAACAGTATTTTTTAAAAGCATTTTATATCGACAAGTTTGAAGTGACCTATGAAGAGTTTATAAAATTCAAACCTCAGGCAAAATACCCAACTCGACAAACAAACTTGGCTGTTAGTGGAGTCAGCGGTCATGAAGCAGAAGCCTATTGTCTTTGGGTTGGCAAACGCCTACCAACAGAATATGAGTGGGAAAAAGCCGCACGGGGCAACGACAATAGGATATTTGTATGGGGTAACGAATTTGAAAAAGGTAATGCAAATTTCGGTAAACAAGTTTTGCCTGTAAACTCTCTCGAAGGAGATGTCAGCAGTTATCACATTTGGGGAATGAATGGAAATGTATCGGAATGGACTTCAAGCTGGTACCAGCCCTACCCTGACTCCACCCACCAAGATAAGAATTATGGGAAAAAGTACAAGGTCACCCGTGGAGGCTCTATTCATAAACGCGAACACGGCTTTATGAAAGAATTCACAATGATTCCCTACCGCAACATTTCACCCCCTGAAATGAGGTTTTGGGACACTGGATTTCGTTGCGCAAAATCTACCTGACCATTTTATTCCGCCGAACCATCCGAAGAAGAAGGAGGAGTCGGCTCTTTGGGCTTAGGGGAAGATTCCCCTCCCAAATCTTGGTTTTCTCTCACGAAAGGTCTTGGTAACGGAGGCATCGGCGATTTAATGTTGCCAGAAATATCACCTGTCGAAAAACCTACGGGTCTCGAGTTACCATCATTCTTGGGTTCTGAAGTATTACCATCAACCGGCACACCTTCAACTTTTCTCGTAGACTGTCCTGGGCGTCGACGCCTTCCTCTCTGAGCTCCACGTCGTGCAGCAGGTCGTCGAGTTGGTTTTCTTTTAATATCCAGCTCTGCACCCTCAGGTCCCTTATTTTCTATCTCTTCAGAACCACCTTCAACTTTCACAACAGGTTTAGTAGTTTCATTTTCACTAGCAAGTCTGATAGTTTCGTTATCAACAGCTGGGCTTGTAGCTGCGTTTTCAGTAGGAGGTTTCGTAGTTTCACTTCTACTTTGGGGTGCTCTCGACGACTGGCTTCTACCGGATCTCGGTGTTCGGCTTCTACTGGGTCTCGCTGTTCGGCTTCTACCAGCAGGTCGAGGTTTTTCAGTGGATTCAGAAGACTCTACAGGTTTATCGTCAGTTTTAGGTTTATCCTCAGTTTTCACACTGTCAACGGATTCAGTTTCCCAAACTTCAGACACTGTATATTTAAAATCGTCATACGCCAAACCAGCCTTGATCTGGAATCGAAATTCGACCATATGCTTCGATTTTAACTCTGCTAGAACAGCTAATTTATTATTTAGAATATAATTGGAAATTTCCGGGGATATTTCCAGAGTGAGCACTTTGACTCTTACTGAAGCAATTAGCTCATGAATTTTTCGTAGAACATTCAGGATTATGGAGTCCACTGAACGCACCAGCCCTGAACCTGAACAAGTCCCACACTGCACAAAAACCCCTTCTTTAACTGGGGGTGAAATTCGCTGCCGAGACATTTCAAGCAAACCAAATTTGGAAATTCGGGAAAGGTTGATTCGTGCTTTGTCCGTTTTACACCATTGCTTCAATTGCTTTTCAACAGCAGCCTTGTTCTTCTTTTGAAACATATCGATAAAGTCGATGACAATAAGTCCGCCCAAGTCCCGCAATCTGAGTTGTCGTGCAACTTCCTTGGCGGCCTCAAGATTTGTCGTCACCGCGGTCTCTTCCAAGTCCAAGCCTCCCTTAGTTTTACCGGAGTTGACATCGATAGAAGCCATTGCCTCTCCTATATCGATCACAATAGAACCGCCAGAAGGCAACAAAACCGTGCGCTTGTAAATCGATTCAATCTGCTCTTCAACATTGTATTCAGAAAAGAGAGGTTTGGTTTCTTTATATAGTTTGACCAAATTTCGGTTACGAGGCATGACCAGTTTTATAAAGTCCTTTAAAGACTTATAAGCCTCTGTGCTATCGACAATAATCTGGGAGGTATCACTGCTGAAATGGTCCCGGACAGTTCTAACCACCAAATCCGGTTCCTGATAAATCAAATACGGGCCGGGTATAGAGTCGCTTTTCTGAGAGTCTTCAACTTTATTCCAGATTTTCAATAACATCTGTAAATCTTTCTGAAGTTCAACTTTGGTCTGTCCAACCCCGGCGGTGCGAATGATCACTCCCAAATGTTCTGGCAACTCCAAATCAGCAACTATGTCCTTGAGTTTTTTTCTTTCACTTTCATCCTCGATTTTACGAGAAACAGCACTGCCCTGTCCCTGCATCAAAACCAGGAACCTGCCCGCCAAACTCATTGCATTAGTCAGTGAAGGTCCCTTGGCATCCCTACTCTCTTTAGCCACCTGAACTGCAATGCGCTGACCACGAATTAGAACATCCTGTATACGAACCTTCGCCTTTTTTTCGCCCGTATGAACGTAGGATTCTTTTAAAACATCTTTAAAAGGCAAAAATCCATATTTTTTACCACCAAAATCGACAAAAGCCGCTTCGATGGAAGGTTCAACCCTATTGATAATGCCTAAATAAATATTCCCTTTAATTTGCTCTCTTGAAGATTGCTCAACAATAAAGTCTTCAATAATATTATTATCGAGAACAACAGCTCGACACTCTTCAGGGTGTTGAGCATTGATCAACATTACTTTTTTTGGTGATTTGGTTTTTCTCATTAGCTATTCTTCCTGACTTTAATTAGCAGGGTGTACCAACGGTAGGTATCGAGGCCGGGCAAAACATTCAAAAGGTTGATATATAGGAAATTAACCTTTATAATTCAAATAATTAAATGCAAACCTTGTTTTATTGCCGGTCGGAATCACAGTTTATCGGTCTTGGTGAGGAATGAAGAAATCTGTGTTTTAGGGTTGGTTTTTCCTGACGGAAAGTCTATAAAAATGTTATTTAAACTGATTTTAGATTTCGGTAAAAACCGAAAAATTTTTACGGATGTATATTCCTTTAATAAGGGAAACAATCGATACTCACTTATGACTAAAGCTGGTGTAATCCAGCATAAATTATAATTTTAAAATCGAGATACACTTATATCTATTCATAATCATACCATTCTTAACCAAAAGAATGGAAACATTATTATTGGAAAGAACGAATTATCCCGATAAATATAACATGGTAAAATTGTTGCACTTACAGCATAAAACACCCGATTTTCAAACTTTCACGTTGTAATAAAACAGGTAACTAGGATGGCCAGCTCAAGTTCCAATAGTCCAATCGGAATGACCCAGTTAGGTGAATTAAAACCAAATGATTTAAGGGGTAAGACAATATTTATCCGGTGCGATTTCAACGTTCCGCTACGATCTACAGCAAAAGGATTATATCGAGTTGCAGACGATACCCGAATTCGACGTTTTCTGGATCTCACTTTCAGGAAAATCCACGAGCTAACAGAGGGAGATTGCCGAATCATTATTGGCTCACACCTTGGCAGACCTCATAAAACGAAGGATCATTCAGGCTGGGATGGCATATTCAACATCCAATTTGTTTCTTCTCACTTTGACACTTTGATCAGAAGAATTTATGGCGATACTTACACCATATTCCCTCCTGAAACTATTGATTCCCATATGCAGCATTCTCTGGAAATCGTTTCGCACAAACGTCTTCCGCCAGGAGGAATCAAGTTCCTTCCCAATTTGCGTTATCTTTTAGACCCAAAAAATACGGACTTGTACCGCACAGAATTCATAACTAAATTGGCTGACATTGCGGATGTCTATATAAATTGCGCCTTCGGTTGTAGTCATCGTGTGTCAAAAAGCATTAAACTTTTACCACAAATGATGCGGCAAAAAGGAAAACTCGTTGTTGCCGGTGTCCTCCTCTATGAAGAAATCAACCGCATTGGGAAATTTGCCGGCAGAATAATGTCGCAACCTAAAAAAACTTTAGTCGTGGCTGGTGGAGCAAAAATATCAGATAAAATTGAGGTTTTAAAACAATTCGTCATAACCGGAGTCAATAGCATTTTAATCGGAGGTAAAATGGCAAATGCCTTTTTATTAGCCCGACAACAAAAAGAATTACTACAACCTTTTCGCACAGACACAATACCCTCAAAATTACTAAGTCAAAGAGATGTTGAAAACGAAGAACTTCTAAAAGAAATCAATTTAGCTGAAGAGATCATCGAGCTTGCGGAAATCAACAAGGTTGTTTTACTTCTCCCCGAAGATTACAAAATTGTCACGGATTATCAGAGTACTATTTTTGAAAATAAAGCTGCGCCTGATTTCTCTAAAGAGCTTCAGCTCGATTTGGGAGAAAAAACCATCAACCAGTTTGAAGACCTTTTTAAGGACATCAAAAATGTTTTCTGGAATGGACCTCTCGGTGCCTATGATCATCCTGCATGTAGCTATTATGCGGAAGGTTCCCTAGAGCTGGCCAAATTGCTTTTTCAAATGGCCTTGAGTGATTCTAAATTTTCTGTAGTTATTGGTGGTGGGGATTCTGCCGCGATTCTGAACAAAATAGGAATCACCGAACTCAAAAAAATGATCAAGGTCCAGATTGAGAAACAATTCCCCTCAACCATAAATCGAAACCAGATATCTATCGATTTCCTTGAAAATGACTCCTATCAATTATGGAATTACTTTGCTAGTAATTTCTTCGTATCTACCGGAGGAGGTGCTTCACTGGAATTCTTGCAAGGATTTTTAAAAGGAAAGGCCAAAGGGGATATGGCTTCCTACCTACCGGGAACCGCTACATTGATGGAGCTATGTGAAATATAGCCCGGTTGCTGATCAGACAGTTTTGCCACACAGCTCTTTAAAATTATCTCGAACTTTTCAATCTCGTTTATCAATTCGAGATAACATTTTCGGGTTTCAATTGCCAAAAGACATATATTATCTCCGCCCACATTCTCTTTTCTTTTACTAAACATATCGGTCAAGGGTTTTACTTCAGGATTGCTCAGTCCCAACACTTCAATTTCTTTATCCAAGCTCGTGATAGCATCGCCAAACTGACCCATTTTATGGGCATTCCCTTTTCGACCTGATGATCCTTTAATAATTTTGCCGCAAAGTTTTTGTCCCGCATGAGCTCGCTTGGAGATATCTTCTAATATCAAAAATTTCTTCTCCAATTGATCAACAATCATTTCAATATCAGAACAATCATATTCTTGTGAAAAGTTTTCGCAAACACCCTGGATCAAAGACCTATCAACATCTTCTTTTGTTGTGAGGACCGACCTCCATAAAAGAGTATAAGCCGACCGAAGCAGGTCATTCATCACAAGCTCATACCTGACAAGAGGACGCAATCTAAAGTTCATATCAAAATCAAAACCTGTCTCATAAACATTCACCTCAGAGTCCTGATCGATCATTTCAGGGAGAACCCATGATTGGGTTTTAATATGATTTTCAATTGCTGAAAATAGATGTTGCGGGCGCACTTTATCGACACAAACTATATTATTGCAATGAACCCCATAACTGCATGGTGCGCAGGAAATTCCTGCTTGAAAAATTAGATGTCCCTGAGAAAAAGGTGCCGTTTCATAGGGATGTGCATGGGCAAAAAAGAGACCGACAATTTTTGTTCCCATTGCCGCAGCCAAGTGCATCGTCCCGGTATCGTTGGTAACAAGATACTTACATTTCTCCAGCAACTGGGCTAATTCACTGAGGTTGGTTTTACCGGCGAGATTAGTTATTCGGTCTTTATTAATTGTGCGACTGATGACCTCTTCAGCCACCCTACTTTCAGATTCCACACCAAATATGATAATTCTAGCATTGGTATTCTCTATCAACATGTCTGCAAGATTTGCGAAAGACTGTGCAGACCATCGACGCCCCTCCAGACTAGAACCAGCCTGAAAACCTATCAGAACATCCTCGTCTTTTTTGGGTAAAAAATCATCGAGAGACGATTGGTTTTCTGGGCAAACCACTTCAATTGTACGACCTTTCACATCCACCCCGGCGCTACCGGAGAAAATCTCTACAAGATTAAATTCATTATAAATACGATTAAAAACCTCTACCCCAAAATACTGCATCCATGGATGTCCTGTAATACGATCACCAAATTCATTACAATGAAAACCCACGACATTTTTGATACCTAAATAGCCGACCATGAGAGCACTAAACTTCGAATGACTTAAATTTACCAGGAGATCATAGTTCCTACCCTTAATATCCTCCAGAGACTCCTCAAGGTAACGAAAAATTTTTATCCAAGACTGATCTTCCCAGTCCTTATTCATATTAAATTGTTTAAAGTCCAAGACAATTGAATCATCCACATTCGGTATCAATGGCACAGCGCTGGCAAAATCGCTGGTGACCAGTAGGGTGATTTTAGAATCAGGATACTTTTCCTTCATCCCCTTAATCAAAGGTGTTGTCTGAATCATATCCCCCATTCGGGTCATGCTGAGAATTAAAATGTTTTCAGCCACGATCAGGCATTCTCCTTTAAAATCTGATTCATCATCAAAAACAGGGTTTCTTTTTCATCCAACGCACCTTCTCCCTGATGAATATGGTCTATCACCGTCTTCAGTGAAAAAGGATGCTGACCTTTAAACTGCTTTAAATATTGTCCTAAGTCTGTATTTTCACCAGCTTGTTCAACACAATAATCCAACGGATCTCTTTCAGTTTCTTCCATGGAATCAAGAACAGGCTTGCGATCCATAAAAATATGTATCAATAGCTCCTGCATGCGATGCTCCATGGTATGTTCCCTCAGAACTCGCTGGTAGGATTTCAAAGCAATTGTATTTCTCTCCTCGGGCCGAAGAAGATAATAATCTATCTGTTCACGCATTTGATCTAAAGTATCAAAGGCAATTATTTCCTCACCTACTTTGAACATACGCGACAGATCCTTCCGGTTATCCACAAGTTGAAACCCACGACAAGCAGCAATTTCAAAAGTTCTAGGATTCACAAAGTCACCGTCTGGGTTAATCCCATAATGGTAGGTAGAAGAATGCAGGTTGAGGTTAATTTTAGCCGCGTTATAAATTCCGACCGTTTCCTCTGTCGATATTCGTTTATTATTGTTTTGAACTTGTCGTCCCAGTGGTGTTTCTAAATTCCAACCCTCCCCCCAAATCTTAAAATCGAGATCCATTAATCGAGGAAAAGACTGAACACGATTGTGATAAGCCGCTCCCATGAATGACACATCCGCCTTATAGACATCTGCACCCGAACCATGCAATGGCTTGTGGATATCAGGAAAACAGGCTTGAGGCAGGTAATAACAATCCCGCACCTCTTTGGATCTCAACTCTTCGTGGAAGGCACCTGTTTGCAAAGTAAATATATGGTCATAGGAACTGGCAATTTCATTCCAATAAGGCAAAGTCCTAAAATCTTCAACAAACCAGAACACTACAGGAACCTCTAACGCTTTTAATTTTTGGATAGCATCTGGTGTAAGTGGTGCCTGCGCAAGAGCCAAAACTAAATCCGGTTGAAATTCAGCGGCCTTCGCTGCAGCTATTTCACCCATAAAGTTCATGAAGCTGCGGGAAAGAATTTCAGAGTTTTTCGGGTTACGTGTTACCCCTTTCAATGAAAAAAAACCTTGTTCAAATTCTTCACAGTCTACGGTGGCGACCTCATGCCCCATATTCTTCAACGCACCGGCACAATGATGAGCGGTTGGTAAAGAGCCTCCATATACAGGATTCACAATCATCACTCTAAGAGACCGTTCCAGGAGCAACTTTCTTACCTCCAGCCCCTCGTCTAATCTATTGTAGTAAGCCTCACCAATTCTCAGGGAGGGGAGATGTTTAAAAATATTCCATTGATCCGTTTCCAGCCGGGCAAGAAGGCAGGCAGGCGTTTCTCCAATTCGAAAGCGCACCCTTGGCAAAAAAGGTCGTATGTCCATGCAAGTCATAAACGCCCTGAATAAAGGCATCAAAGGCTCTACAACGGTCAAGTCTCCCGTTTGTTTCTTAAGCAAGGCCTGAATGTGATAACCAAACCCTAATCCAAATACTATAGTTTTACGTTTCTGGTCAAAAGCAAATTCGACGGTTGTTCTTTCCCCTTCATCCAAAGGACGGTATTGACTATGTAAAGAAACTCCAGCAATCTGAGGAACAGGAAGTCCATCCTTTGACCGAATGACATTGACATTATCTGGAAAGGCTTGCAAAGCAACACGCTCTGCAAGTTCCGAGTCGTGCTCATGAAGGCACTTAAGGTTTTGAGCGAAGAAATCCATTTTGATTTAATTTATTTACTCAACACTACATCGGACCGGACACTGTCCAGCATTTCACGGGCAGAGTCGTGTTCCGGGTCCAGAGCAAGTATGTATTCCAGGTTCTCAAGAGAATCTTCAAGTTTTCCACGCTTGTACTGAATTCCAGCCAAACCAAATCGCATATTCACGTTAGCGGGATGAAGCTCCATAAATTTATTTAAATAGATTTCTATTTCCCCATACTGCTCCAGCTTATAGGAAAGTTCTAAAAGATATTTACAAGCAGAAAGGTTTTCAGGATTAGAATCAAGAGACTTGCAGAAATAATCGACAGCTCCATCAAGATCATTTCGGTTTATTCTAACCATCCCAAGACCACAATAAGCCCTGTCATTATCAGAATCATTATCCAGACATTTATTAAAACAAATATCCGCTTTCTTGTTATCACTCTTGTGGAGAGCTAGTAAGCCCAAACGCAACCACCCCTTTGATTCATTGGGATCATGCAGGCAAGCCTGATCAAAACAGCTTTCAGCTTTATCAGGAAGTTGAAGTTTCATATAGCAATCCCCCATTCCAATTAAAGCCTTGGCATTATCAGGAGCCATTTTAGTAATTTCATCATAGAGTTTTAATGCGATCTCAATATCTCCCGAATCCGCAACTTCTGAAGCTTCCAACAATAAATGATCTATTTGTGACACGTTCTTTCCATCATCAAGCATGTTATCCACCTCATTTCTGTTAACATTTATTGGGCTGGCAATTATTTTGTACTGAAACACGAAAAACCTTTTAATCTCCTCAGGAGTTAAATCTTTTATCTGTGTCCTGCCAAAATTAAGAACTGTGGAGTTCATTGAAGAAAATTTCTCATATTGTGGATCGAGAACTTCTTCTACCGTCTGAATGGTATAGCCCGCCTGATCAAACAACTTTACGATTCCCTTATATGTGAAGAACCTGAGATGGGTCTCATCAAGGATTCC
>JAJDBH010000041.1 GCA_029261455.1 Nitrospinaceae bacterium
GATACTCGCGTGACAGGAAAACCTCATAACATTCTATATTGAAATCGAACTGGTCCACCTCATGGCCTTTAGATTCCAGATGGGCCTTCAAGGTAGGCAGGGCAAGATAGGGCTGGCTGGGGTACCACTGCGGCGGAAAAAGGAGTGCTGTTTTCATAATCAACTAACTCTTCCAAGCTCCAGGGATTATTCCGTGGAACTGTTTGTATAAATAAGGACTTGATAGATGAAGAGTATACCACCACTAGCCGTGGGGGCAATGAGCAACCACTCCGCGTGGGGCGAATTATCCTTAGCTAAATCTGGATGGGAACCATTCTTCTCGGCTCAAGGAGCTTTTGCCTATTACCACCACCGGGCGTGGGACCAATGTGAGTGGCTATATTTGGTTGGTTAAGAGATATTTGGGGCCGTGATGATGGATGGGAGGGAGTAAATAAACTTCTTTGTTTGGAATTATGTGTATCCTCAAAATTAGGCTATATAGTTCTACTTTTTCTGCTTTCCAATAAAAGCTACATACATAAGAGTTTCGTCCAATCCATCAAGCTTGAGCAAATCGTTACCCACATCATCAAAAAAACCACATGTAGTCATCACTGCCAACTCGAGAGCAGTGCATGCTAGATAAATATTTTGCCCCAGATGCCCAAGGTCTAATAGCGCATAACGGTAACCTCTTTCGCCATATTTGCTTTTTGTTCTCGCAAGTACTGCTGATATAAAAATAATGACCCCGGCTTCTTTGGAATAAGGCTGGTCACAGCATACTTTTGAAACTTGTTCCGTTGGGTCACCAGAAAATAATAGTTCTAGCGCATGATTAGGTACATTGTAATGATAGATGCCCTGACACAATCCCTTGACATTTCTTATCCCAAGATACACCTCGGCAGGGTACAGTCCTCCCGCTGAAGGGACAACCCTTTGCATACGATTGCCAATGCCAGTTTCATTAACTTTTCCAATTGCCCCATAACTGAGCCACAAAATTTTAGAAAGCTCCGGCAAACTCAGTGACTCTTCCCCAAAACTCTTGACAGACTTTCTAGATGTAACAACGTCATTAAAGGTT
Organism: Nitrospinaceae bacterium; assembly: GCA_029261455.1. Lineage (GTDB taxonomy): Bacteria > Nitrospinota > Nitrospinia > Nitrospinales > VA-1 > LS-NOB. The sequence continues at coordinate 1,076 of JAJDBH010000041.1, forward strand.
CTGGCATCTCCCATCATTTCATTTGGAGCCGGAAGTTCTATTCTGGTGGCATGAGGATACTGCTTATAACCTTTGGTCATAGCTGACAACTCAAGCTCAGAAAACTGGGCACTCGGTAGTACAGCGTGAATTGTTGACGGGTGTAATTTCACGTTTTCATTAAAAACCTCGCTCATGGGATAAGGTTTCTCTTGCTTCCTGGAAACAAAATGCAAGTGTTCTGGAATTATTTTTGGCATTGATAATCCCTATAAAAGTTTATGGGAAAGGATGAGGGTTAGGGTTCATCTCGTCTTCTGTTAGAGGTTTTGGAACAAGCCCTAGCTTGTATGGGACTTCATAGAGTCGCTCACCACCTAAATGTGGACAAGTGTGGTCCAGATCTAAAGGCTGCATACCAGGAATTACAGCGCGAATTACCTTAAAGCCTGCATCATTGATGTCCACTGTAGTCAGATCCACAATATGAGTCTGCAAATCGTTTTTCCGTAATAGTTCGACAAGAAGTTTACATTTGTCGACTGAGTTATCTATCTCATAATGAGGTAGATCGCTCATAGTCAGAGTCTTTGTATTTGACTTCAGGAACTGAACTGTTTCCAGAAGTTCGGGCTCCATGGCATGAATGACCCCGTGTTGCGCTGGCGAAAACACCTTTTTATATTCTGGATCACGTTCATGAACGGGGTTTTCCCGATGAAACCTTGTCATCCCAAGATAAACTAATATTCCTTCTTCAAGCGCTCTTGCCAAGGCTTTGAGCGGGTCAATGTCAACGGCCATTCCTAAGCATGTATATGGAGGACTGTCAGCTTTATTTTCTATCAATACTAGAAGTGTTGTGACATTAATATCCAAGGTCAAGACTTTGACAAAATACCTGACAGGTGCTTCTTCCAAAGCAGCCAACAATGATAAAATATAGGGATCATCTATATCACTTGGACTCAAGGTTGGGCAGTCAAGTTGATTTTGCCAGACAATTATAAAGGCGTCTCTTTCGACCACCTCAAGAATGCCCCTGTAAATAGCAGATGCCAGGTCAGTCCCACACGCTAACCCGGTGGAAATTTGCCTGTGAAAAACAGGCTCATCTTTACGGTACAAATAGGGTAAATAAACCAGTGACGCAGGTATCCAGACAGGACAATCTTGGGATAACGAAAACCCTTTTACCCAATAACAGGAAGTTGTAGATAAGAGTTTGGGAAATTGAAAATCAGAGTTGGCGTATTGGCTGGAACTATATAAGGCCAAATCAGAAAGCACAATGCTTTCTCCCTTCAGCTCTTCTTGTGTTGCCCTGATTAAGTCTCTTTCATCCAAGTGCGATGAACAATACCGCTCAACGCTCTCGCCGATAGCCTTAATAATAGCTACATTCGGGTCCGTCGATACTGCAGAGCCAAAGTTCATAGTCAGGGTTCCTGTTGTAGCAGACAGATCAGCAGGATATGCTCTGGCATGAAAAACGGGTGGTTCACCAGGAGGTAAACTCAGAATCTCAACTTTTGATATGATCCCGACTTGATCACTTACAAGCCGTTTGGCTCTGGTGAGACTTTCAGAAAGCGTGGTTGCTGGGCTATTTTTCAGGAGCCGGAGGGAGAGAGGGTAATCTTTCAACTATATTCTCAACCGGCTAAAGTGGATTCCCAAATATCCATTGGAGACTTTTTGTTATAACAAGCGGAGCACCTGGGGAAACGAAGAACGTTGTGCTGAGAGGGTACCATGTCATCAGTATCAAGCTTATAATAACGGCCAAAAGTTTTAGGAGGAGAATAGCCCATGAATATTCTAGTCAACTCCATCGCGACATGGCTACTAATAATTCTACCCAAGGGTGAGAAATAACCCTCATCCTTGGGTCGTTCATTATGCTCCTTCTTGAAAGCTAAATGGCTTTCCAAATCAGGGACAAGAGTTTCGATTCGTGTGGATAAGCATTTATAACATGCCGTTTGATAAGGAACGATAGTAGGCCCTATATAAGCCATAGCACCTTCCAAAGCTACATGCATCCACCGAATACCAGCTTTAAGGCATTTGGCATTTATTTCCTCAAAAAAGGAAAAACTCGGAGACTCTCTACTAGCAACTATAAACTCCAACTTTCCTGTTTTTGGATCATTTTTCCAATCGGCCAAAGTAAACCGAGAAAGTTTTTTTATACCCATTGATGTCAGGGACAATTCTATTTCTTCAGCCAGAGGACCTTCGCCAATTAATCCTATCCTCGAACTTGAAAAGGCATTATTTGCATAGCCTGGATCTTGTAAGAGATGGGATAGAAAAAGGACTTGCCGTTTCTCTAAAGAATTTTCTGTGGATAAGAAGGTAGAATGGAACTCATGCAGGACGCCGTGAGCTCGTAACATTTTTAACAGGAAGGTAATAGTAGTCGGGAAATAAGCTTCCCCTCCCGAGGAAGCTATTTCCTCTACTTTGTGGCAACCATCGAGTAAATCGCGAACCTTAAAAAAGGCGCCGATTAAAAGGGCATGATTTAAAGTAAAGGCAAAATTTGACCCGCGAAATTGGAGTCGGTCATCCCCTAAATAAATAAATGATACCCATGGAGCCAGACAGGGTTTCTCTGGAAGGGAGATATTGGCATACTCCACCGTTGAAAAAGTTTGGCTCTCCGTCATATGCAGGGCCTTTCAAGATCTGCGAGCTTTTCTTTTAGTTGCTTTTTATCACAGTATCAGGTGAAGAACTGCATATACATACGCATGAAAATCCCACCTCTGGACCCGCCACTACCCTTGGTCCCTTATGGGCTTCTGAGTTTAATGCCTGAAACTGCCTGTTATCCAGGTCAAAATCAGCTTTAAGCTGTGCCGGACTTCCGGCCAAAACAGCCTGGTAATTCGTATTATCCAAAATGTTCTTAATTGCTTCTTGCATATTTGAGTGCATATTAATCCCCCCGAAAATATGAAAAATATTAAATAACACCTAATTTTTTTAAATATTATCTCAAATTTTTACCCATGTCCACAAAAATAAAGCCGTTATTTTTAATATGGCAATAATTAATTATCTTAAAATTTCATAGAAAATGCGCTAGAGTAATCCTAATGGCAGTAGAAAATAATTTCTAACTCCAAATTATTCAATGATTACAAAAATGATCCCCTTGAAACTGCTTCTCATCTCAAGATCAAACTCTCGGCTCATTGGTTATTTGAGTCTTATCTTTTCTATCTGTTTGCTGGACCTGTTTTTTATTCTAACTACTTTCAAAACATCCTTCGCCAAGACTGAAGAGATTTTGCCCAAGGAGCATTTAAAAATCCTGAAAATGGATGTGCATCAACTACTGGAAACCGAAATCCTCGTTACTTCAGTGAGTAAAAAACCGCAAGAGCTTCATAAAACCGCTTCCGCTGTTTTTGTCATAACCCAGGAAGATATTCGTCGGACCGGGGCAGTGAATATCATGGAGGCTCTTAGAATTGCTCCAGGTCTCCAAGTTTCCAAAACAAATCAGAATACCTACACAATCTCTATCCGTGGTTTTAACAAACAAAGCGGTGCTGATAAACTTTTAGTTTTGATCGATGGGCGATCTATTTACAACCCTGCTTCTGCAACTGTCTTTTGGCTTGGTCAAGATGTCGTTATGGAAGATGTGGATCGAATTGAAGTTATTCGGGGACCAGGTGCAGCGATTTGGGGCTCCAACGCAGTTGCAGGAGTTATTAATATCATTAGCAAGACTTCTGGCCAAACACAGGGCAGTCTCATCGCCGGTGGCGTCGGAACAGAGGAAAGAGGGTTTGTAACTTATAGATATGGAGACAAGTTAGAGAATGGGCTTTCATACAGAGCCTACGGAAAGTTTAGAGACCGAGATGATGGCGTAGATTCAAATGGGGACGAAGCTTTCGACGAAAAACAGGCGGGGCAAATTGGCTTTAGAGCGGATTGGAAGGAAGATGAAAGGGATTATTTCACGATACAGGGGGACACTTATTATGTGGACTCGGAGACCGACTACCCATCAGTTTTTATTTCAAATTTTGATGGAAACAAGGCTGTAAAAGCGGGCTTGATTCAAAAGGGAACTAATTTTTTAACACGTTGGACCCGTGACTTTGAAGATGAGTCAAGCTTTAAATTACAGCTCTATTATGATCGTCTCACCCGGGATGCTCAAAAAATTGTTCAAAACACAGTTCAAAAATTTGATCTGGATTTTCAGCATGATCTCGCATCTGAGGGCAAACATGAAATTTCATGGGGCTTGAACTATCAGTATGCTTTATATGATTTTGGTGGAAATGTTTTGGAAATTAACACAGAGGACTCACACTTATTTGGTTTTTTTGTCCATGATGAAATTTCCCTAGTCCCAGAAACATGGAGTCTGATTTTGGGGGCGAAGTTTGAGCATAATGCTTTTTCTGGTTTTGAAATACAACCTAATATCCGGGTTCTATGGACCCCCAACAAGAAGAACACTTACTGGGCTGCCATATCAAGGGCAGTACGTATACCAAGCCCCTTGGATGAAGATGCAACTTTAAACAGGTTTTCGAGTGGTGGGTCTAGCCCTACTACTTTAGCCAGAGAAGAAGAAGGGACAACGGATGCAGAAAACCTTCTGGCCTATGAAGTCGGTTATAAATTCAAGCAGAACTCAAAACTACATTATGATTTATCTACCTTTTGGTTTGATTACTCAGACCTGATCAGCTCCATATCTTCTGATGGAGGAATAACTACCAGGCAAGCTAATTCTTTGGAAGGGTTTATTTACGGATTTGAATTTGCGTTCAGTTGGGAGGCGATGAAAAACTGGCGGTTATCTGGAAACTACTCGCTTACAAAGACAGAATTAAGCTCCACAAATAATGACCTGCAGACTAGCGCCTTCGATGCTGAAGATGAGCCAAAGCATCGAATTGTTGTGAATTCTTTTTTAAATCTCTCTAAAGATGTTCAATTGGATGCTAATTATTATTTCGTAAGTCGATATAAAGCGAAATCAATTAAAGACATCCATAGACTGGATTTAAGGCTTGGGTGGAGCCCCTCTGAGAAACTCGATCTCTCGTTAATTGGCCAGAATGTTACAGATGCCAGGCATCAAGAGTTCAGTGGTGCATTTGAGGCAGCCTCAGAAACACAAAGAGGGTTTTATGCTAAAGCAACTTTAAGGTTTTGATTATTAAAAACTGCAATGACTTTAAATGAACCTTATATTTTTCGCGAAAAGAAAAGGCCTGTATTTATTAGAAGTGTGTTTTCTGGCAGTGGTTTTTTTGTTTTCAATTACAGAGGTTTCTGTGGCTGCTCCAATTACACGAGAATATGCAATTAAAGCCAGTTTGATCATGAAGTTTACCGATTTCATAAAATTTCCAGAGACACGTGTCAGTGGTAAATATAATTCAGCTTATGATTTATGCCTCCTTGGAGGAAATCCCTTTGGAAGCATATTTTCTCAGGCCCAAAAGGAGGGAATATTAAAAAAAAACATCTTTACACATAAGAATGCTTCAGACCTTGTTTTAAAAAAATGCGACATTATTTTTCTAACTGGGGGAGACGTCTCAAACCTAAACCGTGCTCTAAGGATTATAAGGGAAAGGCCAACCCTGATAATTGCCGAGTCAAATGGGTTTGCCAAGTTGGGGGCGGGGATTAACTTCGTGGTTAAAAATAATAAAATTAAATTTGAAATAAACAGATCGGCTCTGAAAAGAAAAGGAATAGAAGTTAGTTCCTACTTGCTAAACATTGCGATTCTTGTTGGCGGAGCAGTTCAATGAAGACCATTTTAAACCTACCAATCAAGTGGAAAATGGTGTGTATGCTTTTAATCGTTTCATTTTTCACACTACTCTTGGCTTGTAGTATTTTTGCTGTCAATGATCTAAGGATGTTTAAAAAAAATATGCTCCGAAATCTGAATGTATTGGCAGAGGCGGTGGGTAAAAATAATCAAGCTGCGCTTCGATTTGAAGATAAGGAAGCTGCTCTCCAGATCCTTTCATCCTTGGATGCCGAACCTCAAGTGTTCTATTCGGCGTTACTAACACCAAATGGAGATCTGTGGGTTCAGTATATGCCGGTAGCTAAGGCATCTTCAGATGGCAGGAAAGTAGAAAGTAGTTCATGGATTTCAGAATTTATTGATGACAGAGTTAATATTAGCCGTCCAATATTTCTCAAAGATAAAAAAATAGGGGAAATCTTGATTAGGGCAGAGCTCTCAGAGTACAAAGCTCTTTTAACTACCTATTCGTATTTTGGTCTATTTATTTTTGCGACAGCTTTATCGCTCTCTCTTATCATCTCTATAAAGTTACAGTCCATTATTTCCACGCCATTGTTGAAACTTGCGGATACCGCAAAACTTTTATCAGAGAACCATGATTACTCTGTTCGCGTTAAACATGATACCAGGGATGAAATTGGTGCTTTATATTTAGGTTTTAATGACATGCTTACCCAGGTGGACAAAAGGGATAAGGAACTTGAAAGTTACAAGTCCAAATTAGAAGAAAAGGTTGATGCCAGGACCAGGGAGCTATTAAAAACGAATATTGATTTGAAACGGTCTTTAGATGAAAAAGATATTCTTTTGAGTGAAATCCACCACAGGGTAAAGAATAATCTGCAAATCATTTCAAGTCTTTTACGCCTTCATTCCAACCATACCACCAATACCGAATCTCAAGAGATTTTTGGCGAGTGTTCTCAACGAATTGAGTCTATGGCTCTCCTGTATGAAAAAATATATGGATCCTATAACCTTTCTGAAATCGAACTGGAAGAATATCTCAATGAATTGGTTATCGGTTTACTTTCTTCATATGGAATAAGAAATGACGCAATTTCTGTAAACATCAATACTCATTCAATCTCATTGGATATTGACAGCATTGTTCCCTGCAGTCTTATCATGCAGGAATTAATTTCTAACTCTGTTAAGCACGCCTTTCCGAACTCTTCTGAGGGGGTAATCAATGTGTCCCTGAAATGCTGTAATGGGAACCGTGACAATATTGAGCTAAAGGTAAGCGATAATGGCATTGGCTTGCCAGCGGATTGGAGCCTATTCCAAACAGACACCTTGGGGCTGCAATTAGTAAAGAGATTGTCTGAAGACCAGCTCAAAGGAAAAATCAATGTTGATAGATTGGAGGGGACTAGTTTTACGGTGAGTTTTCCCCTGAAGGAGGGTAAACATGGATCAAGCTAAGCCTAAAATTTTTATTGTAGAAGACGAGTCAATCGTTGCTTTTGATATTGAATGTTGTCTTAAAAAAAATGGTTATAATGTTGTTGGTAGCGCAACCTCCCATGTAGAGATTATGGAAAAAGTCTCCACGACCAAACCTGATTTAGTCCTGATGGACATACGTATTCATGGCGATATCGATGGAATCGAGTGTGCTAAACAGCTAAGAAATATTTTTGAGACTCCTGTTGTGTTTTTAACTGCTCATTCAGATAAAAATACTATTGAAAGAGCAACCAAGACAAGAGCATTTGGCTATGTTCTAAAACCTTTCAACGAAAAAACTCTGGTGACAAACATTGAAATGGCTTTGTCAAATTTCACACAAGAGTTAAAGGTATTGCAGGGTCGAAAAAAATTTTCTATTACTTTGGATAAATTGAATCTTGGGGTCATTATTTTTGATGTTGATGGAAAGGTGAATTTTATAAATCTTTCAGCAAGGGCTTTGACTGGATGGGATAAGAATAAGATTATAGGGAAATCCTTAAAGACATTATTATTTAATAAATCGAGTGAAAAACAAATCGATCTTGACATTGTACTGAGGGAGAGAGTTAACCTCTGCCTGCTTGATGTGGTCGCTCAAGATAGCGACATGCCTCATGCAGTGTCATTAGACTTGACGATTGCTCCTATTGTCCAGGCTGGAAACATTGAGGGGGGGATGGTGATCTTCCACGATTATAAAGCCATTGTCCATTCTGCTTTTACTGGTGAAATAAAACCACCAAAACAATCTGAGGACATTAACTCTCGTGGTGTTTTAGAGTTATGTCCCTGGTGTAAAAAATGGAAAGACGAGGCAGATAACTGGAATCAAATAGAAGAATTTTTGAAAACAAATAAGCCAGCACGGCTGCACCACAGCGCATGCCCAGAATGCGTTAGAATATTAATAAGAAATGTGAACCTTAAATTAGAAAAAAACCCTCATCACAGAAGGAATTGAGTAGTGATATAGAGCTTAGTCTATTTCCCCGGGTCTGCTCCCAATAGATAGCCTTTTAGGTGTTCTGTTTTTTTATCGTTACGCATTTTTATAATTCGTTTTAGGCTTCCGTATAAGTCTTTTAATTCAGGGTAATCTGAATCATCCTCGTCATCTGGTGATTCTTCGCGATACATATCTCCCTCACCCGTTAGAAGCCACAAGATGTTTAGATTTGAGTTTCTGGCAAGCTTTGCCAAAGTACCAGCTGATGGCAGAGTCCTGTTTCTTTCTAACTCACTCAAGGCAGGCCCAGTAATCCCTATTTTCTGGGCTAACTGAAATCCTTTGAGTGGAATAGATTTCCGCCAAGATTTAAGCCTGTCCCCTAATAATCCATCTGTACCATTTTCTTTTGCGCGCATGGTTTTACCTCAAATAATAGTTTAATTAAAGTTTCGCCTCAAATAACGGCTTGACAAGAAATAATATTTTGCTTTAACGGATATTATTCTTAGCCCAAAATTATTAAATATTTTTAAGATATTAGCATTATTTTAACCAATAGCCTTATATTTCAATCCGTATATTAGGTTATACGGTAATATTATGCAATAGGAAATATTCCAGATGATTGGTGAAATCTGATTGCCGAAATAAATGGGGGCCGTTTGTTTATCTCGAAAACTTGTTTGTCGGGGGAATATTCCCAATCTTGGACTGGTAGCTTAGGTTTCTTTGACTAAATATTATGGTTGAGAGTATGTTTTTGAAGTGAGATAATATAAATATGATGAGAAATGAAGAGTTATCAGGGACAGCTAGTTTTTTAGGATCTCGACTCCGACAATGGAGAAAGACATTGCCACTGAAATCTTTCGAGTTGGCAAAGTTAATCAAAATCTCCCAAGGATCTTTATCGGATATAGAAAATAACAAGTCTTTGCCTTCGGCTGACACTATCGCAAAGCTTTACCAGCACACAGACCTTAATGTTGTATGGCTGTTGACAGGTAATGGTCCTATTAATAAGCCTCAGCATCCTTCATCTAATGAAGAGCTTTCTGGAGAGGATGCGGACTTGAATGAATTAATTCAGAAACTAGTGCGTACCTATTACCGCGGTGATGCCGAAAAAAAAGCGCATCTGAAAGGGTTTTTACTTGGTGCTGACCCGGGAGAGTGATTTTTTCTCTTTTCTTGTAGGATGTCGTATTAAAGTTCCTTTCAATTTACACCGGCCCGAAATGTTGTTTCATTCCCAATGTGGGATTAATCCCATCATTCCGAATGCAAGAATAGTCTTATTCTTGTATCCTAACTTCACAATTGACAATTTGACCTCAGCATGACCGAATAAAAGGCTTTCTTTAGAAGGCTGAAGTTAATCGTATTGGTCATAGCGATGGTAGTCAAATATCCCGGTGCTTAGTCGGGTTGACACTTTCCGGGAAAAAGGATTATACTTACGGTCGATTCCCAGAACTCTTTTAAAAGTAATTGTTTTACCCTTGTCAGGAAGGAGACTTGCGTTGAGCGAACAGGATACTGAAACTAAGGAAAATCCAGGACCGGAAGGTGAAGGCGCGGCCGAAGAAAAAGAGGTCGATCATCTTTCTGATTTGAGCGAGTTGGAAAAGATCAAACTCGAGCTTCAAAAAGAAAAAGAAAAAGCCACCAAGGAACTGGCTGAAGGTGAAGACGAAGAAGAAGATTTACGTGAAGTTGATTATCTGCAAAAGCTGATCACTCTTTCCGTTAAATTTGATCATCATATTGGCATGTTTCTCATGCCGGCCTACATTGACTGTGGTTTGAAATATGATCACAGGTTGGCTGAAAGCTATACCGTTCAGATCACCACGATCCAGTCATTCCTGCGCCTTCTCGAAAAAGTTGACGGCGTGACCCGTGAAGAGGTGACTAAACAATGTATTCTTAACTTGCGGAATATCATTCAACTGGTTTTCAA
>JAJDBH010000042.1 GCA_029261455.1 Nitrospinaceae bacterium
ATCACATTCGCTGGTTGCCACACTCCCCGGGGGAGCGGATATGACGGGTGTCAATTTTGGCAGCAACAAGGGATACGTAGTAAGCCGAGGTTCGAGCACAGTATTCGTGTACGATTTTTCCAAACTTAAAAAAATCGGCCAACTGGATATGGGAAAGAGCGCCCGGCTTGAAACTGCAAGCACTTCCCCTGCTGGCACTAAAATTTATATCGCATCTTCCTCTGATAATTCACTTTACGTGATTGACGTTGAGTCGGATCGTGTCAAGCAGATCAAGAATGTCGGTAATTTTCCGTGGGGTGTTAGCATCTATAAAGGGCAAAATTACTGCCACTGATTGAGATGCCCATTTTGGGCTGATCTAATTTAGTTATTACTGAATGGGAATCTCCCGTACAGATACTCAGGTACATGATTATGGATGAAACTAAAGCTCTGCCAGACGACTATGCCATTTGTATCGCAGGTCATGGAAGTCGTGATAAGGACGGCATACAGGAGTTTCTCACCTTGTCTTCAAAGTTCAAGGAAAGAGAACCTGACAGGATCGTGGAATGTGGTTTTTTGGAATTTGCAAAACCTACAATCGATGAAGCGATCAGCAAGTGTGTTCAGGAGGGAATCAATAATATTGTTGTGATTCCCGGAGTATTAATGGCTGCAGGCCACGCCAAAAATGATATGCCAAGCGAGGTCTTGTCCATGGCTCGAAAATACCCTGCCCTGAACATTCAGTACGGCCGTCCTCTTGACATTCATCCCAAGGTTCTAAAAGTCTGTTCTAACCGAATTGAGTCGGCTGAGGCTGCGTCTACACAAACAATCTCGCGTACCGACACCTTGCTCATGACAGTGGGAAGAGGTAGCAGTGACCCTGACTCCAATTCCAATATCGCAAAAGTATCCCGGATGTTATGGGAAGGCATGGGGTTTGGATGGGCAGAAACGAGCTTCATTGGAGTCACACAGCCCCTCTTACCTGAGGCATTGGAAAAAACCATTAAAATGGGGTTTAAACGAATCATTGTCTTCCCCTACTTCTTATTCACTGGGATATTAGCAAAGAGGATATTTTCCATCACAGATGATTTCCAAAAAAAATACCCTGATATTGAATTCCTGAAAGCACCCTATCTCAATTATGATGATTTGATCATTGATGTGTTCATGGAAAGAGCCCGGGAAATTCCGTTTGGTCTCCAGGATATGAATTGTCAGCTATGTAAATACCGTGAACAGGTTGTGGGATTCGAGGATCAAGTCGGACAGCCCCAGGCAGGCCATCATCATCATGTTCGCGGCATTGATGGTCATCACGGTCTCGAGCATGATCATAACCACCCCCATAGCCATTCAGACCACGAGAAATAAACAGCTCCATTAAGAAATGAGATACTTTGATGCCCGCCTACCAACCACACCCCATTGAACAAAAGAGCTACGAAATCATAGAAGGGTTGGTGGATTTTTCTCCCTACCCAGATTCCCACAGTGAAATTTTCAAACGTGTAATTCACACAACCGGGGATACTGAATTCATCAAGGGCTTCAAGATTTCTGAGAATGCCATTCAATCGGCCGTACAGGCCATTTCCCATGAAGCCCTGATATGGACGGATGTAACTATGGTGCAGACGGGTTTAAAAAGAGCACTTCTGGAAAAGTTAAACCTCAAAACCTGCTGCATGATTCATGACCCAGAGACATTTCAAAAAGCTGAAAAGGAAAACACTACAAGAGCTGTGGCGGGTTTGAGGCGCTTCTTGGAAAAAGAAACAGACTCCCCAAAAATTCTAGTTATCGGCGATGCTCCTACAGCTCTTCTGGAAGTAGTCGATCAGGCGTTGAACAACCAACTGAATGCAGAGTTAATAATTGGCATTCCAGTGGGTTTTGTCGGGACAGAAGTCAGCAAGAACGCATTAAGTCAGCAAAATAAAATCCCTTACATCACCAATGAGGGGACTCGTGGAGGTTCCACAGTTGCAGCCTCAATTTTCAACGCCTTAATGATCTGGACGCTCAAGGAAATGGCTTGACCTTGCAGGAGAATGGAATGTCAGCCTCTTTTATTGATTTATCCATTCCAGCTTCAAATGGGATGATTCGAGGTATCACAACGGGTAGCTGTGCTACAGCAGCAGCCAAAATGGCCTTGAACTTCCTGATTTCTAAATCTGAAAATAAACAAGTAGCCATTGAGTTACCTTCGGGAGAAAGTTTAGAGGTCCCTGTAAACTTTTGCCGCAAAACAGATCATGGAGCAATGGCACAGGTAACTAAAGATGCAGGTGATGACCCTGATGTCACAGATAAATGTATGGTAGAGGTAGAAATACGGCCTAATAAGAAGAAAGATGGGGTTCAATTTTTTGCAGGAATTGGAGTAGGAACTATCACCGAAGATGGACTGCAAATCCCCAAGGGAGAGCCTGCCATCAACCCTATTCCCAGGAAAATGATTCAGAAAAATTTAGAGCAGGTTCTTAAAAGCTCCCCTCCTCCATGGAAAGATTTCGGATTGGATGTGGTGGTCAGCGTTCTAGATGGAGAAAGGATCGCTTTAAAAACCTATAATCCCCGATTAGGAATTAAAGGGGGAATATCTATCCTTGGGACAACGGGCATTGTAGAGCCCATGTCTCTGAGTGCATGGAAAGCCTCTGTGGAAATCTATATTGATGTAGCACTGGCTTCTCAAACTAAGTTTATTGTGTTCAGCCCGGGACGGTGGGGACAGAAATTCTTTCATCAGCAAAAGGGCATTCCTCTGAAGCAGATATGTATGGTTTCAAACTTTATTGGATTCGCTCTGGATCATTTGAAAAATGGCCTGAATCAGAAGAAAAATGCGGTGGAAACCCTGTTTTTAGCGGGTCATCCCGGGAAACTGGCAAAAGTCATTGAAGGGCACTGGAATACTCACTCTAATGAATCTCCATCGGCTCTCCCAATAATACTAAAGATCGCGGAAAATATTGTGACCGATAGTCTAAATGAGCAACTTCAACAGTCTAGAACTGTAGAGCACCTCATTCAAATCAGCAGTAAGCATCCATCAGGCGATCTCTTATTTAAGGCCGTAGCAGAAAGAATATCGAAAAGCATATTTAAGTACCTGGGAAGGGTCATACAAGTAGAGGTTTTGCTGGCAGATTTTAAAGGGAATTTGATAGGACAGGCGGCAACCAATGACTGAAAAACAGGGAACATTTATCGGGATTGGTGTCGGACCCGGGCCTGCGGAATACATCACTCTTAAAAGTCACAACGCTTTGATGAAAGCCGACAAGGTTCTAGTTCCCCGAGCTAAGGGCGCCAAAGAATCCGTAGCATTGACTTGTATCAAGGACATTGATATTCCCTCTGATAAAATCGAGTTCCTGGACTACCCGATGTCCAATGATGAAAACCTGCTCAACTCCATTTACAAGAAAATTGCCGAAAAAATAATTGCCGATTTGGATAAAAAGCTTAACCTTGTTTATATCACCATTGGCGACCCATATATTTACTCCACCTATTCTTATACTGTCCACGCCTTAAAGCAATTGATGCCGGGTATTACTATCTCTACCTATCCGGGAATAAGTTCATTTCAAGCACTATCAGCGGCACTGGACTTCCCACTTGCTCAGGGTAAGGAAAAAATCCTGATACTCCCCTGCCCTGAAACACCAGCCGAGCTGCAAGAACAAATTAATGGCAACGAAAATATTATATTGATGAAAATTGGCGACCGTTTTGATTGGGTGCGAGAACTATTAAAAGAAATGAATATCCTGGAAAATTGTTCACTGGGTAAACGAATTGGGCTGGATAATGAAATCCTCACCCGCAATCTTTTGGAATTGGATGAAAATGATAAGCCCGGTTATTTATCTGTTATGCATATCCGAAAAGCTCCTCTATCAGGAAGGAATGAGCAATGAAAGTCTATTTTATAGGAGCAGGCCCCGGCGATGTTGAGCTGATGACCATAAAGGGACACAAGCGGTTACACTCCTGTTCCAACGTTATGTATGCGGGTTCCTTGATCAACCCTGAAATTTTAGCGGCACTTCCTGAATCTACCCAGGTTCACGATACTTCAAAACTGAACCTTGAGCAACAGGTCGATATTTATAAGGAAGCCAGAACTGCAGAACAGGATGTTGCCCGTCTACAAAGCGGGGACTTATCCATTTATGGAGCCATCGCAGAACAAATGCGGGCACTGGACAACCTCAGCATACAATATGAAGTGATCCCCGGTGTCTCCTCGGTTGCCGCCAGTGCCGCTACTCTGAATTGTGAACTGACGCTTCCAGAAATTTCACAAACGGTCATTCTTTCCAGAATCAGCGGGAGAACCCAGGTTCCTCCAGATGAAGACTTGGAAAAACTTGCCTCACATAAGTGTACTTTGTGTTTATTTTTGTCTATCCACAAAATTAAAGACGTCGTCAAGAAATTATCCGTCCATTATCCCGCAGAAACTCCGGTGATCGTGGTTTATAAAGCCAGCTGGAAAGATGAAAAAATTATTAGAGGCAACATTGAAACCATTGCTGACATGGTAGAGGCTGAAGGAATCCGTTTAACAGCCCTGATTTTAGTGGGTAAAGTTTTAGACACAAAAGACTTTGATGACTCACGTTTGTATTCAAAAGAATATTCCCATCTCTTTCGAAAAAAGAATGTCAGCAAGTAATAAAATCGCAATAGTTGTAATCCGTACAGAAGGCTTGGAGGTCGCCAGAAAACTTCTTCAAGTTTGCCCTTCCTGGGATCTGTGGGTGCCAGAATCTTGCAAACCCAAACAGAATGAAAACACCTACGAATGCAGATTCAAGGACTGGCTGAATGATAATTTTAAAAAATATGACGGCTTTATCTGCATCATGGCTGCTGGAATTGTGGTGCGTTCATTGAGCACAATGATTCCCGACAAGCGTACCGGACCAGGTGTTATTGTTTGTGATGAGTTTGGCCGCCATGCAATATCACTTCTAGGTGGTCATGAAGGCGGTGCGAATGAGTTGGCCTATGAAGTCGCAAACAAGATAGGTTGCGTTCCCATTATAACTACGGGGACAGAATCCATGAAGGACTATATTCTGGGAGTGGGTTGCAAAAAGAATGCAGAATACGAGTCATTAAAAGAGCTGGTTTTCAAAACCTTGAAAGTATCTAGAGTAGCTCCAGATAGAATCAGGGCAATCACCACCATTGATTTAAAAGAAAAAGAGCCATGTATTTTGAAGTTGTCAGAAGAATTCCACTGGCCTTTGCTAATATTTTCCAAGAACGAAATCAATGCCGCCAAATTCCAAGTTTCTTCATCAGCCTTTGTTGAAGAGAATATTGGCGTTCCAGGTGTTTGTGAACCTACGGCCCTGATGGCTTCCCATTTTGGAAAATTAATCGTTCCAAAGACCACGGCCAATGGTTGTGCCGTGGCTCTCGTTCAAGAATCCAAACTCATAGATCGAAGGGCACAATAATGGGCAAGCTTTACTTAGTTTCAATTGGGCCTGGAGCCTTGGATATGATCCCCCCACGAGCATCACAAGCTTTAAAAGAAAGCGCCATTATTATTGGCCATAAATTATATCTGGATTTAATCAACCCTCTGATTCAGGGAAAAGAACAAATTGCCACCCCATGGGGAGGAGAAATTGAAAGAGTGGACATGGCTATTAAAAAAGCCGCCGAAGGAAACAATGTCAGCCTTATTTCCAGTGGAGATATAGGTGTGTATGGCCTGGGAGGTCTTGCCATTGTAAGGCTTGGAGAGACCGATCTCGAAATTGATTACGAAGTCATTCCCGGGGTAACCGCAGCTAATGCTTGCGCCGCAATACTGGGAGCGCCATTGGCCCATGATTATTTGACCTTGTCCCTTTCCGATTTACTGGTCCCAAGAGAAACTATTTTAAAGCGAGCCGAGTCTGCTGGAACAGGAGGCTTTGTTTCTGTTCTCTATAATGTCCAAAGCGCTAAGAGAAAAGAATTGATTTACGAAGTTCTGGGAAAGTTCAGACCTCATCGTGCCCCACAAACACCCTGCGGTATTGTGTCGAACGCTTTCCGCCCAGATGAAAAAAGCAGCATTGTTACCTTTGAAGACTTGTTTTCAATGCAATTCGACATGCTTACAACCCTGATAGTTGGTAATGATGCAACACAAGTTATAAGAAACAGGCTTGTTACGGAGCGGGGTTATCCCGTAAAAACAATTCCAGGAGAGTAAAATGTTCTGGCTATTTTCTGGAACCTCGGATGGAAATAAAATTGCACAGGATCTGGTTTCAAAAAATCATTCTCTTAAGGTATTCGTGGCCAGCCAATATGGGCAAATAATTGCAGCAGAAACTTTACCGCAGAATATCATTAAGACGGGAAGAATGAATGAGGATGAAATATTTACACTGGGTGAACGTGAAGACCCTAAAATAGTGATCGACGCAACGCACCCTTTTGCACTGGAAATCAGTAAGAACTTAATGCGGTTCTGCCAGAAAAAAGGGATTCCTTATATTCGCTATGAACGACCGGAAGAAATGATAGTGGAGGAAAATGTTTACTATGTAGACAATGTAGAAAAAGCAGCCGAAAAAGCAAAGTCAATTGGGCAACGAATTTTGCTGACCTTGGGGTCCAGAAATATTGAGGACTTTCTCTGCGACGAGCTCCATGGGCAAGTCTATATCCGGATGCTGCCAGATCCTCAATTAATTGAGCATTTGTTGTCCAAAGGAGTTTCGCCTGATAGAATAATTGCCATTCAAGGTCCGTTCAGCACTTCAATGAACCAAGTAATGATGAAGGATTTTTTGATTGATTGCCTGGTCACAAAATCTTCCGGAAAAGAAGGTGGGGTCCCCCAGAAAATTGCTGCAGCAAAGCAACTCGGGATACCAGTTATTATTATTAAGCGTCCAAACATAAAGTACTCCAAAGTGTTTAACAACAGGAATGACTTGGTAAGCTTCATGAATAATTCACAATACTGAATTCTCTCTAGAAAAATTATGGAACATATTTGGTTTTTAGTCGGCGGTTTATTTTTAGGCTCCCTCCATGCCTTGGAAGCGGATCATATAGTGACAGTATCCAACCTGGTATTGCGCAAGGACTCCCTGAAGAGTTCCACAAGATTGGCACTCCAGTGGGCATTGGGACACAGTATCACACTGTTAGTTTTATCAGGATTGACCTTCTCCCTCAACTCCGCATTTATGGCTTTAATGAGCACCTCTGCCGAGCAAATGGTTGGAGTAACAATGATCCTCCTGGGACTAATTGTTTTCTTTCAGGAGCTTAAAAAAAATGTGAAATTGAAAAGATCTGGGCCAGATCATTCGCAAATTTCAGGCTCCACATTATTTGGCATGGGGGTTTTACATGGTGTCGCAGGGTCGGCTTCTATCTTTTTGCTGATTCCAGTTGCGCTGACTGAGTCCATCCTCACAGTCTTCCTCTATGTAGGTTTATTTTGTCTTGGAATGATTTTAACCATGAGCCTTTATGGTGTTTTTATGCAGAATTTTGGCTTGAATAAAAACTTTTTGGGTTACCTTCCAAAGGTCCGGTTTGTTGTTGCTATTTTTTCTGTGACCATTGGAATCAAGTTACTAGGAACATAATAATGATTTATGCAGTAGGAATTGGACCGGGCGATCCAGATATGTTGCCCTACAAAACTGTTTTGCTATTGAAGGATGCCGATGTTATTTCAGGCTTTGAAACCGTATTGAACTTAGCCGAAAAGCACTTCAATCCTAGCGCAATTCGAATATCCATGGGCTACAAAGACCAGAGTGAAAAGCTTGAAGAGGTAGGAGAGTTATCAAGAGCAGGAAAAACATGTGTGGTTTGCTTCATGGGAGATGTGAATTTTTCCGGCTATGAATACCTGGAAAGAATTCACAATGACTGCCATGAACCCAATCCTGTGATTATTCCTGGGATAAGCTCTGCCCAAATCGCAGCATCTAGAACTTTGACGGCTTTTGAGACCAGTGTGTTTTTGACATTTCATAAACGCGGTGACATTTCACAAGATAAGGAGTTTTTAGTCTCAGCGCTTAAGATGGGTAAATCAGCAATCGTCATCCCCCTACCTTGGGATTTCATGCCAGCTGAAATCAGCAGTTACCTGATCGAACAAGGGATTCCCGCCAAGACAAAAGTAAATGTTTTTGAGCACCTGACCTGGCCCGGAGAAAAATCGTACAGTAGAACCCTTGAAAGTTGCACAGAGAAATTCTCTGATGTTTCTATTATGGTCATTTCTTCTATTAACAGCTAAGTATTGGCTTAACGAATTAAACTTCAAACACACTTGTAAAAATGAAAACAACATACTTTCCCTTTTCTGCGATTGTTGGCCAGGAAAAATTGAAGGAGGCCCTGATTCTGAATGCTATCAATCCAGCGATTGGTGGGGTACTAATTTTCGGGGAAAAGGGAACCGCAAAATCAACAGCCGTAAGGGGTTTAAAAAACATATTAGGATTAATTTCATCCAACAAAGGGGTTCCCTTAGTTGAGCTTCCGCTGTCAGCCACCGAAGAAATGATTGTGGGAACAATAAATATACCTAACACCCTTAAATCAGAGCAGGTTCAAATTGAATATGGTCTGTTGCATAAAGCAAACGGTGGAATTGTTTATATAGACGAAGTGAACTTACTCGAAGATCATCTGGTGGATGTGATTCTTGATGCTGCCGCTATGGGAGTCAACCGGATAGAAAGGGAAGGAATCAGTCACGAGCATCCTGCAAATTTCATCCTCGTCGGAACCATGAACCCTGAAGAAGGCGAATTGCGCCCGCAACTTCTTGACAGGTTTGGAATATCCGCAAAAATCAAAACTGAGACAGAAGTGCCTGTAAGAAAAGAAATTGTTTGCCGGAGACTGGAGTGGGAGGAAGAGAAGCAATGCTTTGCCGATAAGTGGAAGTCTAATGAAACCAGTATAGGCGAATCCATTGAGAAAGCCAGACAACTTCTTCCCAAAGTAGTCCTAAGTGAAAAGTATTTGGAGTTAGCCATAGGCCTTGCGCTGCAAGCAAATGTAGAGGGCCACCGAGTCGATATTATTATATGCAAAACAGCTAAAACCCTGGCAGCCTTATCTGGCAGACTAGAAGTCAATGAAAGTGATATATACCGTGCCGCGGAGTATGCCCTGAATCACCGTACCGACTCCCCTCCCACGCCACCCTCCAACAATGAATCCCCCGATGAATCCTCCGAAGATCAAACGAAAAAGCCAAACCAGGATGAAGCTCCGAACACTCAGTCTGGCAACCAACCACAATCGTTCCAAACCGAGCAACCGCCGGCAACTCAAAACTTTGAAACGCTTGATATCATTACAAGCACCGTTCAAAACAATGTCACCGGGAAAACAGCAGACAGAAAACAGAAGGTTCAGCGCGGTAAAGTGATCGGTTCTATGGACTCAAATATAAACACAGCAAATCAGTCAGAAATTGCCTTTTTCCCCACTCTTATTAAGGGCATTCGAAGAGGAAAAAGAAAACTTTCTGAAATTGACACCAGCGACCTCCGATTCAAACGTAGAATTTCAGGGCGTAAGGAACTTCATGTCCTTGTTGTGGACACTTCTGCATCTATGGGAACTTCGCAACGCCTTTCTTATGCCAAAGGCTTAATGCAAAGAATTCTTAAAATGGATTACCAAAAAAAAAATTATGTTGCTGTAGTCGGCACCCAGGGCGACAGAGCCAGTGTGGTACTAAAACCTACCCGCAATTTTTTACGGATTGACCATGTCATGGACGCTATCAAGGCAAAAGGAAAGACCCCTTTGTTGCATGCCATTGATAGTGCCTTAAATCTTGTTGAGAGTTTCCACATGCAAAACAAGTTCATGACAAATTTGCTTGTGATTATATCCGATGGAAAGCTGAACGTTCCCTTTCGTAATTCAGTTAGCGAAGACATGCAATGGCTGGGAAAACGCATCAAAAAACTTAACCTGAATAATTTTATTGTCGATTCCAATCACAAATTCAACCGATCCTTCCTACTAAAAAAAATGGTCAATATTTTTGACGGCCACTATATGGCGATGGAAGACACTCTTCTTCAAGGAAAGATTTCTCTTTGAATCTTTGTATCTAAATAATGGCAATCTATTTTTTTGTGTCCGTTTCTTCGGATTTACATCTCTTCTCAGAAAACCTTGATGAGATTCGAGACCTGGGTCTCGAAGTCCATACCGACTACCTTTCAGAATTCTCCCAGTATGAATCCCAAATAAGCGCAAAGGACGTTATTGATTCAAGAAATTTAGGAGGACTTTCTTTTCAGGGAGAATTATTGACGAAGATCAATTCCGTTGCTAAAAAATAAAGAATTCCTTTTCTCTGCCTCCCTGGCTACAAGGATGATGATCCTTCCGTACTAGCCCTGTCCACTGCACCTCTTGAAACCTGTAACCAACTTCTTTCCTATTACGAATCATTCTCATTGCCAAACCTGAAAGAATCGTTGAAATATTTGAGCGATCAGTATCTGGGAACAACCCTGGGGTGGGATGAGCCAGAGACTTATTCTGATTTTGGACTGCTACCCGGTTATGAAGACACTCCATCAGCGCTAAAGTCAGGTCAGTCCAGAAAAAAAGTCATCGCTATTCTTTTTTATCGCGCTCATTTTCTTGCCAATGATATTGAGCCAATACAGATGGTCATCGACGCTATCGAAAAATCAGGGTCTATCGCCCTTCCCATTTACTGCAGTGCGATGAAACAATCAGCCGGGGAAGCACACCCTATCGAAAAAATTCTTCTCGATAAAGAATGTATAGCCGATGTATTGATTGATTGTTTATCCTACGCAACAGCTGATTTATCGACCACAGGTAATGTAGTGCAAGGTAGTAAAGACGGCGATGGTTTATTCGTAAACTTAAACCGCCCCGTGCTTCATGCTCTTTACAGCTCTGAATCCGAGAAAGATTGGCTGGAAAACCCTAAAGGTATGAACCCTCGCGACATGGCCATGAAAGTGGTTATGCCTGAGTTTGACGGTAAAGTCATTGCCCACCCTATAGGATTTGTCGAGCAGGTTCAGAAAAATGGTAAAACAGTGCCTCTCTACAAGGGCAACCTTGAACGCGTTGAACGCCTGGTTTCTCTTGCCAATAATTTTGCTGAATTAGCTTTCAAAGAAAATAAAGATAAAAAAATAGCTATTATCCTGACGAATTACCCGACTCAGAATGCCAGAATCGGTAACGCTGTCGGGCTGGACACGCCAGCATCCCTGATTTCTGTCTTGAAAGAACTCAAAGAAAATGGCTACGATATAGGCGATATCCCCGAAAACGGTGATGACCTGATTCATGCTTTAATCAATCAAGTCACCTACGACACTGAATTTTTAACGGAGACCCAGATTGAACTGGCTCCAGCGCAAGTCGATTCAAAAGACTACAAGGTTTGGCACGATTCCTTTCCGCAGAAAAATCAGGCAGAAATGACAAGGGACTGGGACAAACCTCCTGGAAATGTCTATATCCATAAGGACAAGTTTTACTTACCCGGACTTTTTTTCAAAAATGTATTTGTGGGTATACAACCTCCACGCGGATTCGGTGAGAACCCTGTCGCGATTTACCATAGTCCTGAAATTGTCCCCACTCATCACTACCTGGCCTTTTATCGCTGGCTTAAAGAAGGCTTTAATGCAGACGCTGTCATTCATATGGGCAAACATGGGAATCTTGAATGGTTACCAGGGAAATCCGTCGCTCTCGCAGAAACCTGCTATCCCGATCTGGCCATTTATGATCTTCCCTTTTTTTATTATTTCATTATCAACAACCCCGGAGAGGGTTCACAGGCGAAACGCAGGACGCACTCTGTTTTGATCGACCACATGGTACCCCCCATGACAAGGGCCGATCTATATGATGACCTGGCGCGGATTGAGCAATTGATTGAGGAATGGACGTATATTCAAAGTGTCGATCCAGACAAGCTGGAAATCATACAAACTCAGATATGGGAACTCTGTGAAACAAATAATATTAACCATGATCTGGGCTTCGACACGCCACCTGAACATTTCAAAGAATATAGAAAATCCATCAATGGCTTTCTATGCGAAATCGGTAATACCCAGATTCGTGAAGGCCTGCACATCCTGGGAAAAATTCCCAAAGGGGACCAACTCATAAACCTGTTTGTCAGTTTGGCACGAATTGATACACCTCCCTATAAGGGGACTCAGTCCTGCTTCATGGAAGTTTGTAATATCAAAGATACTTCTTATTTCATCGATCAGTCTGAAGATTTAAACTGCATTATTCCTGAAGCAATTTTGAAAATCTACGGAAAGACTGTCGAATCACGAGGCGATTTGTTGCAGATGTTTGATACCCTTTCTTTCACAATTCTTGATTATTGCCTCAAAAATGATATTCACTCCCCTGCAGCCATTGACACACATATAGAATCGGTATTGGGTGTTCCCATCCCCAACCTGGCCAGTACGATCCAATTTCTCTTAAAAGACATTTATCCCAAATTAAAACAAGTCGACGATGAACTGATCCACCTCATAGAAGCATTGAAAGGGGAATTTGTAGAACCCGGACCTTCAGGAGCCCCAACAAGAGGAATGGCCACCATTCTTCCGACCGGTAGAAATTTTTACTCTGTCGATATCCACTCTCTTCCCACCACAACTTCGTGGATCATGGGTAAAAGGTTAGCGGAAGGTCTATTGAAGAGATATGAAATGGAATCAGGTGAGTATCCTGAATCCGTTGCGATGATTCTTTGGGGTACTTCCAATATGAGGACAAAGGGTGATGACATCGCACAAATCCTTTACTTGCTGGGAGTAAAACCTGTATGGAAACCGGAGAATAAAAGAGTCATAGGAGTCGAACCCATACCACTGGATGAGTTAAAACGTCCACGAATCGATGTATGCATTCGTATCAGCGGATTTTTTAGAGATGCTTTCCCAAATTTAATAGAGCTCATGGATAAAGCCATCAACTTGGTTGCAAGACTAGATGAGCCCGTAGAAATGAATTTTGTGAGGAAACATTACCTGGAATCCCAGTCCAGCGACATCTTTCGTATTTTTGGATCCGCACCGGGAAGATATGGAACCGGAATTCTGGAAGCTATCAATTCAAAGAACTGGGAAACCAAACAGGATCTTGCAGATATCTTCGTCAACTGGAGTGGCTTCGCTTATACACGCGACGAATATGGCGTAGAAAAAAAGGACGAATTTAAACGGCAGCTTTCACATATGGATGTTGTTTCTCAAAACCAGGATAACAGAGAACATGATATTTTTGATTCCGACGACTATCTCCAATTTCACGGAGGCCTGATCAACGCCGTCAACCGAATCAAATCAAGCCAGGGCAAGGGGAAGGTCAAAGAGTACTTCGGAGATTCCTCCAATCCCGCCTCGGTGAAAATCAAAAGTTTAAAAGAAGAAGTTCGCCAGGTTTACCGGGCTCGAGTGGTCAACCCTAAATGGATCAACTCCATGAAACAACATGGCTATAAAGGGGGACTGGAAATGGCTGCAACGCTTGACTATATGTTCGGTTATGACGCAACGACGGATGTCATCGATGACCATATGTATGAAGGCGTTTCAGAAAAATACCTACTAGACCCAGAAACTCAGGAATTTTTAAAAGAAAAAAATCCCTGGGCCATTCGAGCTATGGGGGAGAGATTACTCGAAGCCGCAAACCGCGGCCTGTGGGAAAACCCCGATCCCGAGCGATTGCTCGAAATTGAGTCTCTTGTTGCCTCAGTCGAAGGCGATATAGAACAAGACCTTTGATTCAAACGTTTAAAGGAAACCACAAACTTTGCCCAGCAAAACCAAATCCTTACCCGGGTTAATGATAGCAGGAACCCATAGCTCCGTCGGGAAATCCTCGGTGGCCATTGGTATCATGCGTCTTTTAAAAAATAAAGGGTGGAAGGTCAAACCTTTTAAGGTAGGTCCTGATTATATCGATCCAGGCCACCATAAAAGAGCATGCGACCAACCGAGCTATAACCTGGATACCGTCATGTGTTCTCCAAAATACGTCAAAGACTTGTACACTGACATTATGAGGGAGGGTGACGTAGCAGTCGTTGAAGGTGTAATGGGCCTGCATGATGGGGCATCACCAAAAACGGAAAAAGGTTCTACAGCAGAAGTCGCCAAATTGCTCGGTCTTCCTGTTCTGCTTGTTATCGATGGCAGAGCCATGGCTCGATCGTCCGCGGCACTGGTGCTCGGATACATGAACCTTGACCCAAAGCTGAACCTGGTCGGTGTTATCGCCAACAACATTAACAGCCCTCGACATGCAGAAGTTATTAAAACCGCAATCGAGCATCACACTTCGGCCAAACTTCTCGCTTGCCTACCGACGTCTCCTGATTTAAGCATACCAAGCCGACACCTGGGCTTGCATCAGGGTATTGAGCAAAAGCAGACTCTTTATCAAAAATGGGCCAAGCATATAGAATCACACATCGACCTGAAATTATTTTTCAAATTGTTGAAACTTAAAAAACCGTCCCCTCAGGCTCCCGGCATAAATCCAATGACAACAAGATGGGGGCCCCAGCCAAAGTCAAAGAGTTTCAACATTGCTATTGCCAAAGATGAAGCGTTTCAGTTTGTCTATCAAGACACTTTGGATTTTCTTGCACATCAAGGCTTCAATATTTCTTTTTTTTCCCCACTCCATGATCCAAAGTTGCCGGAAAATATGAGCGGGTACTATTTTCCCGGTGGTTATCCTGAATTACATGCGGAGTCATTAAGCAAAAATCGTTCTATGATTAAAGACATCAAAAAAGCCGGGATTTCCGGAAAAATGATTATTGGAGAATGCGGTGGGCTCATGTATCTGGGGAAGTACCTCATTAACGAAACTGGAAATAAGAAGTCTATGGTTGGCCTGTTCGATTTCTCGACATCTCTGAAAATCAGAAAATTAACTTTAGGCTACCGCAAACTAAAACCAGTCAAAACCACTGTATTAAACAAGAAGCTTATTCTCAAAGGACACGAATTCCATTATTCCACTTTCGCCAATATTAACGAGCAAGCACACTGGATAAATAACAACCCCAAAAACAGGGCCGCTTTAAAGGACGGATATAGCACTAAAAACTGCCATGCTTTTTACAGCCATATATATTGGGCTACCAATAAAGAATGGCTTAACTATTTAATGGAACCGCAACCATGAGAAAACCATCAGGAGCAGATCCAAAAAAGCGTAAAGGACTCATCATCGTCAACACAGGAGAAGGCAAAGGGAAGTCTACCGCCGCTTTCGGTTTGGCCCTACGTGCAGCGGGAAATAAAATGAATGTATTCATTATGCAATTCATGAAAGGCCAATGGAAGGCAGGAGAGAGAAAAGCCTTTGAGAAACTAACTCCTTACGTAGAGTTTGAAGCCATGGGTGACGGTTTCACCTGGGACACAAATAATGTTGAGCAGGATAAAGCCACCGCCCGCGCGGCTTTTGAAATCGCCAAAGAAAAACTGCTCAGCGGAAAATATCAAATGGTCATTTTTGAGGAGATCAACTACGTATTACACTATCAGTTTTTCCCGGAAGATGAGTTCCTGGAAACATTACGCAATAAACCTGATATGACTCACGTTGTCTGCACAGGCAGAAACGCCTCTGAGAAGTTGATCGAATTGGCTGATCTCGTTACAGAAATGAAGATGATCAAACATCCTTTTAAAGAACAGGGGATTCCTGCTCAAAAGGGTATTGAATTTTAATCTATTAAATTACGTGAAACTTGAAATTTTTATCCGCCATAAGTTTTTTAACAATTCTTCCAGTACCGGCCCGAGCACTCAGTGGAGATGGAAAGCAGGTTCTTTACTTTCCTTTTGCAGGTCTTGTAATCGGAGGCTTGCTCTATGGTGTGGATTACTTGCTGAGTCTGACACCCTACCTGGAAGTCCGCGTAGTGGGCGACGTGTTGTTTTTGGCTATCATATCTGGTGCCTTACATTTAGATGGCTTAGCCGACACTGCGGACGGTATTTTTTCCCACCGTCCTCGGGAACAAATCCTCGAAATAATGAAGGATTCACGGATTGGAGTGATGGGAGTTCTGGCGCTACTATTTTGCGTACTCTTGAAAATTGCAGGGGTAGCCGGGATCATGCAGTCGGAGGCATTAATCTGGCTGATTCTGGCACCGGCTCTGGGTCGAACAGCTCAAGTTATAGGACTGGTTTTTGTCAACCACGTTCCATCCGAAAAGACACTGGCAGAACAATTTTACCAGAGGGGAGAGTATTTTCTTTTACTCTTCTGCCCCCTACCCTTCGCCATAATTTTTTATATGAACTGGGGATTTGCATTAATCAGTCTGGCTATTTTTACAATATTGCTTGTTGGCTTACTGATATTTTTCAAAAACAAGATTGGTGGCATTACAGGAGATACTCTTGGGGCCACAACTGAAATTATTGAAACCGTATTTTTATTAATCGGTGGAATGAGCAATTTAACACTCTAGGACAACCATTACCCAAAGGTGATTTTATGTCGGGAAAAACTATTTTAGTCACGGGTGGAAGCCGAAGCGGTAAAAGCCGTCATGCGCTCCAATTAGCTACGAATACCAATAACCCAAAAATATTTATTGCTACGGCAGAACCTCTCGATGAGGAAATGACCGAGAGAATTCAAAAACACCAGGATGAACGCGGGAAAGAATGGATCACTATTGAAGAACCCATTGATCCAGCAAAAGTATTAAAGGATAAAGGAACCAATCCCAGCTTTATTCTTCTGGACTGCATTACCTTGTGGTTGAGCAATATGACCATGAAGGATATGACTCGACAGGCCATACTGGAACGAGTCCATGAGTTTATCGCCGAATGTAAAAACAGCAAGAGTGATATCATTGTCATCACGAACGAATTGGGTTCGGGTATTGTTCCGCTCGATTCTTCTGCAAGATCTTTTCGCGATATAGCGGGAGAAACCAACCAACTCCTCGCATCCGAATTCGATGAAGTGATCAGCATGGTATCAGGAATTCCTGTCACGATTAAAACTTCATCAAAGACACATGACGCTGAAAAAATTGAAGATAAAAACTCAAAACATGAGTTTTCTCCTGAAAAGAAACAGGGACTCTACGAAGCAATCTATAAACGTCGCGATATGCGCCACTTCATTTCCAAACCTGTTGACCCTGAAAAATTAGGCCGGGTATTAGATGCCGCACACCACGCAGGTTCAGTAGGATATATGCAACCTTGGAATTTTCTCGTGATCACTGATCCCGAAGTGAAAAACAAAATTTCCCTGAACTTTAAAACGGCCAATGAAGAGGCGGCACAAAAATTTAATGGTGAGCAACAAAAACTTTATAATTCCCTTAAGCTGGAAGGCATTCAGGATGCCGCAGTCAATATTTGCGTGACCTGCGACCGCACACGTTTCGGCCCCAATGTTTTGGGTCGGAACACAGTCTTCGAGACAGACCTGTTCAGCACATGTTGCGCGGTTCAAAATCTCTGGCTTGCGGCTCGCGCCGAAGGTCTTGCCGTTGGTTGGGTGAGTATTTTATCCAACGATCAATTAAAAGAAGATTTAGATATCCCCGACCACATTCAGCCCGTGGCTTATTTATGTGTTGGCCACACTGAGTCGTTTTACTCTAAACCCATGCTCGAAACCGCAGGATGGGCTCAGCGACTGCCTGTAGAGAAATTGATTTACTATAACAAGTGGCAAGGAACATCTACTGACTTTAAGGTTCAATTTTCAGACCCTAATAAAAATGGCTAATCCTACAAAACCAGTAAAAGCACAATTGCAAGATGTCCCCTACCCCATTCACGGGGGAAATCCACGTGCGATGGCTGAATCTGCTGGAATCGACCCGGACAAGCTAATCGATTTCAGTGCCAGCATAAACCCCTTATCGCCCCCCGGTTGTGTTTCTCAGTTATTACTTGAAACACCGCGACTTTTGCGGGAATATCCAGATCCCAACTGTTCCTTGATCACTGAAAGAATTTCCAAGGTAACCGGAATCCCTGAAAATTGGATCCTTGTGACTAATGGGTCGACTGAAATGATTTATCTCTTGCCTCATTTAATACATGAAGGACAGAAAGTTGCCATTCTTGATCCCTGTTTCTCCGAATATGAAAAATCCTTTAGGGCTTTCGGAACCCAAACTCACTCCATCGTGTTAGAGGCAGGCAATGGTTTTAGCGTTAGTCCATCATGGTTATTTCCCCAACTGGATACGATCCAGAAACTCGGGGCCATCGTTTTGGGGAATCCTGCCAGCCCCACCGGAAAACTGTATGGTGACCTCCTGCCTGAGTTGCAGGAGTATTGCCAAAAACGAGATATTATTTTGATTATTGATGAAGCTTTTATAGACTTTTCTTCAGCCGATAGTTCCGCATGGAATTTATTGGAAAGAGAATCAAATCTGGTTCTCATTCGGTCCCTTACCAAGTTTTATTCGATTCCAGGTCTTAGAGTTGGCTACGGAGTCCTGCATCCCGAAAAAATCCAGAAAATCGCTCCTCGCCAATATCCTTGGTCTGTTAACGCATTGGCACAGGCCATTGGTGCTGAAATTATTTTAGACAAGCCGTTTCAGGAGAAAACCCGGACCGAGACCCACCGAGAGAGAGATTTCATAATTCAAGCTTTAAGCTCTATCAACGAATTAGAAGTTTTTCCTTCAGATGCTAATTTTTTATTATTCCGTATTCGAGATAATAGTCCACCTGCAAGCCTATATCAGTATCTATTGACACAGTCTCTTCTTATAAGAAATTGTGGGAATTTTAAAGGTCTCGATGAAAGTTTTTTTCGTATTTCATTGAGGTGTCGGGAAGAAAACCAGAAACTGGTAAATTCAATTGTAGAATATTTTTTGTCCAGCAAACAGAGTTATAAATAATGAGTTTAGCTTTTCAAATAGTGATTGCATTCATTGCAGATCTTATACTGGGAGACCCTAAAAACTATCCTCATCCAGTCAAAATCATCGCGCGTTTGGCTTATGGTATGGAAAGTTTTAGCCGAAAGTTGTTGTCTAACCTGAGAATAGCTGGGATAGTTACCGCAATTACCGTAGTAGCCACTTCGTTTTTAGTAGCTTGGCTGGTCATTCAAGGATTAAACCAACTTCACCCATGGCTGGGTTTGACGGCTTCAATTTTCTTCATTTACACCACCTTGTCCGTTCGAAGCCTCTTCGACGAAAGCCGACCTGTATTGCAATACCTTAAGGAAACCAACATTGTTAAAGCTCGTGAGAGTTTGTCAAGGATTGTAGGTCGCGACACTGCTAGTTTGAAGAGAAATGAAATTGTAAGAGCCACTGTAGAAACGGTAGCAGAAAGTACTGTCGATGGAGTCATCGCACCTCTATTTTTTGCCATACTGGGAGGTGCACCCTTGGCAATCGCTTACAAAGCCATCAATACTATGGATTCATTATTTGGCTATAAAAATGAGGCCTACCGAGACTTCGGTTGGGCTCCTGCTCGCTTGGATGATCTGGCAAACTGGATCCCTGCGAGATTAGCATTACCTGTCATTGCTGTCGGTGCGGTTTTTTGCGGCTTGAGTGGTAGAAAATCCCTGGCAATAGCAATGCGCGATGGATCCAAGCACCCTAGTCCCAATTCGGGGTTACCTGAAGCGGCTATGGCAGGAGCTTTGGGAGTCCAGTTGGGTGGTACCAGTTTTTATTCCGGCCAATTAAATGAAAAACCATTTATTGGAGACAAACTGCGGGAGTTGGAATTATCGGATATCACCCATAGTCATAAAGTTATGTTTACTGCATCCTTGCTAGGATTAGCTGGGCTGATCTCAATCGAAATATTTTTTTAACAGCTGTTTCATAACTTGATCTGATGGTATTCAAACATACAGGCCGGAGCGTATTATCCATACCAATGGGAATCTCTATTGGTATTCACTTTCTTTTAGTGGCTGGCCTTATATTTCTGTCATGGGAAAAACCTGCGCCAAAAACAGAAATACCTCCCATAAAAATCTCGTATATTTCACTAGAACAGAAAAAAGAGGTCATCCCGAAGGAAACCAAGAAACCCATAAAAGAGAATCCTAATCCACTAAAAACATCCCAACCCTTTCGAACAACACTACATCATGCAAGTAAAATTATAAAGAAAGTATCATTACCAGTTAAACCCAGTCCACAAACTCCCAACAACATCAGCACAAATTTTCAAATACAACCAGCGAAGATGATCGCCAACACGGTTCAAAGATTCTCACCAAACTCAAGACAAAAAGCCAGATCTCAATCCGCTATAAGTAAATTAGGCAAACCGTTAACTCCAATCTTCGCAAGTATTTCGACTTATACCAAATACTCATTTTCAAGTCCCAATCTTCATAAAAAGGTTATAGCCAGAACGATTACAGAGGAACTAAACTCCTATCCAATTAAAACATCTCCCGCGCCGAGTCTGCAATTACTGGAACGATGGATACCCGTGTCTAAATCACACCCTGTGCAAATTGCCTCTATTCCATCGGATTTCGTCGATGAAGTTTCAAAGAGCACATCTCTAGCCTCTGTCGCTGAAAAGCCTGGGCGCTCTTCAGGAGAAACTGATTCTTCCGGGCAGAACCTTGATGCTATCCGTAAAGGGTTTTCCACCAGCGTTTGGGGCAAAATCGCACAGGCAAAATATTACCCCTCCATGGCCAGAAAACGCGGATGGGAAGGAAAACCTATTATAGAATTTAAATTGGCGCGCAATGGCGACCTTTTAAGTTCTGCTATTACTCTCAATTCGCCCTATAAAATTCTGAACGAGGCGGCACTGGACGCTATAAAAAATGCGGCACCTTATCCTGAAATCCCGGACACCCTAAAGGTGGATTCGATTAGATTTAAGCTTCCCATTTCCTTTATACTGAATGAGCCATGACAACATTTACTCGAAAATACTTTTTAACTGGACTCTTCTTTTTCTCCCTCATTACTTTTGCAGAGGGTATCGTGATCCAACTGGATAGCGACTTTGACGGCAAACTGGACCAATGGCAATACAAATCAGAAGAAGACCAACTGCTTAAGATTGAATACGATAAAAATGGCGATGGAAAAGTTGACCAGATCGATATATTCGAAGGCAATGAAAAGCCTGTCCGCGTAGAATTGGATCGAAATCTGGACGGAACTTTAGATCAGGTGCAACACTACTCCAAGGACTTTATCCTTGAGTCGGTTGAAAAGGATTCCAAGTATTCAGGAATGATGGATTGGCGCGAAGTTTACAGCCCCAGCGGCAAGGTGACACATCTGGAAACAGACGAAAACCAGGATAAACGAATGGATATCTTTCAATATTTTTCTGAAGATGGCCATATGGAACGAGTCGAATACGATACATCTCATGACGGGAATATCGACCGTTGGGAGTTTTTCAAAGCCGATGATACTCTGAAATCGGTCAATTTCGACACCAACCATGATGGAGATCCTGACCAGTGGCAATATTTTCACAATTCCACGCAATTAAAAAAAGTGGAACACGATACAAATTTTAATGGCAAGGCCGATCGCTTCGAATATTTTGACGAATCTGGAAAACTGGAGCGCGTTGAGCTAGATAGAAATCACGATGGCAAACTGGATATCATCAAGAGGAGGTAAAAACCCCCGACCATGAAACAATTTAAACTTTTTATTCTTATACTGTCCTCTACTATTTTTACTTTTTCATGCGCCCCGAAAGCCACACTGGAAGTACCAGAACCTTATAAGAATGGACAACAATATTTCCATAAAGTTTGTTCCAATTGCCACGGCTCAGATGCCATGGGCAAACATACTCAGGCACCCCGACTCATTGATGAGGAATACCTTGCCAATAATTTCTCCGACGAAGATTTCAGGGAAACCATACTGAACGGTACCGAAAAAATGCCTTCACAAAAAAAGAACGTAACGCCTGACGAAATCACCGAAATCATCAAATACTTACGTTATTCTCAAAAAGTTGCTGGACTAGAACCTGAAGAAGATGAGCCAGAAGAAGACTAGTCTGCCACTAAGATTAGTTTCCATTTTTTCTATAACCGAGTGATCCATGCTTCAAATTATTCGCGATACTATTGAATCGATTAAACCCATCTCGCCACTCCGGCTAAAAAGTGCCCAGGCCCATCTCGATTCTCTCACTAAACCTCCTGGCAGCCTTGGCCTCTTGGAAGAGTTAGCAAAAAAGTATACGGCTATTCGAGACACCGACAATCCATGCATCAAGAAAAAATCAGTCGTTGTTTTTGCTGCTGACCATGGGGTCACCGAAGAAGGCGTCAGCGCTTACCCCGCCGAAGTCACGCCACAAATGGTCCAAAATTTTCTCAATGGTGGAGCCGCCATAAATGTTTTATCACGACAACAGAATGCTGAGGTTTTGGTGGTCGATATTGGTGTGAACCATCGATTTGACAAACACCCGGATCTACTCGATAGAAAGATAGCTTTTGGAACGCGCAACATGACTAAAGAACCTGCAATGACCCGAGCCGAGGCGGAGGAATCCATCACCATTGGTATTCAAATGGCAACGCAACTGGCTGATAACGGCGTGGACCTGCTTGCTACAGGCGAGATGGGCATTGGCAACACCACAGCCAGTTCAGCAATATTCTCTGTATTGGGCAATCTTTCCGTAAGCGAGGTAACCGGTCGAGGAACAGGTATCGACGATAAAACTCTGAACAAGAAAATCTCTGTGATTCAACAGGCACTTGAGAAACATAACCCCGACCCGGATGATCCCATAGACATTCTCGCTAAAGTAGGTGGTTACGAAATTGGAGGCATTATGGGTCTACTATTAGGTGCCGCCGCAAGAAATATCCCTGTTGTGATTGATGGGTTAATATCCAGTGCTGGCGCATCCCTTGCCATCAAGCTCAATCCCTCAGTTAAAGATTATATTTTTCCGTCTCACCGTTCCGTAGAGCCAGGGCAGGAGGTATTTTTTGACCTCATTGAATTACCTCCCCTTTTTGATTTGAAAATGCGATTGGGAGAGGGAACCGGTGCAGTATTGGCTTTTGGACTGATAGAAGCGGCTGTGAAGATATATTCTGAAATGGCAACTTTCCAAAGTGCTGGCATTTCAGAACGCGCCGAAACCTAGCGACTTCCAATACTTCATTCCGTCGTTTTCAAGTTGTGCAACAATAGTTTTGAACAGCTTGACAGAGCTAAAGTTTTTGGCTAGATTGAGCCCTTCTTCTAAGCCCTATTTTAATCTTCTTCCTTATAATTTGGAGTTTCAGCATGTCAGATGAAAGTTATATTCAATCCCTATTTGCAGACCGTTTAGGCGGCAGTCAATTTGGTAAAGATACCAAGATTTATAAATTCGAAAAAATTAAACGCGCCAAACGTGCAGCACAGGATGCTAATCCAGGAAAAGTGTTATTCGATATGGGTGTTGGCGAGCCCGATGAGATGGCCGATCCCGGTGTTATTAAGACTCTACAACTAGAAGCAGAAAAACCAGAAAATAGAGGCTACACCGACAACGGTATTGAAGAATTCAAAGACGCCGCCTGCAAGTACATGAAGAATATTTTTGGAGTTGAGGGACTGGACCCGGGAAAACATGTCAACCATACCATCGGCTCCAAACCTGGACTGGCAATGGCGCCATCGATCTTTATCAATCCCGGCGACATCACTTTGATGACCGTCCCCGGTTATCCTGTTATGGGAACTCACACCCAGTATCTGGGAGGAGAGGTTGTCAATCTTCCTCTGACAGAAGCCAATAATTTTCTCCCTGACTTAAAGAGTATCGATGAAGCAACTTGCGCGAAGGCTAAAATTTTATATTTAAACTATCCCAATAATCCAACGGGTGCCAATGCCACACGCGAGTTTTATGAAGAAGCCATTGCATTTGCCAAGCAGAATAATATCATCATCATTCAGGATGCAGCTTATGCAGCCTTGACCTATTCTGGGAAATCTGAAAGCTTTCTTTCTGTACCTGGCGCAATGGATGTGGGTGTTGAATTCCATTCCCTTTCAAAAGCCTATAACATGACGGGTTGGCGCATTGCCTTTATTGTCGGCAATGAACTCATTGTAAAAGGACTTTCACATGTCAAAGACAATGTAGACTCCGGTCAGTTTGCAGGCATCCAGAAAGCAGGTATTTATGCAATGGAACACCCCGACATCACAGAGCGAACGGTTGCAAAATACAAACGCCGTTTAACCATGCTTGTTGAA
Organism: Nitrospinaceae bacterium; assembly: GCA_029261455.1. Classification (GTDB taxonomy): domain Bacteria; phylum Nitrospinota; class Nitrospinia; order Nitrospinales; family VA-1; genus LS-NOB. Next base: position 24,335 of record JAJDBH010000042.1, read on the forward strand.
ACCCTAAATCGAATGGGTTTTAATGCAAAAATGCCCGGCGGTTCATTCTTTCTCTATGTTGGTGCCCCTAAAGGTATAAAAGGTGGACGTCGGTTTGCCAATGGTGAAGAATTTTCCCAGTACCTGATCACTGAAATGTTAATTTCCACAGTTCCTTGGGACGATGTAGGTCATTACGTCCGGTTTTCTGCCACGTTCGCCGCTAAAGGTGAAGAGGAAGAAGCTCGAATCATGCAAGAAATCAAAGCCCGTCTTTCCGCAGTAGAATTCGAATTCTAGTCACTTGTAGTGGGGTGATTTTTCAATGAGATATAAAGCCTTCATTGGGATCGGCTCAAACATAGGTGTTCCGGCTGAGAACTGTGAGAAGGCTATTCGCCTTCTCAAGGCCACGACTGAAATTGATGTCGTGGCCCAGTCCTGCCTCTACGAGTCAGAACCCGTTGGCAAAACCGACCAGAGCTGGTTCGTCAATGCTGTGGTAGCTATAAGAACCTCCCTCACTCCAGAAGCACTACTCGATGCAGTTTTGGCAATCGAAAAGGACTTAGGAAGAGAACGGCGGGAAAAATGGGGGCCTAGAATTATCGACCTTGATTTGCTGGCTTATGAAAACTATGTAACAAGCTCCACAGATCTCAAACTCCCCCACCCGGAAATGACTAAAAGACGATTCGTCCTTTTACCTCTCAGCGAATTCGCCGGAGAATTTTTGCATCCAGTAGAAAATAAAACCATCCATGACCTGTTACAAGAACTTCCCGAAAACCCACAGGTCAAAAAGATATCAAGATAAGTCATCCACCTTAATGACTTCCATCTGAGCTAGAGCGTTATCGCGTAATTCTTCCCAAGGGATTTTTTCCTCATCTCTTTCCAAAAAAGGAATCTTACTTCGGGTAACAGGATTTTTAGGCATAAAGACCGAACAGCAATCAGGCTGCGGTTCAATACTCACCTCATAAGTTCCTATTTCTTTTGCCTTGGTGATGATGCTTTCTTTATTCATACCAATTAAAGGTCGGAACACACTTAAGGGCGTGACGCATGAAACAGCAGCGAGATTCTCCAATGTCTGCGAGGCCACCTGCCCCAAAGACTCACCATTGATCAATGCCAGATAACCGTGGCGGTTTGCTATTTCCTCAGCAATGCGATACATCATACGCCGATAAAGAACCACTCGGTTTTCTTCAGTACAATGATCTCGAATAGCCCCTTGCATCTCCTCAAAAGGAACTACGTACAAAGTTCCTCTAGTTTGAAAATGATTGATCTTCTTTGCCAGGCTCAAAACCTTGTCATACCCTCCCCTGCCAAGAAAAGGCTGGTTATCAAAAAATACAAAATGAACCCGACATCCCCGACATGCCATCATAAAAGCAGAAACAGGGCTATCAATTCCACCCGATAGCAGGCAAAGCACATTTCCAGAACTGCCTACAGGGAGACCACATAAACCAGGCACACGGTTATCAAAAACCACCGTTTCTGAACGTCCAATTTCTATTTCGAGAACAAATTCTGCCTCTTTAATATTGACCGTCAATCCCCTAGGACTCAACGCCGTCATGATGCGGGACCCAACCTCAAAATTTACTTCCGGCGAGGTTTTGGGAAATGACTTTTCAGAACGTCGGGTCTTGACACAAAATTTCAGAGTTTCTACAGGTTCCAATTTAGGTTCAATCCACTGAACACCTAAAGCCGCAATCGCGTCGAAGTCAGTGCTCATTGAAACCCCAATGCTGAAGGAGGCAACACCGGGAATAGCTTTCAAACTGGCAGAGCATTTTGGCGCAATACTTGAAGGGATATCCAAAAAGATTCTACCCCGAGGTGAGCTGTAATGAATATCATCCAAGCCAGAAAGCGCACGTTTGATATTTTTCAGGAGGCATTTTTCAAAATACTTTCTATTTCGTCCTTTGAGTCCGATTTCATCATAACGGATCAAGACAGTTTTTCTTTCCGTCATCGATGCCCTGCTTTTTTTAAGAATGTTGGATAAAGACTCTGATAAGCTTCTGCGAAAGCTTCCAGAAATTGGTCAATTTCTTCAGTAGTATTATTCTGGGAACAGGAAATCCGCAAACTACAACGTGCTTGTTCTTCACTCAATCCTACTCCCAAAAGAATTTTGGAAGGCTCTTTAGACTGAGCACTGCAAGCACTACCTAGTCCCACAAAAATATTTTTTTCTTCAAGGTGATGGAGAATAACTTCACCCTCAACGGGAGGAAAAGAAAAGTTAACAATACTCGGTGATTGGCGGGTTACATCTGCATCCACCAGTGAGTTGAAACAAATATTCAACTCAGGAATCCGCTCTTGCATCACTTGCAGACCTTGAATTAAATGACGACTTAGGCTCTGAAGATGACTTTGATTTTGATCAGTTTGCTCTACCGCACACTTGATAGCTGTCTCCAGTCCTAATATTAACGGCAATGGAAGTGTTCCAGAGCGAACCCCGAATTGTTGTTTCCCTCCATGCATTTGGGGATTAAGAACCAACTTAGAGTCATAGACCAGCAAACCAATGCCCTTCGGACCATGAATTTTGTGCCCCGAAACTGAATAACCCGCAAGCCCCTTCCACATTTCAGAGTTCAACTCAAGCTTGCCGATAGCCTGCACTCCATCCAAAAAAAACTTGGTTTGCGAGGAGTCCTTTGCCAAAGCAGAAATAATTTTTAAAGGATCGTTCACAGTACCCAACTCATTATTCACATGAGACAGGCATAGAAGTCTGACACGATTTTCCTTTAAATTAACTACCGAAGTTAAATCGAGTCGTCCTTCCCGCTGAAATGGAAGAAGAGAAATAGGTTCATTTCCAAACTGGCTGAAATATGCAAGGCTCTCTGTAACGCTTGGGTGCTCCAGTCCAAGAAAAGCCGTCTTCTTATCCGGAAAACATAATCCCTTAATAAAAAGATTATTGGACTCCGTACCACCACTGGTGAATAAGATACGATGCGTTGAGGGTATTTTGAGATATCGAGCAATAGACTCTGCCGACTTTTCAATGATGCCTTTCGCGTCCAACCCTATTCTATAAGGCGTACCGCTATTCGCGAAAATGTCTCGCATAGCTTCATTAATTCGCTCCACAACCTCCTCAGTCATCGGGGTGGTTGCGGCATTATCCAGATAGACCATCACAGTTTAGGGCTTATAGGGTTTAAGAAGGTCCTGCTCAATTCCCAACTGATCTAGAATTCGAGCCACGACAAAATCTACCAGGCTTTCAAAGCTATTTTGCCCTTGATAAAAACCCGGTGAAGCTGGCAAGATCATTGCGCCCGCCTGATCCAGAGCTAAAAGGTTTTTCAGGTGAATGGTGCTGAAAGGAGTTTCTCGTGGGACCAGAATGAGTTTACGTTTTTCCTTTAACATCACATCGGCAACACGTTCGATCAAAGTTCCAGACACACCAGAGGAAATTCTTCCCAACGTCCCCATGCTTGCAGGCACCACTACCATCGCATCGACACAAAAAGAACCGCTGGCAATAGAACTATTCATGCGGGAAGATTTATGTAGAGTCACATGGTCCCCAGAAAAATAGGAAGGCGCAAGGCCCAATTCCAAATTCAACAGTTCAGCACCTCGGTCCGAGATGATCACATGAGTTTCTGCCTGGGATTTAATACAATCAAAAAGTCGTTTACTATAACAAACCCCACTTGCGCCAGTAATTGCCAATACAATTCGTTTCATCATTTATGACCAAATTCAAACAGGTCTTCTACCTCACTCAGAACTTTTTCATGAACTTCGGAAAGCGAACCAACACTATCTATAAATCTTATATGTGATCCCTCAAAACTTTTAAATATTTTCTGTACATTTTGTAAATAATCCAGTTTTTCAAACGCACTTTTCTGGTCGCGTGATGATTCAATTCTCTCCAGGCAAGTTTCAGGAGAAGTCAGAAATATCAAAACCCGATCTGGTATGGGAGCAAAGGTCTCATTCTCCAGCCGAATCTGATCAGGGTCCAGACCTAAAGCCCCTTGGTAAGCCGCCGTCGAAAAGTAATACCGATCCATAAGCACCACCTTATTGTCTTGCAACGCTGGCATTATATTCAGTTCAATGTCTTCCTTTCGGTCATTGACAAACCAACTCAATTCCTCCTGCGGACTAATTCCTTGCCTTCCTTCACTTAGAAGCCTGCGAATCTTTGTCCCCCATGTCCCTCGAGTAGGCTCAGCCAAAGCGATATTGGGCACATCCCTATCCGTTAAAGACTTTGCCAGCAAACCACATTGAGTGCTCTTGCCTGTCCCGTCTATCCCTTCAAAAACAATTAAAGTTCCTCGCTTCAAGGTAATCCTTTCTGAAATAGCTAAAACTCCATTCAGTCTATAAAAATCGAATTATTAAAGATACCCTTAAAACCCGGGAAGGGCGCAATGTAATAAAATCAGCACAGGTTTTCAAGCTTAAAAGGACTTACGTAGATTGGGAAAGATTCTCACTAAACCAGATTTCATTCTGGTTCCACAAGAATTCCGAGGTATGTATTTCGTTAAATCAATATTTGAATTGTCCCACCAGGTTTTGCAGGTCTGAAGCCATTTTTTCCATTTCCGTAGCCGCGCTCTGTGTCTGGCCAATTCCATTTGAAGTATCACTGGCCGCCTGAGCAACACCGCTAATATTCGCAGTGATCTCAGAACTTCCTTTTGCGGCCTCACCCACATTACGACCAATCTCAGCCGTCGTGGCAGTCTGTTCTTCAACCGCACTGGCAATGGTATTAGAGATATCATTGATCTGGTTGATGATCATACTGATTTCCCCAATCGCATCAACCGCTCCATTAGTATCACCTTGTATGGCCTGAATTTTAGTACTGATTTCATCGGTTGCTTTTGCCGTTTGATTAGCCAGTTCCTTGACCTCATTGGCTACCACAGCAAATCCTTTTCCAGCTTCACCAGCCCGGGCTGCTTCGATGGTCGCGTTCAAAGCCAACAGGTTGGTCTGTTCAGCGATGGAAGTGATCACTTTGATCACCTGACCAATTTCAGCACTGCTCTCCCCTAATTTTCCAACAGTAGTATTGGCAGTTTCCGCAACATTCACTGCATTAGCGGCGATCCTTGCTGCTTCATTGGCATTCTCAGCGATTTCCTTGATGCTGGCTCCCATTTCTTCTGCTCCGGTAGCGACAGTCTGAACATTTCGGCTGATCTCTTGAGAAGCAGCTGAAACGACATTTGCCTGCGCTGAGGTCTCTTCTGCAGTGCCTGCCATTTCCTGACTCACTGCAGTCATACTCTCTGAGGAGGTGGCTAAAGTTTTAGCAGTGGTCGCAATTTTAGAAATGTTTTTTCTGAGATTCTCTAAAAAGTTTTTCAGCCCCTGTCCCATTTGACCAATAGCATCTGATCCATTCACAGAAATTTCCCGGGTGAGGTCGCCTTCAGCAGCGGACTTAACAACCTCAAGCATGTTATCCACCTTATCTTGAAGCTCCTGAGCTGTTTTTCTTTCTTTCTCCTGCCTTTCCATAACCTCTTGCTTCTCACGATCCTGCCTCTCTTGCAACCCGAGAGCATCCTTACGTTCTTTTTCCTGTGTTTCGATAGCCAGTGCTCTTTCTCTTTCTTCTGATTTTTTCTTTTCTTCCAATTCCTTTGTCATTTGTTGAAATGCTATAGCGAGATCACCTTTAAGGTGATATTGTCCATCTAATTTTCCCGCTGCAATATCCTCAGCTTGCCGGGCAATTTCTTGCATAGCATCAGTCATCTTGTTAAAACTTAGTTTGAGTTGCCCAATCTCATCCTTGGACTTAACAATTAGATCTTCCTGCTTTATATCCCCCTCAGCGATTTTTCCCATAACAGCTGTGAGTTCACGCAAACGCTTAGCTATAGACCTGGAAAATATAATAGAAAGAATAGCCCCTAACGCCGTGGCGAGAACAATCAAGATAAGAGAAACACTGCGAATTGCGGCGTTAGCATCTGCCACTCTTTTCCCCGAGGCTTTGACCTCGAGCTTGGCTGTTGCAAGTAGCGTGTTTAATTTTTCATCAATGAAAAGTGCATCGTTACGTCCCTCCGATACCAGAGAGTTACCGAGAACACGGTTTTCATCGATATAGGAATCCACCGATGACATCAGTTTTTCTGTGAAAGACTCTACCTTAGGTTCGATTTCAGCAACCAGCTTTGGGTTTGACTTCTTGAGAGTGATAAAAATATTTTCTAGTCGAGCGTTTTCCGCCATGGCATTATCTTCGGCCTCATTCTGCCAACTGAGAGCAAGGTCTGTCATCCAGTAACGCAATTGCGAAAAAGTACTGGAGGCAGAACTCACTGCCTCCAGTCTTGTCATGGAATCCGCCTGAACCTGAATTACAGCATTTGCTTTTCCTAGCTCATTGTAGATATACAGAAGAGCTCCAGCCATCAACACTAGAATGAGACCATTGAGCAGAATTATTTTCGCACCTATATTCAAATTCAAGCGTTTCATGGAAAACCCTTCCTAATATAGATATATCTAGTTATAAATTACAAAGCTGATAGCTCCTCCCAACTCACCCAACTTACCACCTTCCTTTTTTCCCCCAGTGATATCCCTTGAGCCTTTTGGGTCTCCGTGACAGTTAAGACAGGCTTCTTTATAGTATTCAGGGAGAATCAATCGAAACGCTGGTTTGCCTTTATGTTTGGCATCAGCAACAAACACTTTATTCTTCTCATAACTGGGCTTCTTAAATTTATTCTCAATGATATCAGCTTCCCATTTATCCGGACGGTTGGCGCGGTTTCTAACATAACTTTTAGGGGCCGTTAATTTAATATGGGCTTTGCCGCTAATATTTTTGTTGAAACCATCACCCATCTGTTTAGCGAATATTGCCGGGAGAAAGCCTTTTAATCCTTTACCCTTCTCATTGATCAATGGCTGGGCATTGTGCATGACTTCCTTGATAGAATTCAGCAGTGCCGTTTGAGTTTCTGCCTTAAGAGTCCCGGCAGCGGCCATTTTAAAATCATTACCCGTTGCCTTTTTATAGTTTTCTTTGGTTTTAGTAATTACCACATCAGCAGAAAGTCCCTTATCGCCTTTAGTCGCATCATTGATCAATTTCTGGCTTTTGGCGATGACTCCACGGGCGGCACGGTAAATCGTGGTGATTTCCGTTCCTATAGCAACTTTATCATCCTGTGATAAAGCGGCCTGAGCCGGGGCTATAATTAGAAGGGAAAGAATGAAAATGGTCAGGTTCAGAAAAGCAATCCTTGGTAAAAATTTGTTTTTTCCCATAGAAATCTACCTCCATATAATTTTTCAGGTTTGAAAATATTGGCAGAACCTCCTATACAACAGATATTGAATAAAAATATCTGCACACCCGCTTAACGTATTGCAATAAAAAATAGTAGGAATATTCCTACATTATAGGTAGGATCGCAAGATTGCGCAATATATTTTTATAAACAGTTAAAGTATAAAAGTCAGGTTACTATTTAGAGAACACATTGATGTATCTCCAAGTACCATGCCATAGCCATTTCACCGTATAGTAGTTCTGTGAACGGTAATCTTTTACCGCATAAAAAAACCTCCTGCATGGTGGGTAAGGGTGACCCACCTCACAAGAGGCTATTTTCAATAACTATTTTTTCCTATATCGGATTAAATAGGACCTGACACTCACATTTTCAATATTTAAACTGGCCCACCAATCTTTTCAGGTCATTAGCCATTGCCAATAGTTTCTCCGCCGATTCCTGAGTTTGGCTCACTCCTCCAGAGGTATCCTCAGCCGCTTGAGCCACACCGACAATGTTCTGATTGATCTCCGCACTACCTTTAGCCGCATCGTTGACATTCCGACCAATCTCAGATGTTGTCGCAGTTTGCTCTTCAACTGCACTGGCAATGGCATTAGAAATATCATTAATCTTATTGATCACTTCACTGATCTCTCCAATGGCTTCAACCGCACTTTGAGTATCTGTTTGAATGGCTTGAATTTTACCTCCTATTTCATCAGTGGCTTTTGCCGTTTGGGTAGCCAGTTCTTTGACCTCGTTGGCGACAACTGCAAAACCTTTTCCTGCCTCCCCTGCCCGAGCCGCTTCGATGGTTGCATTCAACGCCAGCAGGTTAGTTTGTTCAGCGATGGAGTTGATCACCTTGACAACTTCGCCGATCTCAGCGCTGCTCTCTCCAAGCTTACTAACAGTTTCATTGGTGGACTGCGCAACTTGAACGGCGGATGCCGCAACTCGGGCAGCTTCCTGAGCGCTGTGAGAAATCTCCTTGATACTTGCGCTCATTTCTTCGGTTCCCGTTGCCACCGTTTGCACATTTCGACTGATCTCCTCTGAGGCCGCAGAGACGACATTTGCTTGAGCAGTAGTTTCTTCAGCATTGCCTGCCATTTGCTGGCTGACGGTAGACAGTTCTTCAGAAGAAATTCCAAGCGTTTGCGCAGTTTCAGCTATGTCAGAAATACTTTTTCTCAAGTCTGCGAAAAATGCGCTGAGCCCTTCACCCATCTGCCCTATGGCATCATCCCCTTTTACCGTCACATTTTTAGTGAGGTCACCCTGAGCGGCAAAATTAACCACTTCGAGCATATTATCCACCTTAGTCTGGAGTTCCTGAGCCACTTTCCTTTCCTCTTCTTGTCTTTCCAGAGCTTCTCGTTTCTCTCGCTCCTGTCTCTCTTGCAACTCAAGAGCTTCCTTCCCCTCTCTTTCCTGTGTTTCGGCAGCCAGCTTTGCTGCCATTTCTTCTGAGTTGTTCTTTTCCTCAGCCTGATACATCATTCTCTCCAGAGAACTTTCAAATTCTCCTTTAAGACCAAACTTTGACTGGTTATTTTTCCCTGCTAGAATTTCTTCTGAATGCCGGATGAATTTTTTCAACCCATCCATAAGGGTGTTGCAGGACTGGCTCAATATCCCCACCTCGTCGTTAGAAGTAACTGGCAGCCTCTCCTGATTCAAATCTCCCTGCGCTGTATAGCTTAACACTTCCGATGTTCTCTGGATTGGCTTGATAACAACCCGGGTCAGAAAGAAGGCAATACCTATCTGTATGATCAACGCAAGAATGCCGGAACCCGCATTGGCCATATTCATTTTATTCCGGTTTTCACTTGCAACATCATGTTCATAAATATGAACAAGATCATTACTTAACCCACGAAGCTCATTAGACTGCTTCAAAATATTTACCTGGGCTTTTCTATATATATTTGAGTTGATTTCAGAATCAACCATGTCTCTAACGGATTGAGAGAACTCTGTAAACTTAACCTCAACCTGAGAAATCTTATTTTGTATTCGAGGTTCATCAATCGCCTCCAAAGATTTCATTGATTCAATATATAAATCAGCCGGAAAGTCCCCGCCCGTTTTAGCGGCCTGTAAAGTCTGAGCAAATATTTTATTTGCAGTTTCATACTCATTCAGTTGCGCATGCAATTCTGCTTTTCCCACGGCAACATCATCGGAAAAAACAGTTTTATAGTAACGAATGCCCAACATGTCCCCAACCTTGAATGGAACTCCCATGCGCTGAGTATGACAACTAGCGCAAGCTGGAACGGTGGCAATATCTGCGGTATACATGCCAACATACAACTTTCCATTCTCCTCGAAGGTATTAGTGAATATTTTTTTTGGATTATTCTTTAAAAAATCATTAGCAGTACGATCCATATCTGTTTTTAAAGACTGCATGGGGTTCACTGGTTGTTCTGAAATAATATCGACCGACAAATCATTTCCTTGTCCAAACTCCTCATTCACCACACGGGCAAAAGTTGCAGGAAAAGGAACTGCAGGGTGTAGTTCATTTGCGGGATGCATGCTGAGAGGAAGTTTGATTGCCTTGGCAACTTTAATAACAGACTTGGTATATGTCCCACGCATTTTAGTGATATAAGAATCCAGGGATTTTGTTTGATCCTCAATAGTTTTCAGTCGCCCTCTGGACATGGCGTATCCGAACGCCGCCTTTCCCATAGCCTGAGTCAACATCCTCTGCCTACCCAAAGCATCGACAACCTGCACATCTTTAGCGATTTTTGCTGAATAATGATCTATAACTGCCCCAGCAACCACCACGAGAAGTGACAATACTGCTATCGCGCCATATACTTTTTGTTGGATGGACAAGGTTCTCATCTACAAAGCTCCAAGGTAATATTTATTTAACTGATAGGTAAAAATAAAAGTACTCGCTCCTACAGTTGCAAAATTCGTCATCTATATAACTGTGTGCATATCTAACAATTAGTATGTAAATCTGTCAAGATGGCTATTACCACAAATTTGTCACAATTATGTAAAGTCAGCATTTCACTCAAATAATTTCCCAGCACCCATACTTTAGGCACCCAAAAACACGGAAATCCGAATTAATTAGACGCGCAGTTGCTTTTGCTCTGTGATTTCTGGATAATAAATTTTTACAGATTGATTAAGAAATCAATTCTGCACATTGTGATGAATACAGAGGTTTATTGCGTGAGAAAATTCTGGAGAATTTTTGGATGGGTATTTTTAGGCATCTTTTTACAATTCAAGTTTAACGCTCTATATGGCATCGTATTTCTTGAGAACCTGAATTTTCATGACCGTACCTATTTGGTAGAGATGAGTATGGTTCCCACAGAGGAGAGCCTGCGAATCTTAAAAGTCAAGACCACGGTTCATCACTCCCTCGGGCCAGACTATTTCGCAAATGTATATATTCCAGAGCGCTATAAAGTTTTAAACGAAACCCCTTATGCAGGAGCCGAAGTTTTACCAGGTTATCTGGCCTATAAAATGAATATGAAGCGCAAGTATAGAGATGTTTTAGGGACAAAGAATTTTATCATCGCTCCGAAAAATATAGCTACAGAAAACCCAGTCGTACCAATAAAGGTTCATTTTGAAAACTTGAAGCAACGCCTGCATTCAGATGAGACCTATCAGATCTCCACCCTGAAGCTTAAAACTACACTGGAAGGTCCCAAAGTGGCAGAAGCCACCTACCCTCAGAAACTGGGAATGTAAAAATCCACAAATGCCCCGCCGACCTAAAGAATTTAAAGACTATTACGCCATATTGAAGGTTTCTCACGATTCCTCTAGTCAGAAAGAGATCAAAAAGTCATTTCGAAAACTGGCTCTTGAGCTTCACCCTGACCACAATCCCGGTGATCCTCAAAGTGAAGAAATGTTCAAAGACGTAACAGAAGCCTATGGAGTGCTGAGCGATCCATTAAAGAAAAAAGAGTATGACCGATTTCGAAGCGATCATCTTGCCGGGCGCACCAGTGGATCTTCTGATTTCCGTTATTCCCAGGAAGATATTTTTGCCAGCATGTTCCGTGGCGAAAATGCCCGTGAAATTTTTGAAGAACTCAACCGGGAGTTCAGCCGCTCAGGCGTCCGTTCCGGAAACCCGTTTTTTCAATCCCTGTTTTTCGGGGGTGCAATGGGTGGGCTCGGAAAAATCCTCAGGTTTGTACCGGGCCCAATCGGAAAGATTGGTATGGGTTTGAAGATTGCTCAAGTTGTCGGTTCCTCCTTGTATGCGCTGCACAAAATGAACCAGCAAAAGCAGACTCAGTCGGGACAGACAGTTCCGCCAAAACCTGAAAACCCTTTAGTAGACGGTATAAAAGGTATATTCGGCAAAAAAGAAATTTCTCTCGATATGGACTTTTATCTTTCCATCCTACCTCTGGAAGCTCTAACCGGTACCCGCAAAAAAATTTCCTATCAAGTCAGCGGGAAAACAGAACAATTGATGGTGCGCATCCCCCCAAACTTTCCTGCAGGCGGGAAACTACGCATAAAAGATAAAGGCAAAATCCAGGATGATAAACGCGGAGACCTGATTCTTTCCATTAACGTTGCCCCAAAAACAAGTCCGTGATGAATAAACAACAAGTCCTCGATTTCTGGATAGTTTTTTTCAAAGATCTTCTCATCGGCACCTTTAAAAACCTCTTCCTGTTCGGCATTTTTGGTTTTTTATCAGGCGCTCTTGCGACCTATGTGTTCAACCTTAAAGTACTCGGTACCGCCGAATGGAATATTTGGCTGGAAGGAGCCATTCTAGTTATGGCAGGGGCGGGTTACTTGTGTTTCGGTTTATTGCACGGATGGATATCATGCAGTCTCCACCTGCTAAGCAAAAAATTACGCGAAGCGTTATCGGGGCTTCAGGAGTTACTCGATTGGTTAACACGTGAAGTGATTGGACGGTTCCCAAAGTTTCAAAAAAACATTCCCAAGCATGAACTGGCGCAAAAATATGACCAGATAGGTAATGAACTACGCCAAAAGCTGAAACAACGAGGAGGCATCACAGGCTTTACTTCCAGCCTACTGTTTGGAGTCATCCTTAAAGTGCTACGATTTTTCTTCCTCGACGAAGTGGTGGAAGAACTTCAAAAAAAAGATAAAGATGAAATCACCTCTGCCGACATTGAACATGCAGTTCGCCGGGTCGGTACAGAAGTGATGATAGCCCCCATCACCGACAACCTCTTCCTGTTGCAGATCGTCAACTTTATTATAGGCCTATCCTTATTTGCCTTACCCTTTAGCTTGCTCTGGTTGATTTAATTATTAGAACCTAATTCAAGCTCTTGACATCTTAGTAAAAGTTGCGTATTTTTTCATTGACTACTAACTATGTTCTTCACATGAAAATTCGTCAAACATTCACAGCATGTCTTCTTGTGCTCAGCTTGGGCATCCTGTCCGGCTTCAGTTCTATCCTGCATAGTCATGAGCTTGACTTGCATGACGATCATGAAGATTGTTTCAGTTGTGAATGGAATCAAATAAGTTTTGACCATAACCTGGGCAACTCAGTTATTGAGTCTTCTTCCTTTGAGCAGCCCTATAAATTCAAGTCATACAATTCTGGCTACTTGGTTTTCTCATTTCCTTTCTTTGGTCGCGCACCCCCTTCCCTCTCCTGACTTCCAGGATATTTCCCATTAACGGGAATTTTTCTACTTAAAATTTATGCATATGATGGACTCCTGCGTGCGGGTACCTTCCACCATATAAATTTTTTACGCCTAATTTAATGCAACCAAAACTGTTTGAAAATCATATATGGTTTTCTTTACAGGTTTATTTGTTAATTCTGTCTCTAGCTTTCTTGACGGGACTTGAACCTGTTCTGCACAACCATGATCTAGACGAATCACACCAGGACTGCGCCTCTTGCACTTGGTCAGGCTCAAATAGCGCAGAGCCCGTTTCTTCTTTTGAAAAATATCCACACCTCCATAGCCAGAATATTCTGGTTGTCCAGACCCAGAGTATCTTCACATTACTTGAGCTCTCAAACGCTAGCAGAGCACCTCCTTTTTTCTGCTCACAAACATAAGTAAAATTTTATTCAAATAAGATTCCCTGAGGGAGCTTTATCTCGGATTCGAACTAAGAATACCTATTGGAGGTAATATGAGAACATTTCCCTTTGGATGCGCTTTGATGTTAGCTATATTTACTAACACGGCACAACTTTCTGCTGACGAAGCACTCCATATAAATAAAAGAATAAAAATTCTTGAGCAAAAACTTCAGAATTCAAAGAATCTCGAAGATGAAATTGAGGGATTAAAAAATCGTCTTGAAAAATTCGAAAGTAAAGGCAGTAACAAGGCAGCGCAAGGTTTAGATGGACAATTTCCTTCATATAATCGTGCTCGACAACCTCAAAACTACATTGGTGCTCCGGTTACAGATTTAGGTGCGCAAGACATCCGTAACCAGTTTCCATCGTATAACAGGACGCCGCAATCAGAGACGTTTGAAAGAAGCACGGCGACCGGTTTTTCTCGATTTTTTAATCCCGCGATCAGTGCCAACGGATTATTGCTCGGGACCTATCGATCCGTAGACAACGACAATACGTCGGCCGGGACCAAAACCGGCTTCAAAGTTCAGGAAGTGGAACTGCAAGCCACCGCTAACGTAGATAATTATCTGCGCGCAAACCTGGTGACTGCCTTTGAGGATACATCCACTTTTGAAATTGAAGAGTTTTATGTTGACGCGGTTATAACGCAAGATTTTTCAATTCGCTTGGGGAAATCGTATATCAATTTTGGTAAACACAACTTTCTCCATCAGCACCAATTCCCTTTCATTGATGCTCCTTTGGTCAATTTGAAAATTTTTGGAGATGAAGCACTGAATGAGTCCGGAATAGGTATGAACTATCTCGTTCCCTTACCTTGGTACTCGGAATTGATTTTTAATGTCCTTGAAGGAGATAATGAAGTTTTATTAAATGGTACCAGCAATAACCAATTTGGGTATTTGCTTCACGCAAAGAACCTATGGGAATTGAACGAAGATACAACAGTTGAAGCGACAGGATCTTTTTTGTTTGGGAAAAACGGAGCCGGAACCGACAATAATTCAAGTTTTGCTACTGGGGGTACATTGACGTTTAAATGGATTCCCTCTGAAAAAGCCAGGTATCGGCAAGTCGAGTGGCAAACAGAATACATACACTCAGAACGCGAGACAGGAGTCAACGCAGACCAGGGTTCAATACCTAACCCCGATGAACAAAGGGCTGGTATATATTCCTATTTGAAATATCAATTCGACCAGAATTGGTGGGCTCAAGGACGATTTGATTACTATGGTTTCGAAAAAGCATTGGGAGAAAAGGATCAATATCGATTAAGTGGTCTGGTTGGTTTTGTTCCCAGCGAGTTTTCAGCTGTTCGTCTTCAATATAATTTTCTGGACGACAAACTGACCCGCAACGAACATCAAGTTCTCCTACAACTCAATTTCACCATGGGCTCTCATCCCGCCCATAACTATTGAGGTACTTAATGGACAATAAAATGAGGACTTTCTTTTTAATGGCAGTGTCGGTGCTTTGTTTTTTTTACTCAGCACCGGCATTTGCCGCCTTGCGGGTTGTGACCACCACAGAAGATTTAGCCGCACTCACCAAAGAAATTGGTGGCGATGAGGTTCGGGTGAAGACTTTAACCCGTGGTTACCAGGATGCACATCATATAGCGGCCAAGCCTAGTTATATGCTACGTTTGAATCGCGCTGATTTGCTGATTTACCAAGGCATGGAATTGGAAGTCGGTTGGTTGCCCCTTTTGATCCAAGGGGCTCGCAATCCAAACGTCATGGTCGGTCAACCCGGTCATTTGAACGCATCCGCTGTTATTGAGCCAATTGAAATTCCGCAAATGCTTGATCGGTCCATGGGAGATATTCATCCTTTTGGAAACCCACATTATCTCTTGGACCCTGTAAATGGAATTCATGTCGCTCGTCTCATTAAGGATCGGCTTACACAATTGGTTCCAGATAAAAAAAACTTCTTCCAAAAGGGTTTTGAAGAATTTGCCCAGCGTCTCAATGCAAAAATTTTGGATTGGGGTCGGCGTATGGAGTTATTGAATGGTCTCAAGGTGACTGCTTATCACCGAAGCTGGAGTTACTTGTTCAGACGCTTTGGTATTCAATACATCGCACTTATTGAACTCGTACCGGGGATTCCCCCCACCCCGAAACACCTGGCGCGTGTTGTGCACGCGATGAAAACAGAAAAAGCGAAACTTATTATTCAGGCGAATTATTATGAATCACGATCCGCGAAATTTCTGGCTGAAAAAACAGGAGGCCATATCCTTTCGCTTCCTGTTTCGGTGGGCGGAGTTGATGAGGTGAAAACCTATATTGGATTGTTCGATTATATTGTTTCGCATTTAGAAAGAGAATCAAAATGATGGAGGTCCTTCCATTTATTGTTGCGCCGGCTACGGCTTGTCTGATTCTGTCGGTCACAATGGCATATTTCGGGCTTCACGTACTAAGGAGAGAAATTATTTTCATTGATCTCTCAATGGCCCAATTAGCAGCACTGGGAACCACTTTGGCTTTTGTTATGGATATGCCTCTCGACTCCATGGCGTCACAGGTTTTATCTTTAGTTTTAATAATTGCAGGAGCATGTTTTTTTTCTTTTGTCCGTTTTATAACTCTAAAGGTTCCTCAAGAAGCCATTATCGGAATCATTTACGTTGTAAGTTCTGCTCTGGCAATTTTATTAGTAGATCAAACCCCGCATGGAGCAGAACATATCAAGAGTCTACTAAATGGTTCCATTTTGTGGATCTCCTGGACGGGGGTTCTTAAGTTGACCGGAGTATGTGTTCTTGTCGGGGGATTTCACTGGAAATTTCAGCATCGATTTTTAGAGATCTCCAAACTTTACCGTGAGAAGTTTTCAAAAAAACAAATCGGTTGGGACTTTCTTTTTTATCTTAGTCTTGGATTAGTTGTTGTGTTTTCGGTGAAATCCGCAGGGATATTTCTCATCTTTAGTTTCCTGATCATCCCAGCCTCATGCGGACTGATTTTTTCTAACTCTTTTTTCAACCAGTGGATAATCGGAACGGTCGTGGGAACGATGGGAAGCATCTTAGGAATAGCTTTTTCTACGGTATCAGATCTTCCTACCGGGTCCTCCCTTGTAACTGTTCTGGGTGTGTTATTTTTTATAAGCCTCCCGCTAAGTAAAATTCAGAAAAAGAGAGACTCTTAATTTTCAGGAATAAATAGAAGAAGTCAGCTCTCGATGATCAATTCCGTTGGGTTTGAATTTGCCTTTGCGCAAACGCCCCAAAGCAGGCAATCATATGTCTATAAGATATTGTTGCTCTATTTTTTCGCAAGAAATCATTTCAAACTGATTGAAGAGTTTTTAGCAGAAATACATTATACTGGTGACTTGCATCTTAGTTTTCTCACTACTATTTCTAAAACACCTATTCTGCTTCAATGAGTTTATTGAAAAACATTTTTTTCATATTTATTTGTATTTTAAGCACTGTTTATATACCCAGCAGGGTCTGCGCCGAACCCATACCGGTATTTGTCAGCATCGTGCCACAAAAATATTTTGTCGAGCGTATTGGTGGGGACCAGGTCAAGGTAGAGGTCATGGTGAAGTCTGGTGAGAGCCCAGCAACTTTTAATCCCAACCCTAAAAAAATGAGCCTTCTCTCCCAGGCAAAATTATATTTCAGCATTGGTGTGCCATTTGAAACTATATGGATTGACAGGATTCGATCGATCCACCCGAACCTGCAGTTTGTTCCATTGCATGACAAAGTTCGCAAAGCGGCTGATCATGAGCATGATTCACATCATTCCCATTCCACTGGAGACCCGCATATCTGGACCAGCCCGGCAAAGGTCAAGGTCATCGCACAGAAAATTAAAGACACGCTGACTCTTGCCAAGCCCGAAAAGGAAAAGCAATTTGAGCAAAACCTTCAGGCTTTCTTCAATGATCTGGACATACTGGATAAGGATATTCGTACCATTCTAGCTAAGAGTAACAATCGACGCTTTATGGTTTTTCATCCGGCATGGTCCTATTTTGCAGAAGACTATGGCTTGGAGCAGATTGCTATTGAACACGAGGGTAAAGAGCCCGGAGCCCGGACCTTGCAAAAAACAATTGAAGAGGGCAAAAGGCTTGGTATTAAGGTAATATTTGTACAGAAGCAATTCAGTCTTTCCATTGCAGAGAATATAGCCAAAATGATTGGTGCCACCGTCCGTGAAATGGACCCCTTGGCAGAAGACTACTTAGGTAACATGCGACGAACAGCAACAGCCATTTCTGGAGCATTGCAGTGAGCACCGACTCAGTCATTAAAATAAAGGATCTCGACTTCAGTTTTGGTGGACCAAAGATTCTCGAGAATATCGAGATCGATATTCAACGTAACGAATTCATCGGGATGGTCGGCCCAAACGGTAGTGGCAAAACTACCCTGCTGAAAATTATTATGGGGGTTTTAACACCCGACAAAGGTTCCGTCAAGGTTCTCGGTAACCCCCCTTCCCAATCCGTACAAGAAATCGGCTACATGCCACAGTTCGCTTCGTTCTCTAGAGATTTCCCAATCAGTGTGGAAGAGACCGTATTGATGGGCCGTCTGGGGAAAACTTCCAGCATTGGTTTTTTCAATAAGGCCGACAAACGTGCCGCCGAAAAAGCCATGAACGATGTTGAAGTTCTCGACCTCCGTAAAAGAGTGATCGGCTCTCTTTCTGGTGGACAACTGCAAAGGGTTCTGATTGCACGGGCTCTCACCTGCGAACCACAGATCATGATTCTGGATGAACCCACCGCCAATGTTGACATGAAAGTTGAGAAAGACATCTTCGACCTTCTTAAGCAATTGAATGAACGAATCACCATCATCGTGGTGACTCACGACATTGGTTTTATTTCGCAATACATTGATCGGGTAGCCTGCATCAACCGCACCCTTATCTGCCACCCCACTTCAGAACTGACCGGTGAAACGATTGAAAATATGTATGGCGCACATATGCATATGGTGCATCACCACCATGAGGATGAAAAAAATTAAACATGAATAGTTTTATCGATGCAGTTTCTACCCAGGCGTTTATGCAAAATGCCATCATTGGCGGTATTCTCGCCAGCGTGGCTTGTGGTGTCGTGGGTTCTTATGTCGTCGTAAAACGCATCGGCTATCTGGCTGGCGGCATCGCCCATTCAGTGCTAGGTGGAATGGGTATCGCCTACTACCTGGGTCGCCCCCCTATCGAGGGTGCTCTAGTTTCAGCGCTGGTTTTTGCCGTCATTCTCGGTTGGGTGAGTCTTAAAATGCAACAGCAGGAAGATACCGTCATTGGCGCATTGTGGGCAGGGGGAATGGCCGTTGGGATTTTATTTATCTCACAAACACCCGGCTACAGTGTCGACCTCATGAGTTTTCTCTTCGGTAATATTTTGATGATTTCCTCCGATGACCTGCTCTGGATTGCCGGATTGGACGTACTGATCCTGCTCATTGTTTTTCTATTCTACAAACAGTTTCTAGCTCTATCATTCGATGAAGAGTTTGCCCGTCTGCGCGGAATTCCCGTTGAAAGATTTTATTTGCTCTTTCTTTCTCTCGTTGCCTTGACCGTTGTAATATTGATTCAGATTGTCGGACTGATTCTAGTCATTGCATTGTTAACGCTTCCGGCGGCTGTCTCCGGTCAATATGTCCGCTCGTTGAATGTGATGATGTTGCTAGCCACTGTTCTTGGAGTGATCTTCACCACAGGAGGGTTGGCATTGTCTTATCAGCCTGATCTACCACCAGGGCCCACCATCATTCTGGTAGCCGGAGCCTTTTACCTGGTATCACTGGTCATTACCCGGTTCTGGAAAAAGGCTTGATATGAGCAACGGTTGCTGCGAAATAGATGAGGAACTATCGCACGGCCCCAAACGCAAAATTCTCTGGATCGTTCTGGTCCTCAACCTCATCATGTTTTTTGTCGAAGGCATTGCCGGGTGGCTGGCACAGTCCAATGCCTTAATGGCCGATGCTCTAGATATGCTCGGCGATGCGGTGATATACGGGTTTTCCCTATTCGTGATACAACTCGCCCCCATTTGGAGAACTCGATCAGGAATACTGAAAGCAAGCATCATGAGCCTTTTCGCATTCGGCATACTGGGCTCTGCTATATACCGGGTTTCCAATCAGGTAATTCCAGTGGCCTCAACGATGGGCATCGTGGGTTCCATGGCGCTGCTCATAAACCTATTCTGTGCTTATTTGCTTGTACGATTCAGAGAGGATGACGTCAATATGCGTTCAGCATGGCTATGTTCGCGTAACGATGTGCTGGCGAACCTTGGAGTTTTGGCAGCTGCTGGTGGTGTAGCATGGACAGGCTCTCATTGGCCCGATCTGGCCGTCGGTGTCATCATCGCAGGACTTATCCTGCAATCCTCTTTCGGTATTTTCAAAGATGCTCGATTAGAGTTGAAAAACCATCAGGCCCACCTGTAAGATTCACCTTGTAGTCAAGACAAAATTAAAAAGGGTTTTATTTCATCTTTTCGAGGTTTTTATGAATCAGCTTAATAAAATTATCATATGGATTTTTGTTGCTGCTATGGTTTCGGCTATTAGCACAGGTTGTACAACCGGACCGGAAACAAAATCAAGCTCAGATAAAAATCGCGAAAGCACGGATAAGACACTCGAAGAATCAGGATACTATTGACCTCCAGCGGTCACTTCCTAGAAAAGGAGTCCAGATTCACGCTAATGTGCCGAGTCGTTCTGTCAGGGAATGTTTTTGGTGGTGAGCGAGATAGAGCAGACCATCAGATAGGGAATAATTGTGCGGAAAGGTCATCACTTCTCGACCCAGCTTTTCGATCAACTGTTGATACAACTCATTTGTTTCTTCGGCGTTCATTCCAATCGATGTTTCATAAGAATAACCCAGGCTCAAGTCATGCTCCGGCGGAGTATGGAGGTTACTGATGCCCCACTCTGCCGGGGTTTTCTCAATCGGCGCACCTCGCTCCAGATCGAACTGGGAGAGGATGGCTGAAAATCCGGGGGAGTCCAACAAACGTTGGTTATCAAGCACAAAGTTGATCGAGTCCATCACTTCTTCACGAGTTTCAGTCGGGAACCCGCAAATCAGATAAAAGTGCATGGCGATCCCTAACTTCATGCATCGCTCAGCCGTCTCATCGACCCAACTCAGCTCGACTCCTTTTTTCATCGAATCCAGAACGCGCTGGTTGTAGGACTCCAGTCCAAAAATTAGTTTGCGACAACCGGATTTATATAACAGATCCATACGGTCATCTTTAAGCAGGCTCTTCTCGAACTTGAGTTCACCTGTCCACTGAACATCTACCTTCTGTTCGATAATCTTGGCGGCAAAGGTTCTGAGAAAATTGATCGGCAAAGCTTCATCGGTGAAGAAGAAATTATTACAGTTATATTTTTCCTGCAAAGTTTTAAAATCGTTCACCACATTCTCGGCATACCGCACATGGAAAGTCATGTGATCGAAAGGAATGGAACAAAATGCACATTGCTCCCAGTAACATCCACGAGAACCCATCACTGGCAACACCCTTTCAGGTGAGAGATATAGATCTAAAGGCAATCCATCAAAATCTGGTGTCGGCAAGGCATTCAACTCTTCTTTAGCAAACGGCCGGTTCACTTTAACTTCACCATCCTGTTTATATACCAGATTGGGAACCTTACTGAGATCACCGTCACCGCGAAGTTGCTCAACCAACCGGAGAAGCGGTGTCTCGCCCTCATGCACAACAAAGCTGTCGACAAAATCGAAAAGATGCGATCCTTGACTTTCCAAACGGTCCACCAGTTTGGTGAATACGCTTCCGCCAACAGTGATGTGGATTTCGGGTCGATGCTGTTTGACCAGATAAGCCAGGGTCAGGCCAGAAATAATTTGCTCCACCGAAGTGATGGAGATACCGAGAATATCGATATCCTCTGCAAGAATTCCCGGCAGATACCATTGCTGATAGAGGTCATAAAAGAAATTTTCTTCAGGGTGAGTGAAAGAGTCGATCACCTCTTGTGAAGAATATGGAGAAAATCGCATCTGACTACCAATGACGGTCAACTGCGACGGGTAATAAGGTGCGAGAATATTGTCCAGCCATACATCCATGATCTTGAGATTTTCCATGTACTGGTCGATCTCATAGAACTCTTGACTGCGTTGTGAGGCCACGGCAGAGTCGATCTGGTCTTTCAGGGCCATGACAATCTCTTCCGCTTCGCGGAGCTTATTGAACTTTTCGGCTTCTTCCTGCGTCAGCCGAGGCTTGGCGCTAAGCTCGTTCAACTCGCGGATTATACGTTCATAGAGAGGTTTGGTTTTCTCCCAGGTGCAGAGGTCATTGAGCAACTCAATCGCCAGGTCACGCTGAACAACATCGTGAATCCCATGCATATTGAGAAACGCCTTCAGGCTGGGCAAACTCAGGTAAGGTTGTGAAGGATGCCAGGATGTCGGGAAAACCAGATATATCATTTCAAATAGCGTCCAATAAAAGTTTTAACTCACCCCAGCCTATCTTTAAGCCGAGACAACCCTGCTCGCCAAACAAAGCGATTGCACAATGGCCCCACGCCTAGTGGGGTTTGGGAGCCATGAACACCAGCATAACCAGTTTTTCATCGGTGTGGTTCACAACTCCGTGATCCTCACCCGATGGAGCCATAGTCATTTCATTTTGCGCGAGCACTTTTTCTTCTGTGCCTACGGTCACTTTTCCTTGTCCTTCGAGCACATAATAAACCTTGTCAGACCCCTCATGTGAGTGGACTTTCTGAAATTGACCGGGCTCGAGACAGTATATATCACAAAAGAAATTATCCGTGTCAAACAGGCTGACTTTTTTCATCTTTTCGGGGCTGAACTCGAACGCATCCCGAACATTGACCACTTTCATTGTCATA
>JAJDBH010000043.1 GCA_029261455.1 Nitrospinaceae bacterium
CCTAAACGAAATATGACATCCGACACCGTCTCGACAATAGTGCGGTACGATTTCTCACTGTCAGCCAGAGCCTGTTCTGCCACACATACCTTTTTTTCAAAAGACCGCACCTGAATGGCATTATTTATACTACGGACCAAGCTCTCTCCATTCAGGTTGTCTTTGGACAAATAATCTGATGCCCCTTTCTTCATCACCTCTGAAGCCAACTGTTCACTCCCCATACCTGTCAAAAATATCAAAGGAGCGTTACCCTGGTTCACTTCCCTTAGTTTTTCCAAAACCTCCAGCCCCGTTGCATCGGGCAATCTATAATCAATCAGGACGCAATCAATGTTGTTGGATTTCATTTTCTCAATCCCAGATGAGCAATCCGAAGCCTCATGAACATCTGCATTCACACCCTCGCTATCAAGCAAGTGCTGAACGTTCTTTCGATCCGTTTCATCATCATCAATAACCAGAATATCAAGTTTATCCGTCATTTTTTCTATCCCTGTAACCTTGTGATCCAAAATCCCTCAGTTCAGTAACTACCTTACATTATAGATCAGATTATCTCCTAGTTTCTTAACACTATGGTCACAATTCTTCTGCATTTTCCAAAAGCCTTAAAGAATAACTACTAATTTTTGCTCTAACTCTAGAATAAAGCGGGAATTAAATTCCAAAAAAAAAGCGCGCTCCACTGGAGCAACATAAAGCTTCTCCCCTAAAAAACCATTATTTTTAATGGTCCACAAGGTCGAGTTGGGTTTTGACTATCTGGAACTGTGGTCAATCGATAATGCGCTTTTCAGTCATCTTTTTATCCAGTCGCGCCAATATGTCATAATATTTTCAGTCAGCTTCAGCCTTCAGGACTAATCAGGAGTCTCTCACCAAAAACGGACGTGAACGAATTCAAACACATTCGCCCCACCTAATAGTCATCGAAATCATTGATTTAAAACATCAATTAATGATAAGCTCAAAAAAGTATTATAAAACCTGTCCGCAACCAACCTTTATACAGCCTCTTCAAATGGCACCCAACAAATTCAAACTCGCCGTCTTGGTTTCAGGACGAGGTTCAAACCTGCAGGCGATCATCGATAGTATTGAAAAAAATGACCTGAAGGCTGAAATTGCTCTGGTTATCAGCAATGTAAAAGATGCCTACGCCTTGGAACGGGCTCATAAACACGGTCTTGAGGGACTTTTCCTCGACCCAAAATCTTATCCCGATCGAAATAGCTATGAACAGGCTCTGGTAGATCAAATACGATCCAAATCCGTTGACCTGATTTGTCTCGCAGGCTATATGCGGATTTTGGGCAAATACTTTATCGAAGCTTTTTCAGATAGAATCATTAATATTCATCCCTCATTACTTCCTGCTTTTCCCGGTTTAAGTGTACAAAAGCGCGCCTTAGAGCATGGTGCTCGCTTTTCAGGGTGCACGGTGCATTATGTTAACGAGGAAGTGGATGGTGGTGCCATAATTTCTCAAGCAGTGGTCCCTATTTTTGATGAGGACGATGAAGGTTCTCTTTCCGAGAGAATTCTTGAGCAGGAACACATCATTTATCCCGAAGCCATTCAACTAATCCTTGAAGGCAAGCTGACCCTTTCTGGCCGAAGGGTCCTGCACAACAAATAGAAAAGGTAACTTTCTTGAACTTTCTACAAAAATTTTCAGTTTTATTTACCATCCTGATATTGCCGGCGAGCCTCTTTGCGGAGACCTCCGACCAACAAGCACTGGATGCCATACAAAACCAATATGAAAAGATTTTAACTTTTGAGGCCGACTTCACCCAAAGGTCTTACGTTAAAATGATGAACGAGACCCAAGACGTCAAAGGCCGGGTACAAATCAAGAAACCGGGGAAAATGCGATGGGTCTATGGGGCTCCAGACACTCAAATTCTAATCAGTAATGAGAAAACCCTTTGGCTTTATGTTCCGGATGAGGAACAAGCAACCAAGGTGCCGGTTGAGAGCATTTACTCCTCCAACACTCCGGCGCTTTTTCTGGCAGGGAAGGGGAAATTGACCCAGGCTTTTAACGTTGAAAGTGTGAGTCAGGAAAACAAAAATATTCTTGTCACCCTCGTCCCTAAAAGTGCCGAGCAGGGTCTGGCAAGACTAGTCCTTCAGGCTGACAAGAAAAACTACCAAATTACTGGATCGACCGTGTATGATAAATTAGGAAACAAAACAGAAATTCGTTTCAACCGAATTCGGGTTAACCATGAAATCCCGGAAGAACAATTCCAACTCAAGACTCCGCCCGGCGTGGAGATTTTGGATTACACACAAACCCCTTAAATCACATGTTTGAACTTTCAATATTTTCTCTGGATACAGCCCTCAGTTTCGGGACCAAAATGCTGGCTTTTCTAGGTGGCTTGGCAGCCCTCATATTTATCCATGAATTGGGACATTTTCTGGTCGCGCGAAAAGTAGGTGTCGTGGTGGAAAAGTTTTCCCTCGGTTTCGGGCCTAAAATTGTAAGCTTTACACGCGGAGGCACCGAATACCTTCTTGCTTGGATTCCTCTAGGCGGCTACGTGAAAATGAAAGGGGAAGAAGCTGGAGAAGAGAATGCAGATGAAGAAGGGTCTTTTTCTTCTGCCCCTGTTTTACATCGGCTGGCCATTGCGTTCGCAGGTCCGCTATTCAACATTCTATTTGCCATTGCCATTTACTATGGTGTTTATCTTGTAGGAGTCCCAGCACTGGCTCCTGTTGTTGGCACGGTTAAAGAGGAGTCCCCAGCCTTAGTTGCTGGCCTTCAAACGGGCGACCGCATTTTAGCTATCGGCGACAAAAAAATACTTTTTTGGGAACAGCTCCAGAAAATCGTCCATGATTCACCGGGCCGTTCATTGGACTTTCAAGTAGAAAGAAACTCAGGAAACATCATCCAAGTCCCCATTACCCCCATCTCTGAGCAAATCAGCGATCTTTTTGGTGACAAAGAAAATGTGGGTTTGATCGGTATCACCCCACTCGTACGAAATATTTTTTATATCAAAGAAGACTCACCGGCTGACCAGGCAGGAATTAAAGAAGGCGACGTTCTGTTTTCGGTCGACGATACTATTATTTTTGGGTGGGGAGACCTGAAGACAGCGGCCATTGACAAACCCGGCCAGGAGCTGACCTTCAGAGTCCTCAGAAGCGGGACAGAAATCGTAACTAAACTGACACCCGAAGCCAAAATCGTAAAGGATATTGAAGGCAAAAGTTCAGAAGTAGGCCTGCTTGGCATCGGCATGGCCGGAGAAATGACCACGGAAAAATACGGCATTTTTGGAGCCCTCAAAAGAGCCATAGATGAAACAAGGCGGCTGACTTACCTGATTGCCGTCAGCATCAAAAAAATGGTTATGGGCTCTATACCCGCTGACTCCATCGGCGGCCCCATCCTTATTTTTCAAATTTATGGAGAACAAGCCGAGCAAGGTTTTAATGAACTGATTCGTTTGACTGCGCTTTTGAGTATTAATCTTGGCCTGCTCAACCTACTGCCAATTCCAGTTTTGGATGGCGGACATATTTTCTTTTTTCTGATAGAAATTCTCAAAGGAAAACCTGTTAGCGAAAGAAACCGGGAACGAGCACAGCAGGTCGGCATCTTCATGTTACTCAGCCTCATGGTGTTTGCGTTTTACAATGACATCATGCGACTCATTTCCTGATAATATCTTCTACTATGCAAAATATTGAGAGCCGCATTCAGGACCTCAAGGAAGCCGCAGAGAAATTATCCATTAAAATTGAAATCGCCAACCTCAACGATCAGGAGTTTGCTATACAAAGCGGTTACTGCAAACTTAATGGTGAGGATCTTATTATTCTGGACAAAAATCTTCCAGACGAGGAACACTTGCTGGTAATTTTAAATACGCTGAAAAAATTTAATCTCGACAACATCTATGTAGCTGACTGGATACGAGAAAAAATTGATACAGACAAAACTGCTGGAGCTCAATCATGACCCTTCTCAACACGATTCTTCCCGAACAACGCCGGGGAAAACTTAAGGCCCTTCTGGAAGAGGGAAAAACTGTGCGGGTCCTGGAAGCACATAATGGATTGAGCGGCATCATTGCTAACACGATTGAGGTGACCGGAGACTCGGATGGACAAACCGTTGTCCGCCAGTTCGATGCCATTTGGGAAAGCAGTCTCACTGACTCGGCCTCGAAAGGTCACCCTGACATAGAAGTCGTCACCTTTGATTCCCGGTTCCACACCATCAACGAAATTCTCATGGTAACCGACAAACCCATGATCGTCGACGGCGATACTGGAGGAGACGCAAATACCTTCGAATACACAGTCTCCAAGCTTGAACGAGCGGGAGTGTCGGCGGTAATTATAGAAGACAAGGTTTTCCCTAAGCGCAACAGCCTCGAAGCTGGAGTCCAGCAAAACCTGCAAGAGCCAGAAGTCTTCGCCCAAAAAATCCGGCGAGGGAAAAGTGTTCAAAAAAGCAGTGAGTTTATGATCATCGCTCGCATCGAAAGCCTCATAGCCGGGAAGCCTATGGAAGACGCACTCGACAGGGCCACGCAATACCTCAAGGCCGGAGTCGATGGCATCATGATCCACTCCAAGTCCAAAAGCCCCGATGAAATTCTGGAATTTGCCGAAAAATATAAGGTTATATTAAAGGATCTAAAATTGGACAAGCCCTTGGTGTGTGTCCCCACCACTTACAATTTGATCACAGAGGACGAACTGAGTGCCGCCGGATTCAGTATCGTCATTTATGCCAACCACCTTTTACGTAGTGCCTATCAAGCCATGACGGAAACCGCAAAGACTATTCTTCGAGACCAAAGGTCTCTCGAAGCAGACCCTTTATGCACACCCGTCCGGGAAATTTTTAAAACCGTCGGCTTTTTAGACGTCAAAGAAAAAGACCAGCAGGATGAACAAACGACCAATACCCCGGTGATCATCCCTGCGGCAGGGGAAGATCCTGTTTTCAAGAAAATTTTAGATGGTAAACCCAAAGCCATGCTGGAGATTGGCGGCAAGACCCTTCTCGACCACCAGATTCAAACCCTCAGCAACGCAAACCTCGCGGATATCACACTCATCGCAGGGTATGGCAAGGACAACCTGCACGCAGAGGGCATTAATATTCTCGAGAATCTCGACTATCAAAAGGGTTCCATGCTCAATTCATTGATGGTTGCGAAGGAAAAAATGCTGAATGGATTCATCATGTTGTACTCAGACATCCTCATGGAAGACCACATCCTCAGCAAGCTCACAGAATGTAAGGAAGATATAATTCTCGTCGCCGACAATTCTACCCAGTATCACCAGCCGGAAGAAGGAAACATACACGACTACATTATCACCAAGAATCACTACAAACCCAAGCGCCGGGAAATCCGCTTCATCAGCGAAAATATGGTGACTAAGATTGGCAGCAAGATAAACCCGGAAACCGCTACCCACGAGTTTATCGGACTGGCCCGGTTCAGCAAAACCGGCGCTGAACAATTTCTTGAGACTTATAACGATGTGCTCAAAAATTTCACTGGCCCTTTTCAGGAGTCAGAGGATATTTCAAAGCTGACTTTTACCGACCTCATTCAGGAAATGATCGACCGGGGTTTTGCCATCCACTACATGGAGATCCATAAAGGTTGGCTGGAAATTCATAATGCAGATCACATTGCCCTTGCTCAAAAATCCTTTAGCGCATAAAATTATCCGTCCTATTTGTCTGCATTAACCATCGAGATATTCGTATGCATTTTTCAAAACTTTTCATTCCAACATTAAAAGAATCTCCTGCCGACGCAGAAGTCATCAGCCACAAACTAATGATGCGCGCGGGAATGATCCGACAAGTTGCTTCAGGGATTTATTCCATCCTACCACTAGGGCTTCGGGTCTTAAGGAAAGTGGAACAAATCATCCGCGAAGAAATGAACCAAGTCGATGGGCAGGAGGTTTTTCTGCCAAGCATTCAACCCGCTGAATTATGGATTGAAAGCAAGAGGTGGGATTTTTATGGCAAAGAATTGTTGCGTATTAAAGACCGGCATGGTCGTGAGTTCTGCTACGGCCCCACGCATGAAGAGGTTATTACTGATATCGTGAGAAAAGAAGTGAAGTCTTACCGCCAACTTCCCATTTTGTTATATCAGATTCAGACAAAATTTCGCGACGAAGTTCGGCCTCGGTTCGGCATCATGCGCGGACGAGAGTTCATGATGAAGGATGCCTACAGTTTTCACGTTGATGAAGAAGACACCCAACGTACTTACAACCAGATGGCGCAGGCCTACACCAATATTTTCAAAAGATGCGGTTTGGACTTCAAACAGGTTCAGGCTGATTCAGGAACTATCGGCGGAAGTTCTTCGCATGAATTCGCGGTGCTCGCCGACTCAGGAGAAGACGATATAGGCTTCTGCGAGTCATGCGGTTACGCCTCGAACTTGGAACTGGCAGAATCGCCCGCACCTGCCCCCTCCACACCTCCTTCCACACTACAGGAAATAAAGGAAGTGGAAACACCCGGACAAAAATCTGTGGAAGATGTAGCTGAGTTTCTCAAACTGCCTGCCCGGCAAATCGTAAAAACCATTCTTCTTGAAAATGAGCACGGGCTTGTAGCAGGGCTGGTTCGTGGTGATCATGAGATAAATCCCGTGAAACTAAGAAATCAGATCGGTTGCGAGTGGTTACAGCCTGCTGGAGAAGAAGCCATTTCCAAGCACCCCGAATTACATTGCGGATATGTCGGGCCTGTCGGGCTCGATCTCCCCGTTTATGCGGACTGTGAAATTTCTGCAATGCATGATTTCGTCACCGGTGCCAACAAACCCTCCACCCATTTTACGGGCGTCCAAGTTGAGCGAGACTTGAAAATTAAAAAGTTCAGCGACATCCGAACCGTTAAAGCCGATGACCCTTGCCCGCGTTGTGAAAGCGGCAAGTATCAAGTCAAACGCGGAATTGAAGTGGGTCACATATTCGTTCTTGGCACCAAGTATTCTTCGGCAATGAAAGCTGTCTATCTCGACCAACAAGGCAAAGAAAATCCAATGGTCATGGGTTGTTATGGAATTGGAGTGGGCCGTACCGCCGCCGCTGCCATTGAACAAAATCACGACGACAGAGGAATTGTCTGGCCCCGGAACCTGGCTCCTTTCCAAATCATCATCATCCCGGTGAATTATTCCAAAGAAGATTTGAAAACTGTCTGCGACACTATCTATAATCAACTTCAGGAAGCCGGCATAGAAACCCTGCTTGACGACCGTTCAGACCGACTAGGAGGCAAATTGAAGGATGCAGACCTTCTAGGAATTCCCCTACAAATCATTGTAGGCCCGAAAAACCTCGTTGCAGGACAAGTCGAAATCAAAATTCGTAAAACCAATGAGTCGGATCTCCACCCCTACCCCGATGTCATTGCTGATATCCCTAATATTTTAAAAGAGTTATAAAAAACCGATCGGCCCGCAAGTGCCCCAGTTTTCTCTTGAAATCGAACCTTAAGTTCTTGTACAATCCCCAGTGACATCTATGGGTCCTGCATCGCGGGCTTTGAGCCCGCTTTTTTTTTACTTTTTTTAGGGGCTAGCACGCTCAGCTTTATAGGCCTCGGTCATAGTCCCCAACGATACAATAATCGCAGGGTCCACTCGTCAGCAAAGGTTTAAATGGCAAAAGTCCCTGTTTCGCAATCGTTTATGGGTTTGATTGAACCTGTCCTTATAATAGAATGGCTGGAACTGGTAGATGTCGAATACAAAAAAGAGGGCAAGAACTGGGTTTTAAGGATTTTTATCGACAAAGAAGGAGGAGTCACGGTTGCGGACTGTCAAAAAGTCAGTCACCTAACCGGGGATCTCATTGAAGTCGAGGAAACCATCGCCACCCCCTATAGCCTGGAAGTCTCATCCCCGGGACTGGATCGGGTTCTGAAACGGGAAAAAGATTTTTTAAAATTTAAGGGAAGGCAAATTCGTCTGCACAGCCTTTCCCCGATAGACAATAGAAGAAAGTTTACTGGTATCCTTGCAGATTTTAAGGACCAAACCGTATTTTTAGAATTAGACGGAAAGCTTTTAGGAATTCCGTTGCGCCAAGTTGGCAAAGCAAACTTAGTCATTGAACTTTAGGTAAGTACCATGAACATGGAAACACTCAGCATTCTGGAGCAACTCAGTCGCGATAAGGGTATCGATAAGGACATCCTGATCGATGCCTTGAAGGCCGCGGTCGAGGTTGCCGTGCGAAAGCGGTACCCTAATGTCAAAGAGCTGCAAAGTGAATTCAATGAGTCCACTGGAGAAGTTGAAATTTATTTTGAAAAAACAGTGGTCGAAGAAGTTGATCAGCCCGATGAGCAAATTAGCCTGAAAGACGCTTCGGCACTTGCCGATGACATCCATGTCGGCGAGCAGGTTCTTGTCCAGCAGGTTCTGGAAAATTACGGGCGCATTGCCGCTCAACTTGCTAAACAGGTGATCGTACAAAAAGTCCGGGAAGCGGAAATTGATCTTATCTACAATGAATATATTGATAAAAAGGGCGAGTTGATCAACGGCATGGTTCAAAGAATGGAACACGGTGACCTCGTTGTTGACTTAGGTAAAGCCGAAGGTGTTCTACCTCGACGAGAGCAGGTTTTCCGAGAAAGTTTTAATCGTGGAGAGCGGATACGAGCTTATGTTCTTGATGTCCGGAAAACGGCTAAGAACGCATTAGTCATCCTCTCCCGAACCCATATCGGATTGATCAAAGGCCTATTCGAGATGGAAGTTCCCGAAATTAGCGAAGGCATGGTAGAAATCATGGGAGTAGTTCGTGAACCTAACGGACGCACTAAAATTTCTGTGCGCACCAACGATCGAGAAATCGACGCAGTAGGTGCTTGTGTTGGTATGCGCGGAATGAGAGTGCAATCTATCGTTCAAGAACTGCGTGGCGAAAAAATAGATATCGTTGAGTTCTCCGAAGATCCGGAAACCTATCTCAAAAATGCGCTGAGCCCTGCCAAGGTTTCAAGAGTCATCATGAACCCCGATGACAAACAAATGACAGTCATCGTAGCTGAAGATCAGATGTCACTGGCCATAGGGAAAAAAGGGCAGAATGTTCGTCTAGCCGCTAAACTCGTACGTTGGAAAGTGGATATAAAAGGTCCTTCTGAATCTATGGGTCTGGGGCAAGAACATGCCTTTCTGGCTCCTTCCGAAGTGTCTACAGTAGATTTTCTCGATGACGTAAAAAATGCAAAAGGATTAGGTGAAAAAGTGATGACTATCCTTTTCACTAATGATCTTGTTACCTATGAAGAGGCGCTGATCCGAGGGGTAAAAGGTTTAACCCAGCTGACGGGTATTGGCCCCAAAAAAGCTGAAGCACTGATCCAGCTGGCTGAGGAGCAAAAAAAGCAGTTGGCTCTGGAACAAGAAGCCGCGAAAGAGGCTATCCCCGTGGTTGAAGAACCAACGGTTGCAGAAACCCCAGATGATGAAACATCGGCTAAGGAAGAAGAAGTTGTAGCCGAAGGTAATGTTCAAGAAGAAGAGGAAGAAGAGGTTCTCGTACAAGAATTAATAGGGCTGACCCCGGAGGTCCTGAAAGCTCTGGCTGATAATGGTTTTGAAACAATAGCCGAACTTTCTGTCACCCCTCTGGATGAGTTAATTGCCATGGACGGTGTTGATGAAGAGATGGGTAAATCTATCTTGGAACAGGTTAAGCAACGCCTGGGAAATGCTGAAAATGTTTAGATCTCAAATCAGTCTCGTTTTTTCGTAGCAGAAAAATTTTGCACAAACCCGTGACGTTTATAAACCCGGGTCTTAAGAAAATTGTGATGGTGTCCCATAACAGGAGGAAATTTGGCTAAGATTCGCATCAACAAACTGGCCTTGGAACTCAATATTCAGAATGATCAGATCATTGAGGCTCTGCAAAAGCATGACGTAGCAGTAAA
>JAJDBH010000044.1 GCA_029261455.1 Nitrospinaceae bacterium
CGAAGCCCGAGGCAAAGGGAGCGATATGTACGGGCTGAATCGGTTGGGGAAAAAATCGTTGGAACTCGGCCAGTCCCGAAACGCTGATGAACTGGGCCTTGCACTCAAACAAAACTTACAAGACTTTCTCGGTGAATGCGAATTCACCGACGACTTCACCCTGATGATTGTAGAAACAGAAGGTTGAGGCCCCTATCCTTTACAGAGAATAGATATCATCGCTATCAGCGGTCCATCCTCAGGCGTGGTGCCCCCTCATTTGTCATCATGCCCCGGAGGGGTACTGGCAGCAATTTGTTGTGATTTGGGGCAATTTTTGGTATAAAGGATGTTTTCCTAAACCCTTAAATACTGGCGCGAATTATTATGGCAAACGTAGAAAAACTGCAGGAACACCTCAAAAACGCTAAGTCCAAACTTTCTGAAGCCAAAGGAACCGAGGCTGAAGTCCGTAATCTGAAAAAGAAAACCAAACGGCTGGCGAGAAAGTCCAACAAAATCACTGCCACTGAGAAAATGGCCGAGCTGAAAAAGAAAAAGAAAAAAGATCGTAAAGCGGGTACTTCGGACTAAGTAGATCACAAAGTTGAAAATTAGAAGAGGGTGAAGCAACCCCCCTAGCCCCCCTTATCATGGGGGATTTATTTTCGGCAACTAGAACAACTTTATAAGAGGTATCAGGTGTCTTTTGATATTGAACATATGGCCACGCTTGCGCGGTTGAAGTTGACCCCTGATGAGAAAGTACGGCTCTCGGGCCAGATGGGGAAAATTCTCGAATATATAGAAAAACTCAGCGAACTCAACACCGATGATGTAGAGCCAACAGCGCATGTGTTAGGACTCCATAACGTGTTCCGCGAAGACGAGCCAATCGCAAAACCTCTCGCGGACCACAACCCGATATCTGAATCACCGGCGCACAACAAAGGACATTACGAAGTCCCACAAATTATTTAGCCCTCAGCGTGACGCTGGACTCGGTTTCAGCATGACGCTAGACCCTGTTGGCAATGGCTGGCTAGCAAAACAGATACTCGGCCTAACAGGCCTGCCCCTCCCGCTAGAGTGGGTTTATAAATATACTAATTTTTAGATACCCCATGCATCGCACAACTATCACGCAAGCCCGGGAACTTCTCCGTAATAAAAAGATCAGTTCAGTACAGTTGACCGAAGCCGTGTTCACACGCATCGATCAGGTGGAAGACAAGGTACAGGCGTTCGTCCACCTGACCCGCGAGAAAGCATTGCAACAAGCTAAAGATGCTGATGCCCGCATTGCAGCCGGTGAAGAAGCACCGCTTCTGGGTATTCCCATCGCATTGAAAGATTTGATCTGCACCAAAGGCAGTCGCACCACCTGCTCGTCAAAGATTCTTGACCAGTTTGTTTCTCCTTATAACGCCACCGTTACCGAAAGATTGAATCAGGCAGGAGCCGTGCTCGTGGGCAAGACCAATATGGATGAGTTTGCCATGGGGTCTTCCAACGAAAACTCACATCACCACCCAACGATGAACCCTTGGGACTTGGACCGGGTACCCGGTGGTTCCAGTGGAGGATCATCTGCCGCCGTTTCAGCGCACGAATGTATAGCCGCGCTCGGTAGTGATACCGGTGGCTCTATCCGCCAACCTGCAAGTTTTTGCGGCGTGACGGGATTAAAACCAACTTATGGACGGGTACCACGTTTTGGACTGGTGGCTTTTGCCTCTTCCCTCGACCAGATTGGACCTTTGACAAAAACCGTTGCCGATGCAGCCATCATGATGAACGTGATCGGTGGTAAAGATCCACGCGACTCCACCTCAGCCGATGTCGCACTTCCCGATTTCACTCAAGCCCTGCAAAAAGATGTGAAGGGAATGAAGCTTGGCATTCCCAAAGAATATTTCACCGGCGGCATCAATCCCGCTGTTGAAAAAGCCGTACAAGAAGGCATCCGCACGTTGGAATCATTAGGGATGCAGACGGTGGAAGTTTCTCTGCCACACCTCGACTATGCCGTAGCCGCCTACTACATAATCGCCTGCGCCGAGGCCAGCACCAACCTGTCGCGCTATGACGGCGTCAAATATGGTTATCGTACCGAAAAGTCTGACAGTCTCGTCAATATGTATGAAAACACGCGTGAGGAAGGCTTTGGAGAAGAAGTTAAACGGCGAATCATTCTTGGAACCTTCGTCCTCAGTACCGGTTACTACGATGCCTATTATTTGAAAGGGCAGAAAGTGCGGACATTGATCAAACAGGATTTTGAAAACGCGCTGGAGCAATGTGATGTCATCGCCTCACCCGTCACCCCCTACCCGGCTTTCAAACTCGGGGAAAAACTGGATGATCCATTACAGATGTATTTGGCTGACATTTATACCATCTCCGCTAATCTCGCTGGCATACCGGCGATGTCCATCCCCTGCGGCTTTGCCGAAGACCTCCCTGTCGGATTGCAGTTGATGGGCAGGCATTTTGATGAAGCCAGTCTTATTACAGTCGGACACAAATTCCAGCAGACTACAGACTTTCATTCCCAGGAAACACCTCTATAACCGCCCATCTCCCATAACCTGTAAATTTTATTTACCTTTAGTTTCTGGATCGTGAAGAGATTTCTTTTCAACGGAAACAAGTTTGTACAGATATTGTCACAAAAGAGTAAAAACACGCATAATCTAAAAGTTAAACTCAAAAAACTCCTCCATTTACCCCTCTTAAACAAAAAGTGATTCGTTTTCTTTGTGATTTTATCCCAAAACCAAACCACCTACCCCAAGCAAAGGGAATTCGGCCTATAAATGTAAATATTAATATACGCAAATGGTTGTATGACAATAGTTTGTGTACAAATCCCCCTTCAACCTTAGACACAAAATCAACTAAACTCCTATAAAACAATGAGCTTTACCACACCGTTGACTTGGCACAAACTTTGCTATATATATTGTTAAAGCAAAGTGAGGGGAGGGGAGGGGTAAACTGAGGTTGATACAAAAGAAATAAACTGTTAATCTCAGTAAAACAGTCTTCCCCTGAAAATATCAAACAATTATAATTTCGCTCCGCGAATATTTAAATTTTATTTATAACGGTTTTCTCGTAAAAATTTTAGCTTAAGTATAACTAAGGAGGATCAGATGGATTTCATAAATAACTTGTCGGTAAAACAGAAGGTTTATGGGGCAATCGCTGTATTGCTTATCGTGATAGTGGTATCAGCGGCAATGATTTTTAGCTCGATAACTACTTCAAGAGAAAGTTTGGAAACTTATAATGCATTAGGGCGGCAGCGGATGCTTTCTCAGGCGATGGGCAAGGCAGGTATGGGCTATGCTATGGCAAAAGGTCGAAAAAAGACGATTGAGCAACAAATCAGTTCCTTAGACAATTATATTACACAGATGCGAGGAGTCTATACCAAGTCAATCATAGGCACCGCCAAAAAGTCTGGGGTCCCTATTAGTATGGACCCTGCTAATGAACCGCACCCTTCCGTTCCTTTTCCTGCAACATTCGCCCGATTGACCAATGAAAAGTTTGGCGAAGGAAGAGACTTTAAAATCGACATTATTTCTGACGATCCCATCAACCCAGAAAAACTACTAAAAACTGATTTGGATAAAGAAGCGAATACATTCTTAAAATCGAACCCTGACAAAATTTTTAATAAGATTTATGAGGAAAACGGGAAACTCTATATTGGATTGTATACTGCTGATAAAGCCACCGTTCAGGTCTGCGCATCGTGTCATACAGCCATGAAAAATGGAAAACCTTTCAATGTTGGGGATGTTTTGGGTATCCGTTCCTTTAAACTCGTCTTCTCTGAAGATATTGGGCTTGGTAAAGCAGAGCTCAACGCAACGGTGGATGAATATGAAAACTCCAAAAAGGTTTTTGCTGAAACTTTGAATGCCGTGCAAAGAGGCGGCAAATATCCTCTTGACCTCAAGATGACTAAGTTTCGCGAGGTTGAAGCTGCAGACGCTAATACGCAGGAAAAGATTCAAGTTGTGGAAAAGCAGTTCAAAACTTATATGAAAGCCGTTGACACTCTTGTCAACGCTGAAGTCAATTCCATTCCTTTCAGGAAAGCACAGCAAGAGATTTTAGTGGGTTCCAACGCTTTAAGAAAAGTGAGTAATGATCTGGTCGCCGTATGGGGACATCGTGTCGAAACTGAACAGGACAACATTCAGAATCTAGTAGCCATGTCGAGTTTTTTGAGCCTGGTGATTCTGATAGGAATTTCCCTGTTTATAGGAAAGGCTGTGATTCAACCTATTATCAATATCTCCAGGTCATTAGCGGGTACTTCGAGTGGTGATTTACATCAAGCTCAACTCCCGGTGACCTCGAATGATGAAATAGGAGTTTTGAGCCAGTCATGCAATTTACTGATGCAGAGGTTGCAGGCTTTCATTGGCTCATCGAAAGACATTTTGTCTGGAAACCTCACAACAGATTTTTCTAATCAGGATGGGGATTTCAAAAGTTCTTTAGAAGATATGTTGTCCCAGTCGAAAGATAAACTGGCAGCAGAAGAAGAAATGACACGAGCAACGAAAGAACAGGAGGCTCTCAAACAGGCACAGGCCGAAAAGGAAAGAAAGGATGTAGAGGAAAAAGCCAAACAAGAACGGGAGCAAGCTGAGAAAGAACTGCAGCAGGCTCAGGAATTGCAAAACAAGGTGAATTCTATTCTCGAAGTGGTCAACAGTGCTGAAAATGGAGACCTCACCTCGAAAGTGACAGTATCAGGTGCAGATGCTATCGGGCAACTGGGCGAAGGACTGAGCAAGTTTTTCACCAGCCTGCGCAATGACATTAGCAACATTGGCAGAAATGCGGAATCAGTAAGCGCCGCAGCTGAGGAGCTCACCGCAACAAGCACAACCATGTCTGCCAACGCTGAAGAGACTTCAGCCCAGGCCGGTGTGGTCGCTGCAGCGAGTGAAGAGGTCGGCACCAACGTCCAGACTGTTGCTACAGGGTCAGAGGAGATGACCGCAAGTATCAGCGAAATCTCAAGTAATGCCACCCAGGCGGCTTCGGTCTCGAATGAGGCTGTTGAAATTGCCAAAAGAACCAATGACACCATCACTGCTCTGGGCGAAAGCTCACAAGAAATTGGTGAAGTGGTAAAAGTGATCACCTCGATCGCCGAACAAACCAATCTTCTGGCTTTGAACGCAACGATTGAAGCCGCTCGAGCCGGTGAGGCAGGCAAAGGTTTTGCGGTGGTAGCCAATGAGGTTAAAGAACTGGCGAATCAGACCGCGAAAGCAACTGAGGAAATCAGTGGAAAGGTACAAACCATTCAGTCTAATACGGGTAACGCCGTACAGGCGATTGAAGAAATAAGTAATGTCATTAATAAAATTAATGACATTTCCAATACCATCGCCAGTGCTGTGGAAGAACAAAGCGCAACCACGAATGAAATGTCGCGTAATGTTGCGGAAGCCGCAAAAGGCGTGGGTGAAATAGCCGAAAATATTGCAGGCGTCTCAACAGCAGCAGGAGAGACGACGCAAGGTTCCAGCCAGACCAGGGATGCGGCAAACGAGCTTTCAAAACTCGCCGTTGACCTGCAGGGGCTTGTGGCTAAGTTCAAAATCTAAAGCTCTAAAGAACACAACGAACCCTCGCCCCCGGGCGAGGGTTTTTTTTTGCGTAAATGTTCTTTCAACAAACTAAGACTCAAGAAATCTGTTCTTGCCTTGTAAATATCATTTTCCATTTTATCGCTCACCCTGTAAAATAGCCTGTACAAAACCCCCGTTCCGTCCTCACTCAAAAATCCATAACCACATATAAAACAACAGCCATTTAACACCTCCTTAGTTTGGCATGGGGTTTGCTATTAATAGACTAAACAAATTAATCTGGATCCCATTGATGAGACAGGTTGCGGAGACAAATACATTAACCCCAGTAACAGTTGCACTCAATCGGGTTAAGCCTAAATAAATTAAAACCAGGGAGAATCATTATTATGAATACGCTTGTATCTTCATCAGCTAAAAATAAATCAGGAGTTTTCGGCTTATTTGGTGGTGGAAAGGGATTATTAAAATCATCAGGTGGACTACTCTCCTGCCTGGATAGTGTTCAGGCGAATGTGTTGGTGGCAGATACAAACTTTAACCTTATTTATGCAAACCCAAGTGCACTCAAAACTTTAGAGACCCTCAAGGATCAGATTTTTACAGCATTCGGGGTTTCCATAAATGATATTGTCGGTGGTTCCATCCATCGTTTTCACAAAGACTCTCAAAAAATTGAAAAAATATTGCGCAATCCCTCAGCATTACCGCACACGGCAGAATTTAGTTTTGGTGAGGTGACTCTTGCTGCAACCATAAACTCAATCACAGGTTCAAATGGATTGGCCTCTGGTTATGTCGTCAACTGGGAGGATGTCACCAAGATCAATGTCACCAAACGAGCCGTAGATAGAGTTAATTCGATGATGGAGAATGCTCCGGTCAACGTGTTGTTCGCGGATAAAGAAAGTTTCGAAATCACTTACGCCAACCCTTCATCCATAAACACGCTTAAAACCATTGAGCAGCACTTACCCATTCGGGTTGACCAACTGATGGGGCAGTGTATTGATATATTCCATAAAAATCCGGCGCATCAAAGAAAGCTCCTCTCCGACCCGGCGAACCTGCCGCACAGCACGCAAATTCAAGTCGGCCCAGAGGTCCTCGATCTATTAGTCAGTGCTATTTATGATGAGAACAAAAATTATCTCGGGCCAATGGTCACGTGGGATGTGGTGACACAAAAATTAAAGACGGAGAATGAAGTCGCCAAGGTCAACTCAATGATGGAAAACGCTCCAATCAACGTATTGTTCGCGGATATCGAAACTTTAAAAATCACTTATATAAATCCTGCATCTACCAAAACACTTAAAACAATTGAAGAACACCTTCCTGTTCGAGTGGATCAACTGATGGGGCAGTGTATTGATATCTTGCATAAGAACCCGGCGTACCAGCGTAAAATTTTGGCTGATCCCAATAACCTGCCACACCGTGCAGAAATACAGGTCGGCCCTGAAGTTCTCGATCTTCTGGTCAGCGCCATTTATGACAAGGATAAAAATTATATGGG
The DNA here is from genome assembly GCA_029261455.1 of Nitrospinaceae bacterium. Lineage (GTDB taxonomy): Bacteria > Nitrospinota > Nitrospinia > Nitrospinales > VA-1 > LS-NOB. The sequence goes on from JAJDBH010000044.1 coordinate 7,129, forward strand.
CCCCATGGTCACCTGGGAAGTAATTACTGAAAAACTGGCAACGAAAAAACGCGAAGAGGAATTGAGCCAGACTATGAAAAGTGTTCTCAGCAATGTTGCAGAAAAGGCTCAGACCTTGGCAGGAGCTTCGGAAGAATTGACCGCTACCAGCCAGCAGATGCTTGCCAACGCCGAAGAGACCTCGAATCAGTCCAATGTGGTTTCCGCTGCCTCAGATCAAGTGAACCAGAATATTCAAACTGTGGCTACCGGTTCAGAAGAAATGAGCGCCAGCATCAGGGAAATTGCTTCTAACGCCACTCAGGCAACCAAAGTTACCAGTGACGCGGTTATTTTGGCCGAAAACACAAACAAGACTGTGACCAAGCTGGGCGACAGCTCTGCTGAAATTGGTCAAGTCGTGAAGGTCATCACCTCTATTGCAGAACAGACCAACCTTCTGGCCTTAAACGCCACCATTGAAGCAGCACGGGCTGGTGAAGCAGGTAAAGGATTCGCTGTAGTTGCCAATGAGGTCAAAGAACTGGCTAACCAGACCGCAAAAGCGACCGAGGATATCAGCAGTAAAATCCAGGCAATTCAAACGGATACTCACAGTGCCGTAAATGCCATTGGAGAAATCAGCGGTGTCATAGGACAGATCAGCGATATTTCCAATACCATTGCCAGTGCGGTGGAAGAGCAGTCGGCCACTACCAACGAGATCACTCGTAATGTTTCCGATGCTTCCCGAGGATCCCAGGAGATTGCTGAAAACATATCGCGGGTCGCGCAGGCCGCCAGGAGCACAACTGAGGGAGCCACTGACACTCAGACTGCCGCAGGTGAATTGTCAAAACTGGCTACAGAAATGCAAGATATTGTCAGTCAGTTTAACTCGTAACAACAACTAATAGAGCTCCGGCTGATAGCCGGAGCTCTTCTCCCTTTATTTTAGACACACAAAAACTTAATCTATAGCCATTTGTGATTGTCATTCATCTCTTGTATTTTTTAAGCACCAAACTCACCGGTATTGATTTTTTCAGCCAACTCCTCAACAAACAGTTCCAAGTATTGTGGAGAAACTGCTGACAGATGCGGTTGAATGAGGACGTTCTCGGTTTCCCACAAGTCAGAAGATTCCGGCAGAGGTTCTTCTTCAAATACATCGAGGTAAGCCCCCGCGATTTCTCCGGCTTTTAAAGCTTCAACAAGGTTGCTCTCCTGACAAACATTCCCTCTCCCCACATTATAAAAATAACAGGACTTCGGCAATGCATTGAAATGCTTCGCTTGCAGAATGCCATTAACCTCCCCCGGCAAAGTACAAATCAGGTGATCGGTTTCTGCAAAAACAGATTGCCAGTTTTCAAAGGTAAGAATCCGATCTGAATCTGAAAAATATGCCGGAGCAGGAGTAGGATTCTTTTTGATCCCGGTGATAACACAACCAAAGGGTTTCAACCTTTCGGCGATCACATTGCCAATTTTCCCAAACCCCAGAATAGTAACTCGACTTTTGTAGAGCGATTGCAGTTTTTCGGAGATCTTTACCCGTGCCCATTTTTTCTGTTTCTGCATAGCGGCAGACAAAGGAAACGCTTTCAAAAAGTAAAGCATGGCCCCGACAACGCTTTCGGCTATCAAACTTCCATGAAATCCACCGAAGGAAACCTGCAGGCCCTCACCCGCTTCAATCTCAATCCAGTCTTTTCCGGCGGCGGGGGTAGCAATGAGCTTTAATCTTGATGCCGATTCCAGCCATCGCTCCTTGAAAAACCAGACCATCACTGCTTCGGACTGAGGCAGACAATCCTTAAAGTCCTTGGAGTTCAGACAGACTTCCACTTTCAACCCAGGAACCCGGCTCTCCAACAGAGCTTTATGTCCGGGTCGGAAGTTCCAAGCCTCAACATGAGGATGGGTTAAATAAACCAGAATAGTTTTTATAGACACTGTTCCTCAACCATCAAAAAAACAAAGTTTCCGTTCACATCAAAGACTAAATGACCTCGTGATTTTAGACCCACAGAGCTTTTTATCAGATCTGAAATAGCTTGGATAATCGCTAGTTAGACTGTACACATAAGTTAACACTTTTATTAAATATCATAACACCCCATAAACCAATAGATTTCGCCCAAAACAGTAACTACATGAAAAATTTACACTTACTTGATCCTTGAGATTTTGGTCCGGTTTTTGCTTTAACTGGTTATAGCAACTAAATAATTATTGTCAAGGGGAGGTAAATCATGACACGAGCACAGTTAGTGAGTAAATTGTCTTTGCGAATGGATGTTACCAAAAAAGAGGCCGATATTTATTTGAGCGCATTTCTAGATTCAATAATGGAGACCTTGCATAAAGACGGTCGTGTAGTGGTTCAAGGGTTCGGCTCATTTAAAATCAATGAATACAAAGCTCGAGTCGCAAAAAAACCACTGACAGGTGAACTCATTCAATTACCTGTACGTCATAAACCCAGTTTTCATGCAGGTAAAGAGTTGCGTGAACGAGTGAATGCAGAAATGGTGCAAGCGCAGGAAGCAGAAGTATTGATCCGCCGCATTCGAGTACCGGAAAATGTATTCAGCATTTCAGCAGGTTAAGCCATAGCTTCAGCGTTGGTAACCGTTTGCTAAAATTGTGGTAAGATATGGCTTCAGGGCACAACTTTAAATTAAGTTTAAGAGTTCCCTCTTACAAGGAGCCTCCGGCATGTCCAACAATAGGGATACCTGTAGCAAGTGTGGTGAAAAAAGCATCCTCAAGGGTGAAATTGGACTGAGGACAAGCAGGGACAAGGAATTGATCATGGTGGTCCGGCAGGACCACGGGGTCGAGAAAAGTGTCCCCCTGCTACCTAATATCTGCTGCCAATGCGGATTTGTTGATTTTTATGTGCAGGACCCAGCTCACTTGAAAATTAGTTCCGAAGACAAGCCCATTAACCCCGACTTTAAGCAACGTCCTCTGCTCGAATCCGATTTTTAAATTCCCTCCCTACTCTTTACCAGATTGATTATTTTGCCCTTCACCAGTGTTAACCCTTGTGTAGTGCCCATTTTTGCGTCAAAATGTAAATGTACCATGGGTAAGGTTTCCCACTCCGATCTTTGTAAATCAAGCAAACTAGTGTTTTTTTCGATCTCCTTATGGCCAAATCCTCTAAAGATGAGATTCACTACCTGCTTTTGAAGCTCCATTCCCTGACGGGAATCGTACCTATAGGAGCTTTTCTCGTTGTTCATTTATGCGTCAATTCCCTTCGCACCGTAGGTGTCTGGCCCTACCAGCTCAGCATTGACGCGATCAACAACCTGCCTTTCCTGCTGATCATTGAGATAACCTTTATATATATTCCACTCCTGTTTCATTCGGTGATGGGATTCTATGTCATACACCTTGGTAAAACCAATGCGCATCGATACCGACACCCTAGAAATGGTCTTTATACATTGCAGCGCGTTTCTGGTGCCGTAGTTTTCGTTTTTCTGATTTACCACTTGGGAACAACTGTGGCACCGAAGCTATGGGAGGGCAAACACTACTTTGAAGCGGCCCCTTTTCTGATCGACATTCTAAATGGTGAATTTCAAACTTGGCAGGGAATGGTGATCTATACCATTGGTATTATTTCAGCAACTTTTCACTTCAGCAACGGCCTGTGGGGGTTCTGCGTTTCCTGGGGAATTTTGATTGGTCAGAACGCACAGAGAAACGGAGCTATCGTTTTTGCGATGGTCGGTCTGGCACTCACCGTTTTGGGTATGGCCACGATAGGAGAATTTAATATGAACCCGGTTCCCGTTGAAGCAACGGTGGCGAGATAAGCGAATGATGAATCGAAAGAAAAAAATTGTCATCATCGGAGGCGGGCTAGCCGGATTAGCTCTGGCCATGAAGTTTTGTGAACGCAACGGGGAAGTAACCGTTGTGTCTTACCAGTCGTTAAAAAGATCTCATTCGGTTTGCGCGCAGGGTGGCATCAATGCCGCTATCGACGCAAAAAACGAAGGCGATACTCCTGAAAAACATTTCTACGACACCATTAAAGGAGGCGACTTTCTGGCTCACCAACCTCTGGTTCGCGACATGTGTTATCAGGCTCCAGCCATCATCCACCTTATGGACAGGATGGGTGTAGCGTTTAACCGAACGGGTGAAGGACATCTCGATTTTCGCAGATTTGGCGGCACACTCTATAATCGAACCGCATTTGCAGGGGCCACAACCGGGCAACAACTCGTATACGCACTTGATGAACAAGTTCGGCGCCATGTGCATGACGGCTCTGCCAAGACATTGGAATGGCATGAATATTTAGGGGCTGTTCTTGATTCAGAAGGAATTTGCCGAGGCGCGGTGATTCACGACCTTAGAACTGATGAGATCTATACCTTGCAAGCAGATGCTGTGGTATTAGCCACCGGTGGCCCTGGACAGGTTTATGCACGGTCTACCAATTCCGTAGTCAATACTGGCGCTGCCGCGACAACCGCTTACCTGCAAGGGGCCAAGTATGCAAATGGTGAGTTCATCCAAATTCATCCTACGGCAATACCCGGTCAAGACAAACTGCGGCTGATGAGCGAATCTGCCCGAGGTGAAGGTGGGCGCATCTGGGTACCACGCAACGCCAGTGACCAACGAGACCCGAAAAAAATCCCCGAAAGCGAACGCTATTATTTTCTCGAAGAGAAATACCCTCTATTCAAAAATCTTGTTCCCCGGGATGTTGCCAGCCGGGAAATTTATGACATCGTCTACAACAAGAACCTTGGGGTCAGCGGAGACCCAATGGTTTATCTCGACCTGACCCATAAATCGAGAGAGTTTCTCGATAACCGCCTCGGCGGAATCATGGACATCTACACCAAGTTCACCGGTGTGGACCCCCGCGAAACCCCCATGAAAATCTTCCCAGCTGTGCATTACTCTATGGGAGGACTGTGGACTGACTACGGCCCAGACAGCGATGGTTTGATCGATCACGGATCTCCCAGAAATCAGATGACTTCCATTCAAGGACTGTTTGCAGCGGGAGAGGCGGACTACCAATATCACGGTGCCAACCGGCTGGGTGCAAATTCGTTATTGAGTTGTATTTATACGGGATTGATGATGGCCCGGGGCATCATGAACTACACAGACTCTCTTGAAAAATCGGTGGATGATATTCCTTCCACGGTCTTTGATGACACCCGCTCACACTGGAAAAACAAGTTTGACGACATCAAAAAAATGAATGGCTCGGAAAATCCCTATAAATTACACCACGAGCTTGGGGATATCATGCTGGCTAACGTTCTCATCGTCCGAGATAATAAATCCTTGGAGAAGGCCTCTCACGAGATCCAGGATATTGAGACCCGGTTCAAAGATGTGAAGTGTTTGGACACGCATGACTGGGCTAATCCATCGCCCAGCTTCATCAACCAGTTATATTGCATGATCCACCTTTCTAAAATAATCACCAAGGGTGCTTTAATGAGAGACGAGTTCCGAGGAAGCCACTACAAACCGGAATTTGATATGAACCAGCCTAAAGATTTTGACCCTCATGAATACATCGATTATTTGGAACAAAAACAATATGGGGAAGTGAGCATGGAAAAGTTCCCTGCTGATCACCTTGATTATATGAAGCGATTCGAGGCCAATAACGAAAAATGGCTTAAAACAACAGTGGCTCAATATAAAGACAATCAGCCAGAGATCACTTACGAAGAGGTCAATACCTCACTGGTGACCCCCAGACCGAGAAAATATGATTGAAAAACCCGCTATGACTGAAAAAAACATAATTATAAAGATCAAACGTCAGGACAAACCTGCTTCCTCAGCCTACTGGCAAACTTTTGAAGTGCCTCACAGGCCTTTTGCCAATATCATTTCCTGCCTGATGGAAATCCAGAAATCACCTACAACGGGAAATGGAGAAACAGTGAGCCCGGTTACTTGGGATAGTAATTGTCTGGAAGAGGTTTGTGGCTCCTGCACAATGCTGATCAATGGTCAAGTCCGGCAGGCCTGCACCGCTCTGGTGGATAACCTGACAACCCCCATTACACTGGAACCAATGTCTAAGTTTCCCGTCGTGCGTGACCTGCAGGTGGACCGTGAACGCATGTTCAAAAACCTTAAAAAGGTCAAGGCCTGGATCGACATTGATGGCAGCCACGATATCGGGGAAGGCCCTATCATGCAGGATCAGGATCGTGCCAAACGATATATCATGTCAGAGTGCATGACCTGCGGTTGCTGTCTAGAAGCGTGTCCTCAGTTCACCATGGATAATTCCTTTCTAGGAGCTGCCACTTTTAATCAAGTCCGCCTTTTTAATCTGCACCCTACAGGGGAAATGAAAAAAGAAGAAAGGCTGGATGCTGTCATGGGCGAAGGAGGAATCACGGACTGCGGTAACGCACAAGTCTGTGTTGAGGTATGCCCTAAAAACATTCCACTTACCGAATCGATTGCTGATATCGGTCGTCAAACCACTTGGCAGGCGATAAAAAACCTCTTCACCAAATAAGCGGGTTTTTTATTTAAAACCCTCACTCAGTTTGTTATGATTTAGACTGTTAAAGCACCAACGAATTTAAAATACGTCCATAGAGGAATACATATAATGAAAGTCTCCCTTGCCAGTGCAATGGGCACCTGTTTTGGAGTTCGAGATGCTATCGACCTTGCCATGTCTCCGGAATTCCACTCCGACCTGACCATAGTGGGTCAATTAGTCCATAACCCGCAAGTCAGTGAATCTTTAAAGCAAAATGGAGTATCACTCGTACCTGGAATCGAAGACATAGGCCAAATCAAAACCAAAAAGGTCATGATCACCGCACACGGCGCGGCTGAAAAAACCAAGCAAAAACTTCATGATGCCGGCTTTATTGTCTATGACGCAAGCTGCCCACTCGTGATGAGGGTCCATCAGACTATTAGATCTTTAGTGACAAAAGGCTATTTCCCTGTTGTGATCGGGCAGAAAGATCATGTCGAAGTTAAAGGAATCGTCGGAGACCTCGATGCTTACCTGGTCATCAACAATGAAGATGACTTTGAAAAAATTAAAAAGTCTGGCTACCGTAAACTTGGAATCGTGTCTCAGACCACTCAGCAAACTGATAAAGTTGAGGGTCTAGTTGAAAAAATTCGAGCTCTCGACTATGTAGATGATGTCTCATTTGTCAATACGATATGCCAGCCCACCCAAGACCGGCAGGTAGCTGTGCATGAACTAGCTGACCAGGTTGACTTGATGATCGTCATAGGTGGCTTTAATTCTTCCAACACGAAAAAACTGGTTCACGTTTGCGAAGAGAAAGGTGTAGAAGCGCGCCATATTGAATCGTTCCACCAGTTAAATCAGGAATGGTTCATTGGCAAAAAACATGTAGGAATTACAGCAGGGACCAGCACCCCGGAAGACATCATCAACCAAGTACATTCCGAAATTTTAAAGATCGCTAAAAAGGTCGAAGGTCTGGAAGAACAAGCACTTCATTCCTGAGGAAAATCGACAAACTCTACCGACACCTTTAGAGTTAAGGTTTTTGAGATCTTTTTTAAGCAACTCTCTTTTATCCTGTAATCACTTTAAATCTTTTTGCCCCGGGTTTGCCCAAAGGGGGATTGTTCACAATAATGGATGACTGGACCTATTGCGTACAAACGCTTCCCAAAGTTAGCAGAACCTTTGCGCTCAACATATCCGTTCTAAGGGGCGAACTACACCGAAGCATTCTCACCGCCTATCTTTTTTGCCGGACTGTAGACACAGTAGAAGACGCGGCAAAACTGGCCCCAAAGATAAAGACCCGGCTTCTCATAGAATTTTCACAATTGATTGAAAATCGGAGTTACCGCGAAAAGAATCTCGTGAAGTGGGTCGAGGAATGTAAGGAAGTCGATGGCACCCCAAATGACTTGGATCTTCTCCATCAGGTTTCCCGAGTATTCAATGTCTTTGACTCACTCCCTAATAACCATCAGGACCAGATCATTCCTTCTGTTTCTAAAATGGCGAAGGGCATGGCCTTTTTTCAAAACCAATTTCAATTCGGCGAAATCACCCCGCTGGAAAACATACAGGACCTTGAAGAATATTGTTATTTCGTCGCGGGAGTGGTGGGAGAAATGCTGTGCAACCTGTTTTTCCAAAAACTACCTAACTTGCCAGAAGAGACGCGCAATATTATGCGCCAAAATGCCGTATCATTTGGACTCGGCCTGCAAATGACCAACATATCCAAAGATATTATTGCTGATCGTGACAGGGGTTGGTCGTACATTCCCCGAAGTATCATTTCCGAAAAAGGTTTGACCATCGAAGAGTTTCACTCTGGAGCATCCATGGATAAAAACCTACAAATCCTGGAAGGATTGCTTGGCAAAACTACAGGACATCTGAATGATGCCTTAAAGTTCACCTTGGCAATCCCTAGAACCGAGATCGCCCTGCGCCTATTTTGTATCTGGCCCTTATGGATGGCTGTTAAAACTGTGGCTGTCTTGCACAACAACCCAAAACTACTAAACTCAAACGCTCAGGTGAAAATTTCGCGGAGTACTGTAAAGCGAATTTTATTCGGGACCCCTTTTATCGCTTGGTCCAACAATCTTTTAAAATATTCATTTTCAAATATCATCAATGATAATGCGTTTCAAAACCCTCCTGCCTTTGACCTGGAAGGACTGAAAGCGCGCTTGGAAAAAATTCCTCTGGATACTCTTAACCCTAATACTTAAAGTTATTCAACTATGTCTGAACCAAATAGATTTATAGATAATCAAGATGGCACACTAACCGATACTCAAAGTACTCTGATGTGGTTTCGGGAAGATGGATGGCAAACAGAGGCTAAATGGTTCACTTGGGATGAAGCCCATGATCTGGCAATCCATACGAATGGTATTAAATTCTGCAGCTTTCAGGACTGGCGACTACCTCTCGAGGATGAAATTCGCACCCTGTACAATCCTGAAGTTATCAATCGGGACAAGTATGAAAAAGAAAACCATCTGGAAACTGTATTTCCACCCGGAGGCCAATCTACAGTCTGGCTGAAAGGCGATGGGGGAAGTTATGGGACTTTATTCGATTTCAAAAATGGGGAAGTTCGTCCAATATATAAAAGCAAGAGCGGTAGAATGACTGTTCGTCTGGTACGAGGTAAAATGCCTAACGCCTGAGATAACAGGATGCAGATGAAACTTTTACCTGCTATTATCATCTAATCCTAAACCATATCAATATGAGGGTATTCTTGAATAAAAACAGTCTTACTTCCATTGCGGGAGGATTATGGTGTGTCATTGGTCTATTCCTTATTTTTCGCGGGTTCGGCTTGTATCAGCTCGCAGGTCAAGAACAACACTCAACTCAAATTGCCGTCATCCTTTCCGTAATCTCAGCTGTACTGATCGGCTTGGTTAAAGGAAGATTTGTACTGAGCAAAACCGCCCGGAAAAATAGAGACCGGATTCATGGACTGGAGGACCCTGTCCGCATCCATCAAATCTTTGCCAAACCATATTATTTTTTAATCCCAATGATGATGGGACTTGGAGTTTTATTACGCTCCTATAATGAATATCTAGGGGGATATGTGGTGGTCGCCGCAATTTATTGTGGAATAGGAATGGCCTTGATCATTTCCAGCCGCACTTATTGGGCAAGGGAGTCCACTGCTCCCGGCCCGGATAACTCCTGACAAAAGGGAATACTATAAATGAAAAATTTTTTTCTCACCCTGCACATGATATCTATGTGTCTGGTCATTGGAACTTTGTTTTTGCAATCTCTTTCGGTTGTGTTCCGCTTGCGTTTGAAATCCGCAGAAGAAGCAGAAGGTCTTAGGAAAACTCAAAACCGGATCCACAAGTTCATCTACTATCCTATTTTAGGAGTGACCCTCATATCCGGAACAGTTCTTGCCGTGAAGACCGGTGTTTTTACCGAATCGCAATGGATCTATTGGAAGTTGGGGCTGCTGGTGGTTTTAATCGCCCTCGGCATTCAAAATGGGAAGCAAATTAAAGAAGACTCTTTGCCTAAAAAATACGCAATGATGGTACATATCGCTATTTTTATTGTTGGCGCTTGCATGATCTACCTGGCCACCATCAAACCCGTTTAATACTTTCATGGACATCCTGCTCACTCTGGTTGCCAGCGTTCTTCTCATCATAGGCTTCTTTGTGATTTGCCAATCCAGCGATGATGATGAAGACGATCAGGAAGCCAGCGATGAACCAGACGAGACAGCACCCAGTAAAAGAGAGCCATCGACAAGTAGTGGAGGCAATGAACAATAATTTTCGCCAACTGGTAAAGGAAGCGACCTCCTGCCGTTTATGCCCTGATCTTGCCGATCAAACTGCTGTCTTAAGTTCTGCGAACGGTTCATTGGACGCCAATATTGTTTTTGTTGCGGAAGCTCCTGGTCGGTTCGGCGCAGGGCGAACAGGGGTTCCCTTTCAGGGGGACCGCTCCGGGGACAATTTTGAAATCCTGCTGAAACATATCGGGCTGACCCGTTCAGAGGTTTTCATCACTAATGCCGCTTTGTGTAATCCGCTTGCAGACGGCAACAACAGGAGACCCACTGCAAAAGAGATTAAAAACTGCTCGGCTTTTTTAAAAAAGTCGTTGGACATCATCCAGCCCAAGGTTGTCGTTACCCTTGGCACCGTTGCCCTTAGCGCTCTCAATCAACTTCTCGGCACTCGATTTAAATTAAGCCCGAATGTCGCAAAACCTCTAGCTACTGAAGATTTCATCCTATTCCCGCTCTATCATCCCAGCCCTCGCGTTACCAACTGGAAACGGCCCCTGGCACAACAAAAAAAAGATCTCAAAAAAATACCCTCGTGACGCAAACTTCAAAAGGTCAATACACCAGACATCTTGGGTTGTGAGACTTGACATCACAGAAAGTCGATTTTATATCTATAATGAATAGAGAAACTTTTTAACAAGAAAGGTTTGCCATGAATTATTACAATCCTTTTTTAGACAGAACTTTTTCCCAAGGTCATAAGACACTGACTTGGGGAACGTTTTTTTTTGGCGGTACTCTTTTTCTCCTTGCCGTTCTTATTTTTGCCTACCCTGCATTGATCGCCTATTTCTTTGCCGGCGTGATCCTTTTGGCTGGTGTCACTGCATTGGCCGTAGCCTGGAAACTCTGGCGGTTTCGTGAAAATATTTCCCGCATTGAGCAATGGCCCGTTGATAACAACGATAGATATCGTACCCGTGTCACCTATTTCAGGTGGCATGCGTGATCTATGATCGAATAAAGGGGATCAACAAAGACTGGAGCCGGATCACCCTCGGTTGCTGGCAGATAGCGCCAAGTGGAGGCTGGGGAGACATCTGCCCCTCTGAAGATGCTGAAAGAGTCGTGCGCTCCGCCCTCGACCATGGCATCACCGCATTTGATACTGCCGAAGGCTATGGCGATGGAGAATCGGAACGCAGACTAGGCAAGGCCCTGGGTGCGCAAAAAGATTCTGCTATCATTATCTCAAAAATCTGGCCCGATGCAGAACTGACACTCAAAGCCTACCAACAACACCTCGAAGATTCCCTCAAAGCTCTGGGTCGGGATTATGTAGATCTTTACCTTGTTCATTGGCCTGGAAGTTATTTCAATAACCCGGATAAAAGTGCCCTGCTCGCCGAGTTCATGAGCACCCTCAAAAAAAGTGGAAAAGCCACAACAACAGGGCTCTCCAATTTTCAGTCCCAGGACTTAACCTTGTTGGGAGATAAACTCAAAATATTCTCCATGAACGAGGTACCTTATAGCCTGTTAGACCGAGCCTATGAAGGAGAGTCCTTAAGCCTTTGCAAAAATGCTGACATTCCCTATATGGCTTTTTCCCCGACAGCCCAAGGCCTACTGGCAAAACCCATGAGCCAGGAAGATCTTCAAATGCCCACTCGACAACACCATTTTCTATTTCAAGATCCAGTTTACCCACATGCCAGAAAAGTCTGGGAAACTGTCCGCAATGTCGCGAAAGAGTTGGGTCGAAAACCCGTTGAGGTGGCTTTGGCCTGGGTGCTCACTCGCGATAATATTTTTACAGCCATTGTCGGGTCCCGGAAACCTGAACAAGTTCAAGAGTTTGCCAAAGCCACCGACCTGAAACTGAGTCCCAGTCAGTTGCAACGTCTGACAACAGCCAGCGACCAGTTCCCCATGGTCAAAAAGGGACATTGAATGAACGAGCCCTGGGATGAACCTAAAGAAGAGGATGGTCTGACTCTGGGTCCTGAAGAAACTCTGCAAAGGGAAATCGAAAAATCTAAAACTCTCAAAGTAGATCGGCTGCGCCTCCGGGATGAAATCGAAAAGCTTAAAGCCGAAAAGTCCGAACTCGCCCAAAAAAATCAGCAACTCAAAGAAAGACTCACAAAGCTGGGAAACGCTGAGACCAGCCCTGAAAGAACAAACCCATCCTCCTCAAATACTTTGGTTTTAGTGCTGGTTCTTGGTTTCCTGACCCTGCTTTGGTTCGTGACTCGAAACTAAAGCACCTGCCAAAGGTATGGAAAATAAAGATATTTTCTGCTAAAATCCTTCTCAAGATGAAGAAATATTGAATCTTTATTGAAGTTACCACCATCCTAGTTAATGCTTCTTCTTATGGGAGCTGAGATTTCTCCTGATTCCTTAGATAAAGCAACACCTGAATTTTCTCATGAGAATACCCCATAAGAGAGGACCTCTAAAATTTTAAATATATAAGAACATACTCTTTAGAATGGAGAATGCTCAAATTGCAAAACATAAAGTATCGAACGATCAGAGATTTCTGAAAATATCAACCAATGTATTGAGAGGAAAACCAAATGTGGGTATTTGAATTTTTTCATGTAATTATCGGAATTTTGTGGATCGGGTTGCTGTACTTCTTCAACCTGGTTCAGGTTCAGTCCATGCCTAAAATGGTTGAGGCAGGTGCCGCCAAGGCCTATACCCAGATCATTCTGTCTCGCGCCCTGTTCTTGTTCCGGCACGCAGCATTGTGGACGGTCATCACTGGCATTGCCTATTACGTAGCAGGTCGAGGAACAGTTCAAGGGATTCCCAGTGGTGAAATCATGATCGGCATGTTACTCGGCATCATCATGGCCGGAAACGTCTGGTTTATCATCTGGCCTAATCTGAGAAAAGTCATCGCTGGCGAGTTGGAAGGCGATGCCCTGAACAAAGCAAAAAGAATGGCGTTTCTAGCCAGCAGAACCAATGCATGGCTTTCGATTCCCATGCTAATCGGAATGATCGCCGCCAACCACGGCGGTATCATGTTCTAGCGTAAAGTTTCGCTGGAAAGTAGTATTGCCTTTACCTTGCCCTTTCAAAGGTGAAAGCAGTTTGATTTGTTTTATCTAGTCTTCACTCACAGTCAAAGAGGGGTTCGTCCACTGTCAAGGGGGCGAACCCCTTTTTTTGTGGCCGGGCAGCAGTTACTCAGTAGTGAGAGCCTCCATCGGATCAAGTTTGGATGCTTTAATGGCTGGGAACACGCCGAACAAAACACCAATTCCGACACAGGCCCAACTGGCGATCCAGATGGAATGAAGGTCAAGAATCAGGGTCCAATGCCCCCACTGGTTCAGGCCCAGTGTTAATCCGACCCCCAGAATAATCCCCAGACCACCACCGAGAAATCCAATGATTAGAGACTCATAAAGGAATTGATGGACGATATCTCTCCGAGTCGCTCCCACTGCCCGGCGGATTCCAATTTCGCGCGTACGCTCCTTCACCGATATCAACATCACCGCCAAAATACCAATGCCACCCACCAGCAAAGATATACCCGCCACGCCCACAATCAACTTGGTGAACATTTCAGTGGTTTCTTTTTTCATATCTTCAATTTCCAGTTGTGTGACGAGGGTGAAGTCATCGTTGCGGTCATCGACGAGTTTGTGATTTTCCCGGAGAAGTTCGCGAATTTTCACAGATGCTTTGGAAATGTTTTGTCTTGATGACGCTTTGACAAAAATCCGACTAATAAAAGTCTGGTTAACGATGCGGCGCATATAGGTCGAAAGTGGAATCAAAACCAGATCATCCTGATCCAACCCATTGGTGTCCACTCCTTTGGGTTCAAACACACCAATGATTTTAAAAGGAATAAAATGTACCCGGATAACCTGCCCAAGAGGGTCTTCTTCACCAAAGAGGTTTTTAACAGCTGTCATCCCTATAATGGCAACACGGTTAGCTGTTTTCACATCCCTTTCAGAAAAAAATTCACCGCTTTTTAAATAGTAGTCACGGATAAAGGGAAAGTCTACGGTAGAACCTGCAATGGTAGTTTCCGCCGCATTATTGCCGAACTTGGCCGACATTCTTTTTTCTTCAAAAGGTGCGACCCTTTCCACTTCGCTGATTTCATCCATAATTCCATTGGCGTCTCGAACCGTCAATGTGTTCACATTACCGGTGAGGCGGAGACGCCCTCCGCGCCTTTTCATTTCCCCGGCGTTGATAGTGATGAGGTTTTCTCCCATTCCCGCAATAACATCCATCACTTCCATTTGCGAACCTTTTCCGATGGCCACCATGACGATCACCGAAGCGATACCAATCAAAATACCCAACGACGCAAGAAAAGTGCGCATCTTGTGCGAAAAAAGTGCCTTGATCGCTATGCCTAGAGAAGAAAATATATTCATCAGTCTATCTATTGAGATCGAATGCTTTCTTCAGGATTCAAAAAGGCTGCCTTGCGTGCAGGGTGAATCCCGAATATCAAGCCGATCAGAGAACAGAATACAAACGATAGAATAAAAGGCTCCATCGTTATATGGGTGGGGAGCACATCAAATCGTTCCAGTGCAAATGAAATGGACAATCCCAATCCCACCCCCATGATCCCGCCCAAAAGGGAAACCAGAACCGATTCAAATAAAAACTGCATAGTGATGTCGGACCGACGTGCGCCAAAACATCGTCGAATACCGATCTCTCGAACCCGTTCGCGAATAGATACCAACAGGATATTCATGATCACAATTCCACCAACCAGAAGGGAAACCGTCGATACAAGGATCAGCATACGGTTTAATGCTTGTTCCGACTCGGTCACTCTTTGCATAATTCCTTCGGGAGTGATGAAACGAAAGTCATCTTCAGCGAGAACCGACAGGTTATGATTGCGGCGTAAAATCTGGCGCACCGCTTCCATCGTTTCCGGTACCTGCGAAGAATCCAGAGCAACAACCTTGATACTGTGAAGGTGCGTCTGATGCGTCAGGCGTGACATGGATGTGG
This sequence comes from Nitrospinaceae bacterium, assembly GCA_029261455.1. GTDB lineage: Bacteria > Nitrospinota > Nitrospinia > Nitrospinales > VA-1 > LS-NOB. The sequence continues at coordinate 22,428 of JAJDBH010000044.1, forward strand.
TCAGTGGGATCAAAGTACGATCATCTGGATCATACCCACTTTCGGTCATACCCTTTTCTTCGAGCAGCCCAATCACTTGATAATAATTATTTTGCAGACGCAACATTTTCCCCATAGGATCCTGATCCTTGAAAAGCTTTCTAGCCGGGGTCGCGCCCAGAACTATCACCCTCTTCCTGCGAGTCAGGTCATTGTCGGACAAAAAATCTCCATCCTTCATCTTCCATCCGCGGGCCAACTGCCAATCCGGGGTCACGCCATAAACCCGGGTATTGGTGAACTCCTTTTTATTGATGATCTGCATGCTTTTTCTCTGGCGGGGCACTACCAACCGAACTGTGGGAAGCGCAAGCAGGTCTTCGGCATCTTCAACAGTCATACTGGTCGTGTTCTTCGATCGGGTAAAAAACATTCTTCCCGCGCCGGCGATCACCGAAAAAGATTCTGGACCAAAACCCATATTGGCAATGCGACTTAGAACCTTGGTCTTGATGCCATCGCCAATGGCCACAATCACCGTCAAAGAGGCAATGCCAATCATCACACCTAAAGTCATGAGAACCGTGTTGCTTCGGTTCAGGCGCAAGCCTCTAAGAGCCTGTCCCAGGTTTTTAAAAATTCGCATACACGCAGTTTTGCTTAAAGAGATCTGATTTGTTCTTCATGGCTCACCTTGCTGTCTGAAGCAATCTGCCCATCACGAATAGAGATAATACGATCAGCGTGTTGAGCCACCTCCTGATCATGGGTGATGAGAATAATAGTTTTGCCTTCTTTGATGAGATTGTCGAAGGTTTTCATGGTTTCGATGCCATTTTTTGAATCCAGATTCCCTGTAGGCTCATCTGCAAGAATGATTCGGGGATCATTGATGAGTGATCGCGCAATAGTAACCCGTTGCTGTTCACCCCCTGACAACTGCCCTGGAGTGTGATGCAGACGGTGCTCCAGCCCTACTTTGGCAAGCAGTTCACGGGCACGTTCTTTAATATTTCCTGGGGGATTCTTTGCATAAACCAAAGGCAGGGTGACGTTTTCCATTGCCGTGACTCCCGGCAGAAGATGAAAAGCTTGAAACACAAAACCAATTTTTTCGTTACGGACACGAGAAAGTTTGCGGTCGTTCAGTTTACCGACCTCCTCACCATCCAGAATATATTCTCCACTGGTAGGTTGAGACAAACACCCCATGATGGCCATGAGTGTGCTTTTCCCTGCCCCAGAAGGACCAATGATGCTGACGTAATCACCCTCTTTAATATGAAGTGTCACATCCTTAAGCACCCTGGTCTCGAAACCAATATTTCGATAACTCTTGCAAATGGAGTTCATTTCAATGAGGTTCATCACCGTGGCCTTCTACCCTTTCGTTTCTTCTCTAAGGGTTTGTCAGGAATTCCCACCTCGTCTCCGTCGTTAAGACCTGAGACCACTTCAATTTTACCACCATCGCGCCAGCCCAGTTCAATAGACTTATCTTCCAGTCCACTAATTGCCTTCATGACAACAAAAGTTTTCTTGCCTTTTCGTTTGACGGCTTCTTTCGGGAGAGTCAGGACTTTTTTTCGGGTTCCAGTGGTGATCACGACATTCGCCGTCATCTCTGGTCGGAGTTTCGCGACTTTCTTTTTTGCAATATCGAGGATCACTTCATAGTTCACCACATTATCCTTTATCACTGCCTTTGGATGAATCTCACGAACCTTGCCGTCGAAGAACTGGTCAGCAAAGGTATCAACGGTGAACTTCGCCCTTTGTCCAACTTTGATACGTCCAATATCTGTTTCGTCGACAAAAACTGTAACCTCCAGTTTGCGCAAGTCAATCAAGTCCACAAATGTCGGCGCGTTTAGACTGGCGACTACTGTCTCCCCTTCTTGAGTGGAAACAAATGCAACAATACCATCTATAGGAGCGGTGATCGAAGCATAGGTCAATTGAATCTCTTCCTCGTTTAAATTAGCCGCAGCCTTGTCAACCATGGCCTCAGCCAATCGACTATTATTAATCAACTGACTCTGCTTGAGCTTCAATTCTTCGTTCGCGAGGTTGATCCCAGCCTGCAACACTTCCAACCTTTCTTGCGCTTCATCCAATACAGTGGTGGAAACGAACCCTTTCTTGTTCAGCTCCTGATTGCGCTCCAGCATTTTCTGCGCCAGCTTGATTTGGACTTGTAACTCTTCACGTTCTGCTACAGCCTTACTGATTTCAAGAGGACCCTCTGCGCGGATTTTCTCCAGCCGGGCTTTTTCTGCATCCAGATCGGCATGAAAACGCGCCACTCTGGAGAGAAGGTCTTCATGTTCGATAATGGCAATGGTTTCACCCGCACGAACAAAATCGCCAATCTTAACCAGAAGACTTTTCACCTGACCAGAAATACGGGCACCAATTTTAACTTCAGCACCCGTTTTGAGTGTCACAGTTCCCGTAGCTAAAACTTTTTGGTGAATGTCCTGCCGAGTCACTGGCTGGAATTTGAAATCCTTAACCGTAGGTTTTTGAGGAGGCTTCCCGAAAACAATTTCCCGGCTCATTTTAATAACCGGGTCCAACTTCCCTTCTTGCCAGGCCCAACTCAAACCAGCAGCAAGAACTACTAACAACAAGAGACTCCGGATTATTTCCAAAATCCTCATGATAGAACCGTTATCCTTGGTTTACTTTTCATTATTTTTACCAGTCCATGAGTAAAGAGCTCTCATACAAAGCAACTTTTTACAACCAATTAAAACCAGTGTTCATTGGCCCCACGCCAAGTGTGGTAAATGTGCTAAAATAAAGGAATTATCCGTCTATTCTGGGATCGGCAAATGACCAGATAACTTGAGTGTTTTC
>JAJDBH010000045.1 GCA_029261455.1 Nitrospinaceae bacterium
TTATCAAGAAGCCATAAAGTGGACCAGGAAAGCAGCAGAACAAGGATACTCTCTAGCACAGTTCGACTTGGGTGTTATGTATGATAAGGGGCATGGAGTTCCCCAAGACTATCAAATGGCTATTAAGTGGTGGACAAAAGCCGCTGAACAGAATCATCCTTTTGCTCAATACAATCTAGGGCTTACGTATGCCAAGCATTTGTCGGTTCCTGATGATCTAATCACAGCCTATAAATGGGCAAATATGGCAGCAACTAACCATTATGAAGAAGCCAAAAAGCTGTTGAATATGCTAAGAAAAAATATGACTCATGCGCAAATAGCAGAGGCGCAAAGCCTATCAGAAGAGCTCATAAAAAAGGCTAGGTCTAAGTGAGTGGTGACTTCTTCGAGGAAAATCAGAAATGACTGACCAATTATCAGAAAACCAAAAAATCGTTTCAAAGTATGACTTAAATCAAAAAGGGGAAGTAACTCTATTTGAGGGTAGACCCTTCAATGGTGTCTGTGTAAGTTACCATCATAATGAGTCAAAAAAGTATGAAGGATTTTACCAAGACGGAAAAATTGTACTTGTTAAAGAGTGGAACGGTGATGGAAGTTTGAAATCTGAAAACAAACATATTGATGGTAAAAGAGAACATTTGAACTCACCCTTTCAAAGGGAGAGCATCTTACACAATCAACCACTGAACAGTAGCGACCAAGGAAAATTACTTATTTTTTCATTGCTTATGGTTCCATCTGTAGTTTTTCTTGTTGGGGTGATACCAATAATATTTTTAGCGTTTGGTATTTATATGATGAAGAAGAATCAAGACTTCTCTAGTATAGATACTGCAGTCAAATATTTTAAAAGATATTTATGGCTTGCAATTATTGGCGGCGTAGGTTTTTCAGTTTATTGGTGGGGTCAATGGTCGCATAACCCCTATGCTGATGATAAATTCTTCATCTCATTAATAGCTTTAGCAATTTCCATTGCATATTTAATTGCTGTAAATATTTTATTTTACAGCCCCTTAAAAGAACATAGTGAATGGGTCGCTGCTAATGGGATTTTTTCTACAAAACCCAAATCAGCCACAAAACCTCCTATCGAGCGAGAGGTAGATATAATCAAGGGTGAAAAGCTGAAGCAATATTCGGTTGCCGATGAACTGTTGAAATGGGCTAAGCTCAAAGAAGAAGGCCATATATCAGAAGATGAGTTTAACGAAGCTAGAGCTAAACTCCTGAAGCGAAAATGAAATGTGGATAAATTGCAAGAGGAATACGAGAAAGCTAAGCGTGATTTGTTGAGCTAATCTAATGGGGAGAGGTAAATCGACTGGCTACAAAAAAAGACTCTCATGGTGATGTTTATGTTCAGTCTCGTCCAGCGTGAGGAATGCCTTCATCTTAAGTGTCATCTGCTAAGCTTCATGGCTAATGTTGGACAATGTTTTTAAATGCAATCCTTGAAGGGAGAGCTAAATCTCAAGTTGACTTCAGTCTGGAATAAGGCCTGATTTGTTGAGGGTTATGGGAGGCTTTGCACTGAGTTAACATGTCCGCCTGATAGGCAACTCGCGGAACTAAAGGAATTAGTGAAAATACCCCCCCCCCCTGTAAAAACGTAAAAAACCAAGAAAACCGGGAAACCCAATGATTATACGGTTTTCTCGGTTTTTCTGGTTTTAGAGACAGGGGGTGGTTTTTAACAAGCAGCCTCTGGAAATGCCTCCTCATAACACGGTATATAACCTTCTCTGATTAAATACTTTTTTACGTCTTCCTCTTCATGCTCAACCTTATTTTTCTCAACCTCATCTCGCGTAAAATAGCCTTCACTTATTAAATACTCCATTACGTCTTCTTCATCACCCTCAACCTTTTCAGGATTATCGTTAGTTCTCAGAGAGTAATTCTTACTGTTGTTAGGGCCCTTCTCCAGATCCAATAGATCGCCCTCCAGTAGTTCAAGAGTAGTAACAATAAATCTGCGGGATAAGCCTGTATCTTTAACAAGGTCATCCACTAGCTTGGTTTTCTGTGCTGGGAATAGCCCTATCATTTCAGTTATTGTTTCGACAAGCCTACGGTTATCCTCTTTAAAACATTCCTGCTCTCGTTGCAGTTTTAGATCTATGGCTTCCTGTCCACTTAACTGCTTTATTGAATGCATTAAGGATTTGTAGTCTTTAGTTTCCGAAGTCTGGAAGATAGCCTCCAGCTCAACGTATGACCTATTTTTCTCATTGGTCATAGTGATGATGTCCTTGTGTCTCTGGACTCTCACAACGCAATCAGCGTCATTTTTTAGATCACCCACACCTTCGAGAACAGGAAGGCCGTCAAGGCCAAGATTCTTATTCGCATGGGCTATTAGAATCACAGTTCCTCCTGCATGAGTAAAAATTTTAAGTTTCTTCATCAGATAAGCAACTTGAGCTTTATCCATTAGATTTACAATTTTCTTTACCGTATCAATAATGATGACTTTGCCTTCGGCAACGTTCTCTTCAATCATGCTATACAACATCATTAGATCAAATTCTTTGATCATCTTGATCTTAAGCCCTGCCAATATCTCAGCCTTTTCAGCAAGGCCGATGGCGGAATCATCGAGGTTCACATAAACCACATCTTCTCCCTTGATAGTCTTATCTAAAATTGACCTCCTGATATCGCTCAGAATTGCCAACGTCTTCCCAGATCCAGGGCTACCATAAACAACAGAGAGCTCGGTCATTGCTACCAATTTAGATTTTATTGGATGGGATACCCTACTGAGTGCCTTTTTTAAGGCTGAAGGGTTCTTTGTTAGATCCATACTCCCAAATCCAAAATTTGGATTTAGGTGTAAGTTTGCCTCTGCTCCTAAAAGATAGACATTCCCATCCTTCACAACGATCTTACAATTGTCCTTTGTTGATGCAGTGTTTTTCTCTTCGGTGATCGTCTTACCATCATAAGATTCTTTGTTTTTGACAATCTCTTGAAGCGTGACACAATTTCCATCAGGTAAATAGACGAGCATTTTAAGTTTGGCTGCAGGAGCTGCTTTGGTTTCTTTTCCATTGTTTAACGGAACACATTCAGTTACATTAGGTTTAGACATATCATGATCCTTTATTGATAGCCCTCTGCGCCAACAGAGGGTTTTTTGTTTTTTTAATGCCCCCGCTAAACACAGCGAGGGGTAAATGTATATTGCTTTGGTTTAGTTTCCACTGCCGTGCCATCTGCGCGCGCCCTACGGGCGGCAGCAGTGGCACAGCAATGACTTGATAATGGTATGACTGCTTGAGCAATCATGCCTCCTTCCCCATTCTTTTGTCTAACCAAGAGTCAACTGTTTTTCGATCCCAAATTCGAACACCTTTCGAGATCATATTCCCAGGTGGGAACGCGCCTTCATTGATCTTTTGGTATATGTACGCTCTGGATAGGGCACAGTATTCTGTTAATTGCCGCATCCTCATCATCCGATTTTGAATAATGTTTTCTTTAGTCATCCTGATAACTCCTAAGTGGTTTGTAATTGTTTATCTAGGTTGACTTTACTCTGTAATGGTCTTTACTCAGGACGGGTTTAACTTGATTCTTTTTTGCATAACTTGATCCCTTCCCCGATGGCTTCATTAGTTGGCTTGATATCGAAGGGTGGTTTTACGTGGGGTATTACAAGTTCGATTAATAAGACAAAATCGCCTTTATATACTTTAACTACTTTATCCAAAGTGTATCCGGGTTTTCTTCCTGAGCATTTTTCGTACATTTCGAAGAGAAAACCTATTAGGTGTCGCAGGTCATCCCTGTGATTACCTTTTCGATTTTTGTTGAGGGGATTGCTGGATAGGTAATCGGTTGTTTCTAAATAGGCCTTCAACGTATTGATGAATTTCTGCGGGTTAATTGGTTTCTCACTTGTTATATTTCCAAATAAATCTTCTTCTTTCTTAAGCTTTTGCTCGAGGGTGAGACTATTCATTTGATGAAAATAAATTCTTTCATGATACTCAAATGGTTCCTTTTGTAAAAATTCTAAAAGTCTTGATACATGCTTATTGAGTTTATTGTAAAAATCTTTTTGGTTTTTTGGGGTGAGAGTGGGCTTGGTAAAGAAGCTGTCTACGGTTTGATTGAATAGTTCAATTGTATTCAATAAACTGAGAGGGTCGTCTTGATTTTTGAATGGTTGAGTAAGTCCTTTTTTTCTTTTGCAACTATTTACTTTTTCTAATATTTTTTTAGCCTCGTCTAAAGGGATTGGTGGCTGGTAATTTTCATCTATTCTCATTCCTTTACGAGCCATTACTGCCCCTCCGGCTTATTGGTATCACTTCAACTCCAGCTTTGAGTTTGTCCAAGTAGTCTGACCAGTCCTGCATCATTTTCTTGCGTTCTGGAAGGTGGGCTGTCCGGTTATATGCTCGTCCGTTCGGATCACGAACGGCATGGGCCAATTGATGCTCGATAAAATCGGGCCGGACTCCTAAAACTTCATCCAAGATTGTTCTGGCCATTGCCCGGAAACCATGGCCACTCATTTCTTCTTTTCCTATTCCCATTCTTCGCATTGCCGCTAAAATGGCATTATCGCTCATGGGTCGGTCTTTGCTACGCGCTCCGGGGAAAACATAACGCCCATTTCCCGTTAGTGGTTGTATGTCCTGTAAAATTTCTATCGCTTGCCGGGATAGTGGCACGATATGTAAAGTC
>JAJDBH010000046.1 GCA_029261455.1 Nitrospinaceae bacterium
AAATTATGTGTGATTGGTAATGGAGTTGTGGTGGACCCTCAGGCCTTGGTCGAAGAAATGCGCCAGTTAGAGGAAACCGGAATTGATCTGGAAGGCCGACTGGTCATTAGCGACCGGGCCAATATCATCATGCCTTATCACGGCACCAGCGATAAAGGCCGGGAAAGCGGAAGTGGATTCGAGAAAATTGGCACCACAGGGAGAGGCATTGGCCCTTCCTATGCTGATAAAATTGCCCGAGCAGGAATCAGGGTTTGTGACCTGCGCGACGAAAAGTATCTGACGGAACGGTTACGGGCCAACTACGAAGAAAAACAAAAGATTTTAAAAAGTCTTTACGGTACCGAACTGCCTGCATTTAACAGCATGTTTGATGAACTGATGAGTTATCGCGAAACCATTTTGAAATATATTGCCGATACCCACATTCTCATGCGCGATCAGATTGCTCTGGGAAAAAATATTTTGTGCGAAGGTGCGCAAGGAACCATGCTGGATGTGGATCATGGTACTTATCCATTTGTGACTTCCTCCAACTCAACGGCTGGAGGTGCTTGCACGGGCCTGGGTATTCCACCCACGAAGGTGGATAAGGTGCTGGGAGTGATCAAAGCCTATACCACCCGGGTTGGTGAGGGTCCGTTTCCTACCGAATTATCTGATACAGATGGCGAGCGTCTCGCCAAGGTTGGACATGAGTTTGGCGCGACTACCGGCAGGCCTCGACGGTGCGGATGGTTTGATGCTGTGGTTGCCAGATACGGTGTTCACCTGAATGGGGCTGACGCGTTGATTCTCACGAAAGTCGATGTCCTCGATGGATTCAAAACCATCAAAGTTTGTACCGGCTATAAATATAAAGGAAAAGTATTTCCTGATATGCCGGCTGATCCTGAAATTCAGGCAAACTGTGAACCGGTTTATGTCGAGTTCGACGGTTGGTCGGAAAGCACTGTAGGGATACAGGACTTTGAAAAGCTACCTCAAAACGCTAAAGATTATATCTCTCGACTGAGCGAACTTGTTGAAACTCCTTTCATGATGGTCTCCACAGGCCCGGACCGGGAGCAGACCATTCTACGCGAGTCTTTGTTCTAGTCCCTCCCTTTCTGCACCATCTTTGATATAATAAAAAGCTAACTGTGTAACCTTTATTGGATGTGGCTATGTTGACCATTGGCATATTGGTTTCAGCCTGCCTGTTTTTTTATTTTGTGGGCTACCGGGCTTATGCCCAACGGCTGGACCGGGAGTTGATTCGCCCTGAATCGTCCCGCGAAACTCCTGCTATAAAACAAAATGATGGCGTGGATTATGTGCCCAGCAAACCGCTGGTGTTATTCGGGCATAATTTTGCGTCCATTGCCGGTGCGGGGCCGGTCATTGGTCCGATCATTGCCATGCATCATTTTGGCTGGGCGATTACATTAGTTTGGATCGTGCTGGGCAGTGTGTTCATCGGCGCAGTTCACGATTACCTGACCCTGATGGTCTCGGTGCGCAATCGCGGCAGTTCGATCGCCGATATCGCAGAGACCACAATGGGCTATCGTGCCAAAGCCGTGTTCGCTATTTTCCTCATTCTGGCTATGCTGTTGGTGATCGCTGTGTTCGGTGTTGTCGCGGCCAAGACACTCATCGCACAACCGGAAATGGTGTTTCCTACTTTCGCGATCATTCCTATTTCAATGATCCTCGGTTGGTGTATTTATAAAAAGAATTTTAGCCTGAAGATAGCCTCCACTGTTGCTGTTCTGGCAGTCCTGGTGAATATTTATATCGGATTCAAAATGCCCTTACCCTTGCCGAGTGAAGGGGTGATGGGGCTTCCCCCACTTATGTGTTGGTTTGTTGTGTTGATGGTTTACGCCGGGGTGGCTTCGGTCTTGCCGGTGCAAAAGCTTTTACAGCCGCGCGACTATCTTTCTACTTTTATTCTTTTCGGTTCCATGTCGTTGGGTATTATTGCGTTGCTGTGGGTAGCACCGGGACTGAACACTCCAGCTTGGCGAGGCACGATGTCTGAAGTGCAAGGACCCGTCTGGCCGATGTTGTTTGTGTTGGTGGCTTGTGGTGCGATATCCGGTTTTCACTCCCTTGTTGCAGGGGGAACGACTTCAAAGCAGTTGGCGGATGAGACTCAAGGTAAAGCCATCGCCTACGGCGGCATGCTCACCGAAGGAGTGGTCGCCGTTATCACCGTTCTCATGGTGGGCGGAGGTCTTTATTGGGTAGCTCCTGAAGGTGGAGGGGTAGACATGGCCCAGTTAGGGTTCCGCGAGACTCTGCAATCCGGTGGATGGATCATGGCATTCGGCAATGGATACGGTAACGTGGTGCAACAGATGTTGCCAGTTTTGGGTTTTACTTTTGCCTCCATGATCGCTGTGCTGGCGTTGAATACATTTGTGCTGACCACTCTCGATACGGCGGTGCGCATCACACGTTTTCTGGTTCAGGAGGCATTGGGGAATCAAATTCCGATATTTCGTAATAAGTATGCTGTGACGATTGTAGTAGTGTTTGCTTCCTACCTGATTGGAGCGACCGATGGTTGGCAGAAAATCTGGCCTATTTTTGGCGCGACCAATCAGCTCATTGGGGCGGTGGCCCTGTTTGTGGTGGCAACCTGGTTGATGGCTGTCAAGCGGCCCACGCATTATGTGCTTTATCCTGCTGTGTTCATGGTGGTGACCACAATTGCCGCATTAGGTTGGCAGGCCTACCAGTTCTTCACCGCGCCGGAACCCAATCTATTTCTAGGGACGACGGCTGTGGTGCTTATTGGGCTGGCTGTTTTTGTTGCCTATGAAGCCATGGAGTCCCTTAGAGGACGCCGGGTGATTTCGGGTCCGATGTCCGAAGTCCCTTCCAGTGCCGAGTGATCCAGATAATGTTTGGCTCCCACGTTTGAATATATTAATATGGTCTCCATCTATTAAACATTGAAAGTCCTATTCTTGTGAAGATCAGCGAGATCCTGGCCATCCAGGAAAAATTGAAAGAAAAAAACGCAACGGCCAACAAGCCGAAGCCCAAGGCGAAAGCAAAACCCAATCTCAAAAAAGCCTTGAAAGTTGTGCGCACGAAAGAAACCCCGAATCCCAACGCCTTGCAGTTCGTTATTAATGGTGTGATTCTTGATGACGGCAATATCTCGTTCGCCGATAAGAAAGAAGCCGAGGGCGATAAAATGGCTGCGGCTCTGTTCGAGCGACCCGGTGTTTTGAGCGTGTTTGTCATGGATAACTTTGTCACCGTGACGAAAGACGATAAGACAAGCTGGGTCCCACTCAAAGACAGAATTTGGAAAACCATTGATGACACAGTGACCCTGTATCAGGCCGAAGGCAAAGTGCACTTGAGCGATGTCGATGTCGTTAATTTTTCGAAACTTGATGATGAGAAAAAAATGCAGGGAATCGAAATGGTGCTCAACCGTTCGATCCGCACCAATTTGGCTCAAGACGGCGGTGGCGTAGAGCTCAAAGGCATTGAAGGAGATGATGTCAGCATCCATTATCAAGGAGCATGCGGCAGTTGCCCAACCTCCACCAGCGGAACCCTGCAATATATCCAAACCCAACTGCGCCAGCAGTTGCACCCCAAACTGACTGTTAAGTCAGTATGATAATTCCTCTCCCCCTTGAGGGAGAGGCTAGGTGAGGGGGAATAAATAGCTCTTCCAAATCTTCCGCAAGAAAACTCAGAAGTAACTTTACCGATGCAGAATTGAAGCTATGGTCTGCAATTAAAAATCGACAGTTGGGGAATTTTAAGTTTCGACGTTAGGCACCCATAGGTAAGTATATTGTCGATTTCACATGTCTTGAGAAATGTTTGATCATTGAAGTCGATGGAGGTCAGCATATGGAGAAGTCCTTGGTTGATGGTGAGCATACCGCCTGGTTGCAATCACAAGGGTATAGGGTTGTTCGGTTCTGGAGCGATCAGGTATTCACAAATGCGGAAGAACTTGCGTGCAAGTGGACTGGGCCCATCCAATGAATTTGCTTCGGGAATAACGAGTTCCGAGGAACACCAAAAATTGCTGACAGAGCTCTGGCTCACCTTGGGACGGATGATGAAGGCGAAACACCCTATGGCGGAGATTTGGATAAATGATGGAGTGGTCGATTCGCTATTATCCAAGTGCCTTAAAAATGGCTCAATAAGGCAGGCTTAAAATTATTTCTTCATTTTCAATCTTTACCGGATAAGTGTCAACATAACACCCGTCATCACACCTATCGGTGGTAATACACTCTCCACTGGTAACATCAAACTGCCAATCGTGGGCGGGGCAGGTCACCAGTTTTCCATTTAGTTTGCCGGTTCCCAAAGAAGCTCCTACGTGCGGGCATTCATCGTCAAAAGCAAAAATCTCACCATCAATGCTAAACATGGCTATCTGCTGCTCACCGACGGTAAATACTTTGCCATGCCCATCGTGAACATGCTGCCATTTCCCTAAATTATGCTCTGTCATAAACCTCCTTCTTATATGGATGGAAGGTAACTATTCATTATGACCCCTTTAAGATTAGGGAAGTTAAAGAAAGCGATATTGGTGCCAGATTGTCTACCCGGTCTTTTTTCGCAACGGAGACCTGTTTAAGAAATCCAGTGAATTTACTTCGGGAATAACGAGTTCGGAGGACTACCAAAAATTGCTGGCAAAGCTTTGGCCTCACCTTGGGACGGATGATGAAGGTGAAAAATCCTATGGTGGAGAAGTTGATAAATGATGAGCGTGTCGCCCCGAGTCACTCTGGGCCAGTTGGTGGGTTGTCATCCTCGAGGAGACGAAGGATCTCGTGGTCTGCCCCCCTCTTCATTCCATGCACGATTAATTTTCTACGATTGGTTGCAATAGGTACCCGTGAATACCATTAAAGTAACTTACTTGATCGAATAAATGGAACTTTTCAGAAACCTCATTCAACCCTGGTCTCAAAGGAGTTAAAGAAAAAAAGATTTTCCATTTAAAAGTTTTTTTATCTCTGGAATGTCGAAATAGTAAATGTGGATGGGTCCGTTCCCATACAAGATTTTCCCTGTCTTGCCGGTAGACGCCATAAAAAGTATTGAGTGGAAAAGATTGCAGGTTGCCATTGCTTGAGTATAAGCCTACTCCAGACTTCTGGAGGTTCTTCTTTACTGAAACGTATAGGATAAAACTTTTACCTTGAGAAGGAATGCGATAACTCAAAGGGGTAGGGATTAATGCCCTTTCTTTCATGGTTTTATTCATCTGCAGTGAGGGCTGGCCTAAAAACTTATGCTTCTGATTTTTGATTAATGAGACCTCTTGGTTTTTGAGTTTTTCCCATTGGTCAAAAAACTTTTTATCCTCCTCCTGACGTGGTAGCAAGATGGTCTCAACGTTCATCCGATATATCTTCACATGGCCGATATCAGCGACCACTTTTATAAGAGATGCAGGAAGGAAAGGAGTTTTGTTTCCAAAAGTACTGGATATTAGGTTTACGGGAATGTCGCGATGACCCAGATAGGTGATTCCATCAAGTTGGCGGTCTCGGAAGATGTTGAGCATTTTTTTTGCAATCAATGGCTCCAGATTACGGCGCAACACCATATCGTCGAAAGAAATCACCAGCAACTCGTGATCGGTGGTTTTGTTCTGCACATAACGAAGCACTTCGCTCGACTCTGCTATGGTGGCGGACCTGAAGCCCCTCTCACTAAGATAGTCTGAGGCGTGGCTGAAAAAAGACGGGAGGAGAAATGCCAGACCCAATGAAACGGTTAAAACCTTGTTGAAGTAATGAGGCATAAAACGGCATAGGAGACGGATTGCTTTATCAACCCCTATAGCGGCGAGCAGAAAATAAAATGGAAGCAGGTATGCATAAGTCCTTGGAGGCCCCAGCATCCCACTGAGAATCACTAGCAAAGCAGGGGTAATAAAAAGGATTAGGAAAAAACTTCGTTGAGTTCTATTGAGTACCCATAAGCCTAAAAGAACTGGAAGGTAAAGCCACAAACCCCAGGGTTGGGCTAGGCTCCGGGCGATTTCTTGATACTGATGGATTGTTCCTGACGATAAGTCGATATCTGAATACACTTTAAGGAAATTTTTGTAGGCCTCAACTCCCAGGATCAAATCTTCGTAAATCATTAAGAAATATCCAGACGTCAACGTTGCTAGAAATATAAAGGGAAGAAGTTTTTTGCCCAGTTGAGTCCATGAAAAGGGGGTTTTAGGATTTCTTGATTCCCACAGAATAAAAATATATGCCAGACCACAGGCGGGTAAAAAATAGGCGTTACTGGGTACCGTGATGCAAAGGCCCAATCCAGAAGTAATTAGAACCCAGGCCCCCTTCTTGTAAGAATTTTTCTCCAAAAGCAGAAGCATCCCTAAAACAGAAGTGAGAGCCAGAAGTTCAGATAAGGCGTAGCCTCTCCCATGCTGAGCCCAGAAAAAATGGGGAGTCGAGCCTATCATCAGGAGAGAGGCGAACCCAGCAACCCTGCCATTCCACAGTCTTTGCCCCAGGTGGTGGATTAGGAAAACAGAAAGGATCGCGGCGAAGAAAACAGGGAGTCGAAACACATCTTCGTTTTCCCCGTAGGTTTTCATGGACGCATTGGATAAGATCGAAAAAAGGGTATGCTGGTTGGGTCCTGCGTATTGGGTCAAAAGTTGGGACGGCGTGGAGGAGACGTGTTCAAGGTAGCTTACCGCCTCATCTCCCTTAAGGGGAGCCTTGAGCCCCGGCAGGCATAGCAGGACAAAGAAAAACGCCCACATAACGGATGTTTTCCATGAATATTGAAATTTTACGGGTGGTATCAAATTGGAATATGAAAAATTACAGTCTGGCTAGTTTTAAATGAGAATGGGATTGGTGAAATTTTGAGTCGAGATTTTCTGTATTAACACAATACTTCTAGAATGGTCTTGAAAAGAAGAGCCTTCTTTAGTTAAGAATATGCAAGTACCCTTTAAAATGCATAGTAACTGACTTTTTTTAAATTGTAACATCAAAATGGTACAAAAATGCGATATTGCTGAATGTCCGCTATTGGCTGCGACTTCAACTGGTCAACGCAACACTTTATCTTTATAACAAAAAGATGGAGTGTAGAAAATGGCCTATCGAACACGAATAAACTATACCGCTCAACAAAAGTCAGAAATGTGGGATCGCTGGCAACGTGG
>JAJDBH010000047.1 GCA_029261455.1 Nitrospinaceae bacterium
TTAGCGGATTGGGCAGATAAACACGGCATACAGCTTGAGTTTATCAAACCTGGCAAGCCAACTCAGAACTCATATGTGGAGCGGTTTAATAGAACGTATCGAACTGAAGTGCTGAATATGTATGCGTTCAGACGGTTATCAGATGTTCTAGAATTCACGGAAAGATGGATTAAGGAATATACTAATTGCTCAAAATTCTTATAAAAAAAGGGCCCAGCTAATTTGCTGAGCCCTTCAACTGGGTTTTATAACAAGAAAAACTCCAGCAGAGTTAAATCTCTGCTAAAAATTAGGTTCTTATTTGCCTACCACCTTAGTAGCACAGGGACCTTTCTGGCCCACACCTTCTTCAAACTCGACCGACTGGCCTTCTGCAAGCGTCTTAAAACCATCTCCTTGAATTTCTGAGAAATGAACAAAGAGGTCTGTTCCGTTTTCAGATTCAATGAACCCATAACCCTTGCCTTCGTTAAACCATTTTACTGTTCCTGTTGCCATGAAATTACTCTCCTGCAATTGAAGGGAACACACTTCCAGATAATCTGGACAACTGTTTCCCTATTTCTAATATGGGGTTGAATTGGTGCAAGAACTTTTAGAGAACCACAAAAAACCAAACTGCGAGGCTTGCTTCAGGCGAGAAACTAGAAGGAATCGAATTACACTACAACTAAACAACCCTTGTTTACATCTAAATTGTAGCATTAGTCTAGGAAATATCCTAATCTTATAATTCAATTGTGACCAGACTCCACTTTATACACCAGACTTAAGATTCAGTTTTCATAATTAATATCAAGGGCTAGTGATTTTCTCTAGTCCCTTTTTCTTTAGATTCCGTGGTAATTGTATCGTAGGGATTTCAATGGGGTTAATGGAGTTGTTCAAAGTGACAATACCTGAACTACTAAATCCCAATAAAAATTCAGCCTATCTCAAGGAAAGGTTCGTTTAATTAGAACGACATCTTTAGAACGTCATTTAATGAACCCTGATTTTTCTTCTGAAAAGTCCCGATAAAAACTTATGAAAGGGATAAGACCATGAGCTTAACTCAAGAACTTGCTGAATTTAAATCAAAGTTTGTCGAAGAAATTCCACAGAATGTTCTTCAAGCGATGGAAAGTGCAGGCAAAACGCTCTTAGAGTCAGGCTTAGCCGACCGTAGCCTCAATGAGGGGAGTAAGATGCCCGAATTTGAACTGCCCAACGCGGCGGGTCAAGCAGTGCGCTTGAGTACCCTGTTGGCAAATGGTCCGGTGGTAGTGACCTTTTATCGCGGTGGGTGGTGCCCTTATTGCAATATGGAGTTAAGGGCACTGCAAAATGCACTGCCGGAAATGAAATCTTTGGGAGCATCCTTGTTAGCTATTTCTCCTGAGACCCCAGACAATTCTTTGTCGACCAAAGAAAAAAGTCATTTAGAATTTGAGGTGTTGAGCGATGTCGGTAATCGAGTAGCTAAACAGTTTGGACTGGTGTTTCAATTACCCGAAAACCTACGGCCTATTTACCAAAGCTTTGGCATTGATATTGCCGCTTACAATGGTGATGAAAACTTCGAGCTACCCCTACCAGCGACTTACGTGGTGGACTCGAAGAGGCAAATCGTCAAGGCCTTTGTTGATGTGGATTATACTCAGCGGCTGGACCCTGCGGATATTGTGGCAGCATTGAAAGCTCTTTAGGCGTTTTATCGAAGACGAAGTTACAAAGTAGATGATTGTGCATTCGATCCCCCTCAGCTCCATTTTGATATGAAAGGGGTTGGGTTGACCCCTTTTTAGTGGGTTGTATGGTAATTGTATCGTGGGGATAGGAAAGAGATTGCTAAACGTACAAATTAAATTGGAGGAAGCAATGACAGAAAATACGAATTCACCCGGTTGTTATGATAATTACTCAGAGGCCATACCCTGGGAAGAACTTATGGAGATAGCCAGGGCAGATATGAATGCCTGTAAAGACAAGCAATGTATGGAGAGCCTCCGTGAATGTGCTGAAAAAATTGTGCAGTCAAAGGTATGTCCGTGTGCTGCCGATTCCACCCCTATTGTAGAGGCGCTGGTGGATGAGTTTCTTAGACAATTAGGCACTGGGAATGGTGACCCTGCTTGAACGCTAAGCAAACTTTTGTCTGAATTTGTGGACACATAGTTAAGTGGCCTTTGCCAGAGTAGTGGCAGCTTGTTTTGATGTTTATTACCAAACGCGAGGAACCCTGCATGCCTGAGTCATCTAAAGGTTTAATTGATCATCCAGTTCTGGGATATGGGTTTCGTCCCTTCTTTCTTATAGGTGCGCTATATAGCATTATCAGTATGCTGATTTGGGGTGGATTTTATGGCGGATATGTTACGCCGCCTTTATTCATGATTGATCCTGTATCGTGGCATGCACATGAAATGATCTATGGTTACACTCTGGCAATTGTTGCGGGATTTTTGCTTACGGCTGTATCGAACTGGACAGAGAGTGCGCCGGTGCGGGGTTTTCATTTGCTAGGGCTGTGCCTAACCTGGTTTGCAGGACGCGTTGTTATGAATTTCGATTTGGGTTTGCCGGAATTTACTGTTTTAGTTATTGAAGGGGCGTTTATTCTGACTCTGGCATTCAGTTTATCTATTCCCCTTTTCAAAAATTGGGATATGCGCAATTTTGTATTTCTGGTGCTGCTGAGCATTTTATTCACGTGTGACATATTCTTCCTTATAACCAAAGAGCGTACACCACTTTATGTTGCTGTGATGATTATTGTCACTATGATCTCTTTGATTGGTGGACGGATCATCCCGGCCTTTACCGTAGATGCTCTGCAAGAACGAGGAGAAGACGTAGAGGAGATCTCGCAAGGCAAACTAGATGTTCTTGCGATTCTATCTCTGGTATTGATTGTTCTGGCGCTGGTGTTTGTAAAACAGGAAGGAGCTATTCTTGCTGGAATAGCTTTTTTATCCACTATCATTCATGCACTGCGACTGAGGCGTTATCACACACGCAAAATAATGAATGACCCTATGGTCTGGATTCTTCATGTCGGTTATAGCTGGGTAATTCTAGGGTTATTTTTCATAGGTGTCTCATCACTGGGTTTTCTTCCTTTCTCTATTGCGCTACATGCGTTTACAGCCGGGGCTATTGGCTCTATGACGCTTGGGATGATGTGCCGTGTGACACTGGGGCATACCGGACGAAACAAGATCGCAACAAAGCTGACTAAATTAATTTTTCTCCTGTTGCAGTGTGCTGCTTTTATGCGGGTATTTGGTCTGATGATTGCGACGGACTATAGTATTGAGTGGATTATAGGTTCTGCTATGCTTTGGGTAATTTGTTTTGCGCTTTATTTGTTGATCTATGCCCCGATGCTATGGAAGCCTGACCTCGATGAAGAGGTCGCTTAACTACGAAGGTTGACCAGGGAAGAATTGCAAATACCCCCTCAGCTCTACTTTGTATTGAAAGAGGTTAACTCGAAAAGGTGGTCCCTTTTCTTTTGGATTGTATGGTAATAATTGTTTCTTGGGAAATATTGGAGAAAATTTATGAGTTCAGAAACAGAGTCAAAAAATTTACTAAGCGCTTTTCAGCTTAATGACCTTAAGCTGAAAAACAGGGTTGTTTTGGCTCCCATGACGCGAGCCCGGGCTGGCAAGGAACGAATGGCGAATGATTTAATGGCTGAATATTATTCTCAAAGATCGTCAGCCGGACTTCTCATTACAGAAGCCACTGCAATTTCCAAACAGGGAAATGGTTGGGTCAACTCCCCAGGAATTTACTCGGATCAACAAGGAGAAGCCTGGAAAAAGGTTACTCGGGCGATTCATGACAAGGGATCAATAATATTTTTGCAATTGTGGCATACAGGTCGGGCTTCGCACAGTGCTTTTCATGATGGAGAACTACCAGTGGCTCCATCAGCAATCAAATTAAATGGTGAATACATACATACTCCAGAAGGGAAGAAAGACCTCGAAACGCCTAGGGAGTTGGATGAAAAAGAAATCCCGGAAATTGTGGAGGACTATAAACAAGCCGCAAAAAGGGCTAAAGAGGCGGGTTTCGATGGGGTAGAGATCCACAGTGCTAATGGTTATCTCTTAGACCAATTCCTGCAATCTAAATCAAATAAGAGAAACGATAAATATGGTGGAAGTTTAGAAAACCGATGTCGCTTTCTACTTGAAGTCGTGAATGCCTTAACAAAAATCTGGCCGACAAGTAGGATCGGAGTTCGATTAAGCCCCAATGGAAGCTACAATGATATGGGTTCCAAGGATTACCGTGAAACCTTTACCTATGTGGCAGGTCAACTCAATAAACTTGGATTGGCCTACCTGCATGTTATGGACGGTGTTGCATTTGGTTTTCATGAACTGGGAGAGCCGATGACGTTAAACGAATTTCGTGAAGTTTTTTCAGGCCCAATTATAGGAAACTGCGGATATACACAAGAGACAGCAGAAACTGCTATCAAAGGAGGTCATGCTGATTTAATCGCTTTTGGCAGACCGTTTATCAGTAACCCTGACCTTGTGGAGCGGTTTCGCAATGGCTGGCTTCTAGCTGCCGATGCTGATATGGGTTCATGGTTTTCTTTTGAAAAAGAAGGTTATACAGATTTTAAATTTTATAATGGTTCGTAAAGATTCAAAGTAGCCATTGTTTAATGCATTCAAGAGGTCAGGGATTCGCCTGCTCGGCGCAGGGCCAGTCAAAACCCCCTCAGTTCCATATTCTTTAAAAGGGCTTAGTCGTTGTTTTGGCTAGGCCCATTTTTAATTACGACCCTTTGAGGGTGCCGCGGAACACTGGATTAAAAGGACGGCATCCTTCTCAGGGGGATGGAAAAATATTGAATTTTGCCTTACAATAAAACAGAAAGCGAAAGTATATTTAGTTTAAGGCGATTCTCTTTTAATTTTAACTGTCCAATTAAAAAGGAACGATGTCAAATACCAAAGTAAAGCTCATCGGGATATTTCTATTAGTTACCTTAGTTGTTTTCGCTCAAAGGGCTCGGGCGGACGAAAGAGTAGTTAAAATTGTGCAACCTGCCAGCAATGCGCGATTGACGAGCACCGGGGTAGAGTTGACGAGTCCTGTAAAGGTTTGTATGGAAGTCCAGGGATTGGTAGTCGAAAAGGCTGGAAATGGAGTCAATGAAGGAAAAGGCCATCATCACTTATTGCTGAATTCGTTACCGGCTGACTTGAGTCAACCCTTAGCAAAAGAAGAAATTCATATGGGCGACGGCTCAAAGTGTAGGGATTTAGAACTGTCCCCAGGAAGGCATGTGATTTATACGGTTTTTGCATATGGCAATCATGTTCCTTATGATCCGACCATTACTGATCAAATTATTATTACTATTAGAAAAGACTAGAATCTCATGACTAACTCCAAGTCTATTCGTTGTCGAAACTATGTTTGCTTGAAAATAGTTATCTGCATTTTCATATTAGGGTTTGGTTCTTCCTGTGCTTCACTGGGTAAAAATCATGATGATGCTATCCCTTACGTGACACCTCTGATAGATGAAGAGCCTTGTGGAGAAGGAAAAGGGCTTTACAGAAAAGTTAAAAACACACATCCATTAAAGATAATTGTGGTTACTATAAAAACGGATGTTTCTCCTGACCCTAATAATTGGTATCCAAGTCAAAGAGATTTCGTCCTAAATCCCGGACAAACCCGTATTTTGGGTTGTTCCGTGATAAATGATGAAAAGGGCCAACTTGTTGGTCGTACATCTCACGTGGCCTTGAGTGCTAAACTCCAATAATCCGGCTCCCGCCATGAATTTACCATTCAAACAATTCTCTGGATGGTCGATTAAGTCAAAGTTTACCTTTTGTTCAATTGCGACGCTGATTCTGGTGGTTTCTTTTATTTGGTTTTATTTTTCACAGCAACAGCAAAAATTTGCTAGCCAAATGATGGAAAATAAAATCAAGGAAACCGGGGTTATGATCGCAACCACCATTGGTGCAAGTTTCAAGGTTCTGGATTTCACCGCAATCTCCCAATCTGTTGAGGGGATGCAGAAAAACCCCGACTTGGTCTATTTAGGGATTTTTGGTCGCCAAGGAAATCCTATTTCTTCCTTCAACCCAGAAATATTGAAATTGAATTGGCAGTCAATACTTAAAAAGCAAGATTTGTTCTATGTGGAAGAAATACTTTTTTACTCCACACCCATCAAGTTTGAAAATAATATATATGGGACTTTGCTTATCGGATTCTCTGTTAAGAAAATTCGCGCCCAAATTAATTCTTATACGAACAAAGGTTTAATTATATGCTTGGTGATATTTTTTGTTGGCACTCTTTTAACTATAATCCTTAGCGAAATTCTTACGAAAAACTTAGTACGTTTAAAAGATAATGTGCAGAGTTTTATTCCCGGGGAGAAATTTTCTGGAATTGATATCGAAGCTAAGGACGAAGTGGGAGAGCTAGGTTTTGCTTTTAGTAAATTAATCGGCGAGATTGACTTAGTCATAAAAAACCTTAAAGAACAATCTCAAGACTTGGAAGTCGCGAAGGAAGAAGCCGAAAAAGCAAATCAGGCCAAATCCGAATTTCTATCGCGGATGAGCCATGAATTTCGAACGCCAATGAATGCTATTTTGGGTTTTACACAATTGTTGGAAATGACTGCCCACAGTAAATTGAACGATAATGAGAAGGGAAATCTTGAAAGAGTGTCTTCGGCAGGGAATCATCTTTTGGAGCTCATTAATGAAGTACTAGACCTTTCGAGGATTGAATCCGGAAACATGAAGGTATCCATAGAAAGCGTGGATATGGTTCCCATTGTGGATAACGTGATATCTCTCTCCAAAAAAATGGCCTATGAGAAGAGAGTATCTCTTGAGTACAAGAAAATGCCTGAAGAGAGTTTTTTTGTCGAGATAGATGCTCTTCGGTTCAAACAGGTTGTCTTGAACTTGGTTTCAAACGCTATCAAATACAATAAGCCTGATGGTTCCGTAACTGTTTCCTATGAAAAACGGGGTAATGGCATGATGCGTTTTGGGTTACGAGATACCGGCCATGGAATTGCTGAGGATAAAAAGGGCAAAATATTTAAGCCCTTTGAACGTTTTGATATGGATGCTGAATCTATTGAAGGAACCGGTATTGGATTGACAATAACCAGGGAGCTCATTGAATTGATGAATGGATCTATCGGTTTTGAAAGCTCTTTGGGGAAGGGTAGCTTTTTTTATGTAGATGTCCCTATATCTGATAAAGCTCCTTTGATTAGGATAGAACAGAAAGCAGAGAACTCTCACATTATTTTAAACAATGATAAAAAGAAAATTCTGTGTGTTGAAGATATTCCTGCAAATGTTGAATTAGTAAGGCAGGTTTTAACCAAAAGTAAGCATTGCGTAGAATTAATTTCTTCATGCAATGCATTGGCTGGAATTGAGGCGGCTAAAAAGGAAATGCCTGATCTGATTTTGATGGATATTCATATGCCCGGTATGGATGGTCTAACGGCTTTTCAAAAAATTCAAGAGATTGAAGAGATTAAAAAAATTCCTATTATTGCCTTGACGGCCGATGCCATGACTGGAGATATCAACAAGGCTTTAGGTATGGGATTTAAGGATTACATCACTAAGCCAATTGACATGCCTAAATTTTTGGAGAAGATTGATAATATTTTGGCCTGATTTTTTGTCAGTCATAATAAATTTCAAACTATATCAAAATCATATCGTAGCTAGCCAACACCAAATACAACGAAACAAGACAAAGTGTAGAGTGTTACGCTTGAATGGCATTCAAGAGGTAAGAGGAACTCTACATTTATATAGAAGGGGTTAGCAGAAATGTTAGCCTCTTTTTCTTTGGATTGTAGCAAAAAACCTCAGAATTATTAGGAAAACAGGGTGCTACAGGGGAGCTGCTTAAATCAATTTAAAATGTGCCACCACGCTAAATTGCTATTTGGCTATGACAATCTTGAAAATGCTTCATAACAAAAGGGGATGTCATTGCCGCCAGGAGGCCACCATAATCCAAGCTAAACCTTACCTCATCTCCGACCTTTAGATTATGGTTCTCACCATCAAGAATGATGTGATCACTGCTGGAGCCTATTATTCTTAAATTGTCATTAGATTTTAAGCCGGAGACGGGAATGTCCTGTTTGCCTAATGCAATGATCACTCTCTGGCGAATGCCACGATCAAGGAAGCTGGGAACATTGCCAAAAGCATCTTGACCGATATCTCCTGATGGAAGG
>JAJDBH010000048.1 GCA_029261455.1 Nitrospinaceae bacterium
TTTTGATAGAGATTTTAAATGTCAGCGGCTGAGTTAATTGTTGCTGGGTGTAAAGGTTGGGTAAATAATTATGAGAGTCATCGTTCATTTGGCGTGTTCTGATTGTGATCGGAAGAATTATTCGGGGACAAAAAATAAGAAGACCACCACGCAAAGGTTGGAATTCAAGAAATACTGCAGGTTTTGCAGAAAACATACCCCCCATAAGGAAACCAAATAAAGAAATTTGGGCGGTTAGGAGTGAGGTTGTTGTCGAATGCCCTGGTGGGCGACGGAGCTATTCCTCCCCTTCTTTTGAAGCTGGTGCGGATTCCGAATTAGGTCAGTAGCTCTAACGGTAGAGCATCGGATTCCAAATCCGAGGGTTGGGGGTTCGAATCCCTCCTGGCCTGTTGAAACTTGGTTGAGGGTATATGATTACAAAAGCTTTTGGTTTTTTGGCTGAGGTGAAAGCCGAGGTTAAGAAGGTTACTTGGCCTACCCGCGCAGAGGCGCTGGGTGGCACCGCCGTGGTGGTTGTGGTGGTTTTGTTGATGGCCTTGTTTTTAGGGGTTGTTGATGCAATTCTCTCTAAGATTGTGCAGAGCCTTATATGATATCTGAAGAAGAAGAAACGTTGTCGAAGAAAAAATGGTTTGTTATTCACACCTATTCCGGTTTTGAGCGGAAGGTGAAGTTAAGTATAGAAGAGCAGTTCGGGCGTTCCAGCTACAGTGAAAACTTTAGTGAGGTGGTTATACCCACTGAGGAAGTGGTTGAGGTTCGTAAGGGTAAGAAGAAGGTTTCCTCGAGAAAGTTTTTCCCGGGATATATTCTGATCAATGTCGAGATGAATAAAGACATTTGGTACATGATTAAAAATACTCCTAAGGTCACCGGTTTTCTGGGTGGTGGGGGTGAGCCTGTTCCTCTTTCAGAGGATGAGGTTAAGTTGATCATGGATCAGGTTAAAGGGGAGTCGCAGCGACCTAAGCCGAAATTCTCTTTTGAGAAGGGCGAAAGCGTGAGGGTTATAGAGGGGCCGTTCTTAAACTTCAATGGAACTGTTGAAGATGTCAATCATGATAAGGGTAAGGTTCGTGTCATGGTTTCGATTTTTGGGCGCGCCACTCCGGTGGAATTGGAGTTTCCTCAGATCGAGCGGGTTTAATCGGTAGTCAGGTAAATTAGGTAGTAGACAAATAAGGGGTAAGATTGTGGCAACAAAAGAAGTGATGGGTCTAATCAAGCTTCAAATTCCTGCTGGGCAGGCTACACCGTCACCGCCCGTTGGGCCGGCGCTGGGTCAGCATGGCGTGAACATTATGGAATTCTGTAAATCCTTTAACTCTAAAACTCAGGGTCAAGAGGGGAGCATCATCCCCGTGGTCATTGAGGTTTATAAGGACCGGAGTTTTTCTTTTATTACAAAATCTCCTCCCGCTTCAGCGTTATTGAAGCAGGCTGCGGGAATTGCGAAAGGTTCTTCGAATCCAAGTAAGGAGATTGTCGGTAAGGTGACCGAGGAGCAGGTTAAAGAGATTGCAAAAGTTAAAATGGAAGACTTGAATGCTGAAGATGTTGAAGCCGCGATGCAGATCATAAGGGGTTCGGCAAAAAGCATGGGTCTAAAAGTTGAGAATTAACCGCTAGTAAGCAGGGATAAAATTATGCCAAAGCATGGAAAAAGACATAGGGCGGGCGCGGAGAATGTGGATCCCGATGCCAAGTATGAGTTGAAGGAAGCCTTGGGGTTGGCGACTGCTGTCAGGTCTGAAAAGTTTGATGAGTCATTGGATATTGCTGTCCGATTGAGCGTTGATCCCAGGAAAGCTGATCAGAATATCCGTGGTAGCGTAGTGTTGCCGAAGGGGACGGGAAAGAAATTTCGCGTTCTGGTGTTCGCGAAAGGCGAAAAAGAGAAAGAGGCTAAAGATGCTGGCGCGGTAGTCGTTGGCGGTGATGATCTGGTCGCGAAGATTCAAGGGGGCTGGATGGAGTTTGACCGTGTGGTAGCCACTCCCGATATGATGGGTCAAGTTGGAAAGCTGGGGAAGGTTCTAGGTCCTCGCGGATTGATGCCTAATCCTAAGACTGGTACGGTGACTTTTGATGTTAGGCAGGCTATTGAGTCTATTCAGGCAGGTAAGGTGGATTACCGGGTCGACAAGAGCGGTATTGTTCATGCTTCTTTGGGTAAGGCTAGCTTTTCGGTAGAGGCGTTGGAGGAAAACTTTCATGCCTTGGTAGCGGCTCTTGTGAAAGCGAAGCCGGCCTCAAGTAAGGGGCATTATGTTAGAGGGATTTCGGTGTCAACGACTATGGGTGTTGGGGTTAGAGTAGCTTATACGCCCAATTGATTGAATAAAATTTCATCCTTTTAGGGTGAAAGACTGGAATGAGAGGGGTGGCTGACGTGCCAAACGCAGAAAAGATAAAAAAGGTTGAAGAGTTAAACGGAGTATTTCTAAAAGCCAAGTCGGCGGTTCTTGCGAATTATCAGGGAATTGAAGCTCCTGACTTGACCTTGTTGCGCAGTCATATGCGGTCCAGGTCTGTTGACTTTCGGGTGATTAAAAATACCTTGGCTCGGCAAGCCTCGAAAGATACCCCTTTTGAGTTGCTGGATGAGGAGTTTAAGGGTCCAGTTTCTCTGGTGGTTAGTTTTGATGACGCGGTGGCTCCTGCTAAGGCTTTGGCTGATTTTGCAAAGTCTGGAGCTCCGAAAAGCCCTAAGGTTATTTGCGGTGTGGTTGAGGGGAAGAGGGTTTCTCCTGAGCAGGTTAAGGCTCTTGCGGACTTACCGTCCAAGGAAGTTCTTATTTCCCAAATGCTGGCAGTGTTCAATGGGCCGACAACAAATTTTGCTGGAGTGTTTAGTAGTCTGCTGAGGAAGTTGGTGGGAACGCTGGACGCTGTCCGCGAGAAAAAAGAATCTGAATAAACCGGCCTATAAGGGCCGTTGTAATCATATTTTTAATAAAAACCAGGTTTGGATAACATAATTATTGAAAGGAGGGCGTAATGGCCGTCACTAAGGATGAGGTAGTTTCCTTTATAGATAGTATGACTGTTCTGGAAATGTCTGAGTTTGTAAAAGAATTAGAAGAGAAATATGGTGTGACCGCTGCAGCTCCGGCGGCTGCAGTTGCGGCACCTGCAGGAGGCGGCGAAGCTGCTGCTGAAGAGAAAACAGAATTTGACGTTATTCTTACTGCTGCTGGCGATAAGAAAATCCAGGTTATCAAGGAAGTCCGAACTATTACAGGTTTGGGTTTGAAGGATGCTAAGGATTTAGTTGAAGCTGCTCCTAAAGCTGTTAAAGAAGGCGTGAAAAAAGAAGAAGCCGAAGAGATCAAGAAGAAGATTGAAGAGGCTGGTGGTTCGGTGGAGGTTAAGTAACGGAAGCCAGGGATAGTAAATTTACCCACGCCTTAACAGGCAAACTTTCCGTTAATCTTTCTTTTAGAAGGATGTAGCCTTATGTCGAAGAACCGTTCCCAGAGAGCGTTAGGCAATTTCAGAAAAAGAAAAAACTTTGCCCGGATTCCTACGGTCATTGATATTCCTAATCTGATCGAGATCCAGAAAAAATCATTCGAATATTTCCTGCAATG
>JAJDBH010000049.1 GCA_029261455.1 Nitrospinaceae bacterium
GCCCGAAATATCGGCATAGTTTCCTGCGCAATGATGCTTCTGGCAACCCTGATGCTCATCCCGGAAATCAAGCACGGAAGGCGGAAAACAGCCTGACGGCAACCCTTTGCCCCCCTGTATTACTTTGATATAATATAAAGGTAAGGTTTCAACTTATTTTCACCGTTGAATTATATTGAAACCCCGAAAACCTCAACCCGCAAAGCCATCATGGCAGGAAAAAACTTCAGCATGAAAGATATCAAATTCCTGGCGGATAACTATTCCCGAGTGGGTATCCCAGAGGCTTTGGCCCTATTTCAAACCATTCAGTCTTTTTACCCACCGGGGCTAAACCCTAACAACAGAGACCCAATTGATCCCCTCGAAGTATTGCAGAGACTCAAAAATTCAGGTTTCCAGCCTGAAAACCAGGAACAAAGCCTGACATGGTTAAATTCTCTTAGAGAAAAACTAAATCGTGAACTCTTCGATATCATTTCGCGTCAGGAGAACCCTGCCGAACTTATAGTGGGACCAGACTACACATTCATCCAGGTCTTGGAAAACCCACAACCCAAGCAGGTAGCCACTCCAGCAGCAAGAAAGTTTAAGGAGTCTGAAATCACTTTCAATCTGCCTGACGAACTAAAGCTGGAGTTCGAGCAACAATTGGAACGCTTGAAAGAAAGAGAAGAACAAACCAGTATCCAAATGCGGGAAATTCTTGCCAAAGAAAAAGAGCTGGAAGATAACAAGGTACAACTTGAAAAAGAAAATGCGGAGTTCCGCACTCGTCTACAAAAACTGCGAGAAGAAGAGCAGAAACATAATGAACAGTCCAAGGAGCAAACTGCAAAAGATACGGCCCGTCTTTTTCAGGAGCTCGAAGAAACACGCTTGGAACTGGCAAACCTCAGGAGCGAAAGAAACCAGCTTCTAGAAGATCATGAAGCATCGCGTTCAAAACTGGACACAGATTTTTCACGAAGAGATGAAATATTTAGAGCAAAATTTGATGAGATGACGGAGTTGATGGGGAAACTGTTTACTCAGGAGCAGGCCCTTCAACAGCACAGGGAGAAAGATTTCAAGGCCACGAAAGCGAAGCAGGTACAAATCAAAAAGGATTCTTTGCAACAGGCAAAAAAAAACCAGCAACTTCTTAAGCTCTCAAAGTCTCTTGAAACTGAAAAGAAAACCTTCAAAGGCCGGCTGAAAGAAGAGTTTGAAAAACGAAAAGAGGAATTGGAATCTGAATACCAGAGAAGGTCAGAATATCATATTAGACGTTTAGAAGAGTTTGATGAAGATGAGGAACGCTTGGGCCGTGAAAATGAACGACTGAAAATCCGCGAACAGGGACTTGCTCTTGAAGCGCAAAAAAAAGCTGACGAAGCTACGAAAAAACGCTTGGCAGAAATGGAAAAACTGGAAAAAGAACTTACACGAAAACAGAAAATACTCAACAAGCAGGAAAAAGAAAATGATGTTGAGAAAGCAAGTCTTCTGAAGGAAATGAGCGGCATTGAAGCCGGCAAGTTTGCGGTCGACCAGATCAAAACTGCCGCGAGCACTCAGGCCAGCCTTTTAAAAAGAAAGCAGAAACTAGTCAAAGCAATGGAAGCGGATCGATTGAAGGTAGAACAGGAAATCAAAGAAAAAACCGAGGAACTGGAAGAAGAATTCCAAAAAGAAACCCAAAAAGTAGACGCCCAAACCAAAGCCCTCCTTGAAGAACAAAAACGCCATAGAAATAAAGAAAAAGTTTTATTAGAGCGGGAAACCGAGGAACTTCAACGCATGAATGATGAGTTCGAAGATTTCAAAAACTCTCTTGAAGTTGAGCAAATAGAAAAAGATATGGCCCTCGATGCAAAAGAAGAAAAACTGGATCAGGAAGAACAAAAAATCCTATCTCTCCAGCAACAACAAATGGCTGAGGAAAAACATGGCCGCGAAAGAATAACTGCAAGAGAAGCAGAAGCAATGCAAGAACTTCAGGAAATTCAACTAATCAAGAACGAAACCCATCAGCATCAGGAAGAGGTGAAGAACTTTCTCGCTGATTTTAATGACACCTATTCCAGCATACTGACTTCGCAAAGTTCTGAGTATGAAAATTTCAAAAACCGAATCAGCGCCATGGAGGAAGAAGCTACACGCCTGACCTCAAACCTGAAGGAAAAAGAAAAATCCATTACAGAAGAAACCATTATCGCAGAAAGAGAATTGCGAGAAAGACTCCAACACAAGGAATCGTTAGTTGATTCTATGGAAGACGATCTAAGAAAGCGCGTGGACGAATATCAGCATTTCGTCAAAGAGCTGTCTGAGGTTAAGCAGTCCATGAACGAAGAGGATGAAGCCAGAAAAGCGGAGTTGATGGACAACCTATCCCATTACGAA
Source organism: Nitrospinaceae bacterium (assembly GCA_029261455.1). Lineage (GTDB taxonomy): Bacteria > Nitrospinota > Nitrospinia > Nitrospinales > VA-1 > LS-NOB. The sequence continues at coordinate 2,389 of JAJDBH010000049.1, forward strand.
AACAAATTATCCAGTCTAGGCAAAGCCTTTGAGGAGCTTTCTGAAGCATTTCAGACGGAAAAAGAAAAAGGTCAGGTTGAGATTGTCTCTGAAGAGGATGAAAAAAAACCTATGGAATACGACGATGCCTTGGCCAAAGCCGAATGGCCCCAGGCTATCCGTCAACATTTGGGCATGGTTTCCTCGGGCGAGCAGAACCCGAATATCATAGACTATCTATATAAATTCAGTGAAAAATGGGATGAATGGGTGCGTATTCCCGAAGGAAAATTATTAATGGGACACCCGCGCTCCAAAGATTCCGCGCCTCATAAACAGGTCCAGATTGAGAAACCTTTTCTGATCAATAAATACCCTGTCACCAATATTGAGTTCTTTCGCTTTATCAACGAGACCCAGTACAAAACCGAGGCGGAAACTTTAATTGATGCCATCGTCTATCAAAATGGGAGCCTGGCTCTACAAGGTGGCTATCAGTCTTCCTTTTCCAACCCTAGTATGGGACCGATTAAAGACGCTTTCTGGCTTTGCCCTGATGGTCAACCCGACTCTCTATACGGGAAGCACAGTCACCCTGTCACTCAGGTTACCTGGAATGATGCTCAGGCCTATTGCAAATGGAAAAGTGAGCTAACGGGACAAAACATTCGATTGCCGAGTGAAAAAGAATGGGAGTATGTGGCCAGCGACTTCGGTAAAACTCCTTTGGATCAGTTTTTCTGGGATGTACACCGGATTGTCGAATTCTGCAATATTGAGGAAACTGGAATTCTCGATACCATGCCAGTCGACTATTTCCCTGAGAATGAATTCTCGGGTGGAACTCGAGACCTTTTTGGAAATGTCTTCGAATGGACGCAGGACGCGCATGACAAAAAATCTTCCAATGGGTCTTCCTCTTCTTTGGAATATAAAATAGCACGAGGTGGCAGTTTCATCACTCATTTCAAGCATATTGCCGTTTGGCGGCGAATTTCCTTTCTAAAGAGCTATTGCACATCGTTCCTGGGTTTTCGAACCGTCTGCGATGACGCTTAACCCCATTCTGTAAAGCTTGATCCCGTTCTAAAAAATTGTTATAAAAGTTGTCCAGCATTTCAAACCTGTTTCTTAATTAGGGGATATCGTTTTGAGTAAACCTTTAGTCGGCATAGTAATGGGAAGTGATTCAGATTTTACAATAATGGAAGAAGCCAGCAAGGTATTGGAGCAATTCAATATAGATCACGAAGTTCTGGTAACCTCAGCTCATCGTTCTCCGGAAAGAACTCGGAAATACGTATCAGGGGCTAAACGCAGAGGCATCAAGGTGATGATCGCCGGTGCAGGAGGTGCTGCCCACCTTGCAGGTGTGGTGGCAGCAGAAACCCAGCTTCCAGTTATTGGCGTTCCTATTGAATCCGTACTCAACGGACTCGACTCACTCTTATCAACCGCGCAAATGCCAGGAGGCATTCCCGTCGCCACTGTCAGCATTGGGAAACCCGGCGCCAAAAATGCGGGCCTTTTGGCTGCACAAATCCTTGCTCTGTCCGACAATAATATTGCTACGCAGCTCACAAAATACAGAAAAGACCAAGCCAAAGCCGTTGCGCAAAAAAGTAAAAAACTGAAAACCAAATATGCCGCAAATTTTAAAGGTTGACTCAAACATTGAGGCTGTTTCTGTTCATGCACGAAAAGTGTTACTTCAAGGTGGGGTGATCGCCTTTCCCACAGACACGTTTTATGGTCTGGGAGTAGACCCTTTCAACCGGGATGCTGTTGACCGAATTTTTGAGATCAAAGGTCGTGAAAAAAACAAACCTCTATTCCTTTTGATAAGCTCTAGAGAACAGTTGGAAACACTGGTGAAAGAAATCACTGCCGCTCATTCCACTTTGATGCAGGAGTTCTGGCCCGGCCCGTTAACCATGCTTTTTGAATCCCGTTCCGTCATTCCCAAGAATGTGTCGCCAGGCCTAATAGGAATCAGACAACCCGGGAACGCAATGACACGTGATTTGATTTCAGCCTTGGGCCAACCCATCACCGCCCCCAGTGCAAATCTTACTGGTGAAAACCCACCCACTACCGCCAAACAAGTAGATCAGTCTATAGGCAGGCATCTCGACTTGATCCTTGATGGAGGCACATGTCCGGGAGGAGAACCATCAACCCTTGTTGATGCGACAGAAATACCTGTTCGGCTTATCCGACCCGGTGCTATTCCTTTTAGCGATATAGAAGTGGCGCTTAGTGGTAGTAAAGAACCAAGCCACCCTAAGGTGCTGGGATGATTTTTGGAACCGGCCTGGACATCATAGAAATAAACCGGATTAAAAAATCAATAGAAAAATATTCACCTCGCTTTGAGAACAAAATATTCACCGATGGGGAAATTAATTATTGCCAGTCTCAGGCTGACCCGGGAAAACATTTTGCCGCCCGGTTCGCTGTTAAAGAAGCCGTATCCAAAAGCCTGGGTACAGGGATTACCCATGATGTTGGCTTTAAAGATATTGAAGTCGTGAACCAGACTTCAGGAAAACCCATCGTCAAGATGGGTGGCCGAGGGAAAATACTGTTTGAAAAACTGAATCTCAAGTCTATCCATATCTCCATTTCTCATGACCGGCATTATGCTATCGCCCATGCTATCGCCGAACAATAACCCCACGTGAACCCAAGTCTTTGAAATCAATCCGGCATTTTCTGGAATATTTTCTTTTCTACTTATTGCTACTGCTAGTACGCCCCCTTCCTCAACAAGCAGTCGTGAAAATGGGGAAAAGGTTAGGCAGCCTGGCTTTTCTCTTTGCTGGAAGACGCAAACAATCGGCAAGAATCAACCTCGATATCATTTTCTCGGATTCAAAATCATCCAGTGAAAAAAGCAATATAATTAAAGAGTCCTTTCAGAACCTGACTGTGTCGGCCTTACAATGTCTTTGGGTGACCTATGACACAGAAAACCGAGTGCGAGGACTCATTGAGGATGAACCTGCCGGACTGGATCTATTACGCCAATGTCTGAAAAAAAATAAAGGGATATTTTTTCTAACCGCTCATTACGGAAACTGGGAAATAATGGGATTGTTTCATGGTTATCTGGGCATCTGTCCGCTTTCTTCAATTGCGCGAAAACTGGACAACCCATATCTGGATAGAGTGGTAAAAAAACTTCGCACCGCTTCTGGAAACAAAATTATTTATCGTGACGAGTCCCCTTTAAAAATCGTGAGAGAACTTAAAGGTAATGGCAGTGTCGCTGTGATGATGGACCAGAATACTGCCAAGGGTGGAGTCTTTGTTGACTTTTTTGGTAAAAAAGCAGCAACACCTCGAGCGCTGGCATTATTGAGCTATCGCTCCGGCACCCCTATTCTCCCATTTTTTTGCTACCCTACTGATAAAGGGACCTACCGCATCAAGTATGGACCTGAAATCAAACTTGAAAAATCCGACAACAGGGAAAATGATATTCTGAACTGGACCTACCACTATGAACAGTTCATAGAAAATATTATTCAGGAAAATCCCGCACCTTGGATGTGCGGTCACCGTCGCTGGAAAACCCGTCCACCGGAAGAAAAAGGAACCAGAATCTACTAACCCCCCCCCCTCAGATCATGGAATGCCCTGCCTGCAAAAATAAATTACAAGAAATCGTGGTCGCCGGAATCAAAGTTCAGGCCTGCCGTGGAGAATGTGGTGGGTTATGGTTCGACCGTTTTCAATGCAAAAAAATTCAAGCTCTGAAACCCGGAATAGGACAATCTCTGTTGACGATTGATAGGGCGGAAGGAATAAAGATTTATCGTGGAGCTGAGCACACCTGCCCTGACTGTAAAACCACTTTACTCTATCGACATTTTTTCAGCGCCGAGGGAGATACAGAAATTAACCAATGCTCAAAATGCAGAGGATTCTGGATCGACCTTGCCGGGCTGGCCAACTTGCAATCACTTCCTGCCGATCAAAAAAAGCAAGCAGTCAAAAAATACGTTACAACTGTTCTCGATGAAAAAATATCTGGAATGCGTTTGCGTCATGGCGATATGGCACAACAGGCTCAGGTGCTAACACAAATTCTGTTATTCCTTTGCCCTGAAGGTCAATGGACGGGATAGTCATTTTAAAGGAGTAAAAATCACCAACAACGGGGGAAGTTACATTTCTTCTGCGATAATGGATTTCAATTTATTGCGCAGTCTGAAAACGGCTTTGGAATGAATTTGCGAGACTCGGGATTCAGTGATGCCCAACACTTCCCCAATTTCTTTCATGGTGAGTTCTTCATAATAGTAAAGAGAAATCATCAAGCGTTCTTTTTCCGGTAAGGTATCAATCGCCTTGGCAATGATTTCTTTTAGCTCAACCAGCCTAAGGTGAGTCTGCGGGTCCGCATCGCCTTTGCCCGCCAGGCAATCAAGAAGGCTTTGCTGTTCTCCCGATTCCTTGGCAATGCCCAAGTCTTCCAAACTGAGTATGGGCATACTCTTGGTTTCATTTAAAGTAGTGAACAACTCATCCAGACTGATACCCAACTCGCCGGCAATTTCATCATCTTCCGGCGGACGCCCCAGTTTATTTTGTAGTTTCTGAACTACCGAATCCATGGAAGAAGCTTTCTGCCTCACTGACCGGGGCACCCAGTCCATCGACCTCAGTTCATCGAGAATCGCACCGCGAACCCTGAATTCTGCATAAGTTTTAAACTTGGCACCACGAGACGAATCATATTTATCGATCGCATCGATCAATCCCAAAACGCCAACACTGATCAAATCATCTACCTCAATATGAGGAGGTAGGCGCATGGCAATCCGATTGGCCACATATTTAACCATCGGAGCGTACTCCTTGATCACGGCCTCCCGGTTTTCAACCGAAATTTCAATCTGTTGCATTACTTCCTGTTTTTGTGCCATTTAACGATTCTTTCGTTAAGCTGTTTGATCCAACTGATTCCCTTTATCGGGATCATCATCTTCCATGTTCATATCTTTAATCGAAGCATCTTCATCTTCTTGCAAAAATAAACTCGCAAACCCCCAAACCAACCCTCCAAAAACCAATGCCCCAAGTCCTCCGCGAATCGCCGCAGTTATCACACGGCTTCCCATTAAAACACTGCCAATCGCCAGAAAACCAAATGCCAGCAATCCAAATGCGATGGCCATCTTTTGAATATTTAATGGGGTCATTGCACTTGGAACGCACTCCGCCAAAAATAGGGTTGATCCCCCTCACGAGCTAGGGAACTGGGTTTCTCTTTGGAAATTTTTTCAGCCAAGCCATTAATGCACCCGCTGAATTTAGAAAAAGGGTATAACTCCAAAAATGCTTTTTGTTGCCGCACTGCCTTGGGCACGTTCGGGTCATGCAGGATATAACCCAAGTATTCGACGGAAATATCTTTAAGAAATCGATCCGTGACCGCCGTCAAATTGCGATATACCCCCTGCGCTTCTCGCTCCGAACTTACTGAATTGATAACCACCCTGAAATGCTTTTGAGCATGTTTAAGATGAAGTGTTTTCATCAAGGCATAAACATCCGTCAATGAAGTGGGTTCTGTGGTGGCAATGAGAATTGTCTCGTGAGCAGCACTGCAGAAAAAAGTAACATTAGTGGAAATGCCGGCACCGGTATCAAAAATCAGAAAATCGTACCCCTCACTGACACGGTCTAACTCATCCATGAGAATCATTTTCTTTTCGGGGGCCAACTGCGTCAATTCCTGAAGGCCATCACCGGCGGGCAAGAGATGAATATCTGCAGGTCCGCGAAGGATTATATCCTCCAAATTGGATTCTCCGGACAGAACATGCCCAATGTGCTTTTGCGGAGCTAACCCTAAAAGGATATCAATATTGTTCAATCCTAAGTCAGCATCCACAACGAGCACCTTCTGCCCTCTCTTGGACAAAGCATAAGCCAAGTTGGCGACGAAGTTGGTCTTACCAACGCCTCCCTTTCCGCTACTGACCGCCAAGACCCTCAGGTTCGATCCGCTCATTTTTCCGTATGCCATTCTTTTTAAAGTAGTTGCTTGACTGCCCATAACATACCTTGGTCCTTTAATTTATATTGAATTCAGTTAAAAATCAAACTTATTACCCGATCCGGCCTGGCTATTTCCAAGTCTTCGGGAACTCGCTGGCCCGATGTAAAATACGATATAGGTAATCTATTTCGAACACTAAAATTGAATAAAGAGCCGAAACTCAACCCTTCATCCAGTTTCGTAAATAGAACACGGTCTAAGCCGATAGGTGAAAACTGGTGATACGTTGCTGTAAACAACTTTTCCTGGGCGGTTACACTGAGAACCAGGTGGATTTCCACCCCTCCCACCGCGTCAAAAATCTCCTTCAACTGCCCTGAATAGTCCTTATCCTGATGTGATCGACCTGTTGTATCAATGAGAATGAGGTCCTTATCTGAATGGCTGGCAACAATACGACGTAAGTCTTCTTTTCCGCCTGCGACTTCAAAGGGAACTTCCATAATCTCACCGTATATTCTCAATTGATCAATCGCTCCCAACCGGTAGGTATCGAGAGAAACCAAAGCCACTTTTTGACCTCGGCGTAGTGCATATTCCGCCGCGATTTTGGCAATCGTAGTGGTTTTACCCACTCCTGTCGGACCAACGAACGCAACCATTTTTGGACCATAACCCTTAAGGTCAATCTCTCCCTTGCAGGGAAGCACCTTTTTCATCAGATTCATTACAGGCTCTTTATCATAATCATCTGAGTGTTGCGGGTTTTGCTCCAGAGTTTTTTGCAAAATTTTTGATGCCAGCTTTTTATCCAGTCCATTTTCAACAAGATGCGAATATGTATCAATCTGGTCTGACCTAAGACCAAGAGAACGTGCCTGATCAGTCTGGCTGAGAAGATTGAAAATCAGGGACTTCAATTCCGCGTCTCCTGTTTCTGGCGAAGTTTTAATTTCAGGCATATCGGAATGTTGTGGCGTAATAACCGGGGAGGCATATTCCACAGCAGCAGTGATTTCCACACGCGTCGCCCCCTTTCTTCCCGCCGTCGGCGTAGGTGGTTTGATAGAACGAGTGCTTAAAATAAGCGCGTCCTCACCCAATTCTTCTTTTACCTCTCTTAAGGCGATGGAGTAATTATTCGCCGTAAATTTTTTAATTCGCATTTAAATCCACAACACCCAGGTTTTTAATTTGCACGGAGGAAGCTACCTCACTGTGCGAGATGATAACCAGATCGGGAAGAAAACGTTCCGTGAACTTTCGAATATGCATTCTCAATCCCGGAGAAGCTAACAGCACTGGCGACGTTTCAATATTGGGAGTAATTTTTTCAATCATCGCTTTAAGACGACCCAATAATCGCTCCGCCACATTAGGCTCCAGTGCCAAAAAAGCTCCGGTTTCGGATCTTTGGATAGAGCCTTCGATAGCATCTTCAATTCCCCTGTCCAAAGTCATGACAGAAAGTGTCCCATCGTTAGATTGGTATTGCTTAGTGATCGGTCGGGCTAAACCCTGGCGAACATATTCTGTCAGCACATCCGGGTCCTGGGTCAACGAAGCATAATCGGAAAGCTTCTCCAGAATGGTTCTAAGATCACGGATGGAAATTTGTTCACGGAGAAGATTCTGTAAAACTCTTTGAACCTTGCCCAAAGACAGAGCGTTGGGGATAAGCTCTTCAACCACTTTGGGATTGGTCTCCTTAAATTTATCCAGCAATGCTTGTGTTTCTTGCCGACCCATAATTTCGTGTGCATGCCGCTTGATAGTTTCTTTAATATGAGTAGTGATAACTGTTGCAGGGTCCACCACCGTGTAACCAGCCACTTGAGCCTCTTGTTTCTTACTGCTCGGTACCCAGACCGCAGGCAATCCAAAAGTAGGCTCAGTAGTTTTTATGCCTTCAATTTCTCGATCCGTCGTTCCCGGATTCATAGCCAGTATCCTTCCCATCATGATAGAGCCACGCGCAATATCCACGCCTTTTATAAGAACTGCGTACTCATTAGATTTCAATTGCAGGTTATCCCTGATATGCAATGGCGGAACAATGAACCCCATCTCCAGAGCAAACTGCCTGCGAATGGATTTGATCCGCTCCAGCAACTCTCCATTCCGATCCGCATCAACAAGAGGTATCAGTTCGTAACCCACTTCCAATTCCATGATATCAAGAGGAAGAATGGACTCTACTTTTTCTGGCAGTGGCACCTTGGAATCATCTTCTTTTTTCCGTATTTGTTTCTGCTTAACTTGTTCATCATCCTTAATTTTATAAAAGGCGATGTACCCAGCTATCAGAGACATTAAAAGAAAGGGGAAATGCGGAAGACCCGGAATCAAGCCAAAGAAAAACAAGATGGCAGATGCGATGACAAATGCATAAGGCTGATCCAGCAACTGTTTGACCAATTCTCCGGGCAAATTCTTATCCGATTGAGCCCGGGTCACAACCAAGCCTGCGGCAGTGGAAACTACCAGTGCCGGGAGTTGAGAAACCAGTCCGTCACCAATGGTCAATAGCGTATATACCTGAGCCGCTTCACTGGCTTCCATACCTTGCTGGAAAACACCAATGGCAAAACCACCAATGATATTAACCAGAGTTATGAGAATACCCGCGATAGCGTCACCACGTACAAAACGAATGGCACCATCCATACTTCCGTAAAAATCTGCTTCACGCTCCAAATTCCTTCTTCGTGTGCGTGCATCCTGTTCCGTAATAAGCCCGGCATTCAAGTCAGCATCAATACTCATCTGCTTACCGGGAATAGCATCCAAAGTGAAACGGGCGGCAACCTCCGAAGTACGCACGGAACCTTTGGTAATAACAATAAAGTTGATCATCACCAAAATGATGAAGATGACCGTTCCCACAACATAATTACCACCAACGACAAAAGAGCCGAAGGATTCAATCACCTGCCCTGCCGCCGCCGCTCCCTGATCCCCATTCAAAAGAATGATTCGAGTTGAAGCGATGTTTAAGGAAAGCCTCAGCAATGTAATGATAAGTAAAAGAGCAGGAAATACGGAAAACTCCAGCGGAGAAAGCATAAACACCGCCACCATGAGCACAATCAGCGCAAAAGTAATGCTAAAAGAAAGCAAAAGATCTAAACATACGGTGGGAATCGGCATCACCATGACTCCCAGAATCGTAACAATTCCCGCCGCAACCATTAACTCCTGCGGTCTTTGAGCCATAAGTTTTATAACACTCGATTGTGCCATGATCTATTCTTCCAATCTTTCAAAAATTTGACACCGTCTAAAGTGACGGCAAAAAAACTAAAAGTCTTTTTAAATAAAGGGCTTTAAACTATCCAAGCCGGTTTTCTTAAGGGCCTGTTCCTGTCTAAATCCTTTAAATCCAATATAATGCAAGGTCCATACT
>JAJDBH010000050.1 GCA_029261455.1 Nitrospinaceae bacterium
TTCCAGTAATGGGGAATATGCCGATCGTCATGCCAAGATTGTAGATGATATAGAGACTCAGGTATCCCGTAATACCGATTGCGAGAAACAGGCCGAAGCGGTCCGCTGCGCGGTACGCGATGTTGAGTCCCTTGAGGATCAGGATAAGAAACAGGGTGAGCAAGACCGCAACCCCAAAAAACCCTGTCTCTTCGGCAAAAACAGAGAAAATAAAATCAGTATGCTTTTCAGGTAAAAAGTTCAATCTACTTTGAGTTCCCGCGAGTAATCCCTTGCCCCAAAATCCTCCAGAGCCAATCGCGATTTTCGATTGAATCGTCTGGTAACCCGCACCGAGAGGATCCATTTCCTGATTGAGGAACGTCATGATGCGAGCCTTCTGGTAATCCCTGAGAAAGAACCAGCCCAGGGGCGTGAGTACGGTACAGGTTCCGATCAGCTTGAAAAGCGTGCTGGGCTTGAGTTCGACTGCGATGACAAAAATAAAGAAGATGGCGCCAATGATCATCGCCGTACCGAGATCGGGTTGCTTGTAAATCAGCCACCCCATGGCACCGGTCAACAATGCGGGCAGGAACAGGTCTTTGAATTCGTATTGACCGGCAGGTTTGGTGGTTTCAAAATACTTGGCCAGCACAATCACCATTGATAATTTGGCGAGCTCAGATATTTGCAGGTTGACCGGCCCGAGCTGTAACCAGCGCCGCGAACCGGAGACGGTTGTCCCGAAAAATAACACCACGATCAGGGCCGCCAGAGTCACCAGATAGATCAAATAGGCGTATCGGCCCAGCAACCTGTAGTCGATCAGAACGGCCACAATGAGGGCGACCAGGCTGCACAAAAGCCAGTAAATTTGACGGGTATAAAGGTTCTGGAAAGAAGGTTCAGGACGGCCGTGGTTGGCGCTGTAGATCATGACGACACCCATAATGGAGATAGTCAATATCAGGGCCAGATACCACCAATTAAAATGAAATGCTCCTCGCCGTTCTAACATGGTAAAGCCATTGTAACATAAGGGGTCTTTTGAAAAGTAGCGGCGAAGGAGCGCTCATGTTTGATGGCCTGGCATCCAAATTCGCGAAATCGTTGAGAATCAATAACTATAACTTGAGGGAAGTTTTGTTTTTATATGAGATTTAATATAAACCGGTGTTGTCAGCTCTATTTTTTCAAAGAATATTATTGAATATATTCACTCGAAATGACTGCTTGTTAATTAATCGGGAAACGTTAAAGACTTAAAAAACAAGGGCCTTTGAAGGGCTATGAGCAAGTTGCCCACAGGTTTTCCCCGCTTTGTGTGAATTATGTAAGTTGGTATTTTTTGAGCGGCTTTTCATTCAGGAACCATGCGGATTTCCTGAGTTGGTGTGAAGATGATCCAATGCTATTGAGGGAATTTGAGGCCTTTAGCCGGATGAACCAGTCTTTTCAGGTTGAATTAGAGGGAACCAAAATGTAAACCCGGCATACATAGTAGCTTCCCCTTATTCAGGGGCGTCAAAAATTTGATAGGGAAATGGCCTCTATTTTACTGTGTATGCGAGGAAGGGGAAATGATAAGTGAGAAAGGTTATCAAAAATAGTCTACTAATAGAGGGATTACGTATGCCAATAAGTTGGTGATCAAAAATTGGCCTGTTTTACTGGGGAATCAACCTGATTCTTTGAGGAGGTGCTGAAAATTTGTGGAAAACTTTTTTTGCGAACAGAGGAACGATAGTTCCAAAGTTTTTCTGGGGTAATTTAATTAAATATATGATTTATATGCAAAAACTAAGTAATGTGTTAGTCTGGATTTTCGGGCATTAAGCCGGGATAGCATTCATTTTTCCAATGGGTTCCAGTAGTCCACATTTTTTCCACAGGGTGAGGGGTCAAAGATTCCCCTACAAGATCCCGAATAAAAAGGTAGTAGTGGTTTTTGCAGTGCCTGTTTTTAAAGACCTAAGGAATCACTATTCGGAATCAATTGTGCCATATCTGCTGGCAAGGATGACTTGAAAATCATGACCTCCTTGTTATTTGGGTGGATGAGTTCCAACTGGTGGGCGTGCAGAGCCTGACGGTCAAGAACAGGTTCCCGGCCTCTTGACCGGCCTCCATAGAGAGAGTCGGAAAGAATCGGATGGCCCAGCGAAGCCAGATGAACCCGAATCTGATGTGTCCGTCCTGTTTTGGGAAACAGGCGGACCAGATCGTACCCGTCCATATGAAGGATCACTTCATAGGCGGTTTCAGCTTCACGACCTTCATCATCCGTTCCTGTGGCCATTTTTTTCCTGTCCTTTAAGTGCCGCGCAATCGGGAGGCAGACCACGCCCTTTGCCGGGCTCAATCGTCCTCTGGCCAATGCGAGATACACCTTCTTGATCGTGCGCTCCTGAAACTGGTTTTGCAGGGAGGCGAGAGCGTGATCCGTCTTGGCGACCACGATCAGGCCACTGGTGTCTTTATCGAGGCGGTGAACGATACCCGGTCGCTCGACGCCGCCAATGCCTTTAAGGTCGGTGCAGTGAAATAACAGGGCATTGACCAACGTGCCACTTGGATGGCCGGGTGCGGGATGCACCACCAGTCCTGCGGGCTTGTCGATAACAATTAGATGCTCGTCTTCATGTTTAATATTTAGTGGAATATCCTCGGCCACTACCTCCAGCGGAGTCGCATCGGGGATTTCAAGCTCCACATGGTCCCCGCACTTGAGCCGATAATTGGCTTTGGCCGGTTGCTGGTTGACCCGGACACGTCCCTCATCAATCAGCTTCTTTACAAAATTGCGGGAGACATCCGGCTGTACATCCGTGAGGTAGACATCCAGCCGTTTTTTCTCACATGCTGGATCAATATCAAATTCGAGCTGCTTCATAACCTGATTATATAAAAATAATTTTTGAATTCAGGGACTTCACCGTTAACTTGAAAAGACAAGCCCTGTTACATATTATCTATTGTACCCGGAAAATGGAGGCCTCATGAAAAACCGATTGCAATTCCTTCTGACTATGCTGAGTCTATTGGTAGCGGTCCCCGCCCTTGCCGGACCCGAAAGGTTGACCGATGCCAGGGTGATGTTCACTGAGGTCAAGGACACCCGTACTACAGGTCAGTTTTTTGGGGAATGCGAAGTGGAACTCAAGGTGATGGGACGTGCGGTTTCAAAAGCGCTGGGCATCCGGAACGTGGAACTCACCTACGCGGTGGACGACACACGATTGATTCTGCTTATCAAGGAACGAATAAACATCAGCAGCTTTTTTCATCTGAACGATGGCGCTTCGTCACTGACCCACAAGGTGAGTCTCAAAAATCCGGCACGCTCCGCACACTATATTCAATCGCTCAAGGGTACCATCGAACTGTACACCCCCACGGATAAGAACGGAGGCCGGATTGAGATTGCAAATTTTAAAGCATCGGCAGGAAAGCCGCTGGCAGAATCTGTTCTGAAACCGCACGGCATTTCCATCATGTACCTCACCAAAGAAATTATGGAGCAGAAGAAAAAAGAACAGATGGAGAAAGCCCGCAGCAAGGCGAACAAGGAGATGGACAAGCTCGGCGAGGAAATGGGTCAGGCCTTTATGAATATGTTCGAGGGAATGCTCGGCGGGATGATGGGCGGCGACAAGTTCAGCCTGCATCTTTGGGTGAAAGATCCGGAGCAAAAGGTGGTGGACATCCAGTTCCTCGATGCTCAGGGAAAAAAGCTGAGGACGTCCTCGCGCAGCAACATGGGGGAA
>JAJDBH010000051.1 GCA_029261455.1 Nitrospinaceae bacterium
TGATGAACTAGGGCAGACTCTCACAGCATTGAAGATGGAGTTAGGTTGTTTGAGCCACGATCTAGACTCTGTTCCAGATATAGCCCAGCAACGCATTATTGGTATGAATAAATTGATCGATGATACTATTGTATCGGTTCAAAGAATAGCAACAGAACTGCGCCCTCAGATTCTGGATGTGCTGGGTTTGGGGGAAGCCATGCGATGGGAAACTTTGGAGTTTGAAAAAAGAACTGGGATTAAATGCCAAGTGCAATGGTCTGCTTCTAGCACAGAACTAAACCGGGAAATCAAGATCACCGTATTTCGCATTTTTCAGGAAGCGATGACCAATATCTCTCGTCACTCTGCCGCTAAAAATGTTAGGGTTAACTTGCAGGTAGATGCCTTGCAGGCGGTTCTGGAAATCCATGATAATGGTAAAGGCATTTCTACCGATGAAATATTCAATGAAAATTCGCTAGGTCTTCTCGGAATTCGCGAGCGAGTCTATTTTTTAAATGGTCAGTTTGATATTACTGGAAACGAAGGTACCCAGGTGCAGGTGACTATTCCTCTGGAGCAACATGGCTCAAGCAAATAGTAAAATTCGTGTGTTTATTGCCGACGACCATTTCGTGGTGCGTCAAGGTTTGAAGCATGTCCTTAATCAGAATCCAGATATGGAAGTGGTTGGTGAAGCAGAAGATGGGGGGCAGGTGCTGGAACGCATAAAAGACTTGGAAGTAGATGTGATTTTGCTTGATATTGAAATGCCAGTGAAAAATGGTTGGGAAGTGATGATCCAGTTAAAGACCTTGTACCCGAAACTAAATGTTCTGATGTTAAGTATTTTTTCTGAGGACCATTACGGTTTACGCTTGATCAAGTCAGGAGCTTCAGGATATCTGACCAAAGCCAATGCCTCAAATCAATTGCATGAGGCCGTTCGAACTGTAGCTTCGGGTGGAAAATTTATTAGCTCTTCACTCACCGAAAAATTAATTGAAGAATTCCATAACGATACAACCAAACCTCTACACGAGCATCTTTCCAAGCGCGAATTTCAAGTGTTTTGCCTGATCGCATCTGGAAAAAAAACCAAAGAAATTGCACAAGAATTGTCGGTAAGCATGACAACCATCAGCACGCACCGAGCTAATATTCTAGAAAAAATGGGATTTAAGAATAGCTCAGATCTTCTTCACTATGCATTTAAAAATGGTTTTTTACAAGAAAGTCCCATCAAGCCATGACTTGGTAACTTCTGGTAGTTATTAGTAAGTGTATTGAACCTCTCGATCAGTCCCCCCTCCCTGATAATCCAAATTGCGCTGTTTTATAGGTCGATTCCTACGAGCGTCTCGAATAAGTTTGATGTTAATATCTAGTTTTATCGAAAATTAATTAGGCTTAATCAGGATATTTATACTAGAGGGCTTTGGTTATATTTATATCCAAAATTAAGCACTAGATAGTAATTAGGTTACCTCGGAAACATTACAGGCAAGATACTAAAAACATGACAAGCGACACATTAAAATCAAGATTCAGTTTGAGTAATGTCAAAGGTGATTTTTTCGGCGGCATAACCGCAGGCGTCGTTTCTTTACCTTTGGCTTTGGCTTTCGGGTTGCAATCTGGGCTCAGCCCTGTCTCCGGTCTGTATTGCGCTATCTTTCTGGGTGTTGTTGCTGTCATTTTAGGAGGCACCTATACACTCATTAGCACTCCCACCGGCCCTATGACGGTTGTGGCGGCTCTTACAATTTCTCAAGCTATCAGCAAAACGGGAAGTTTGGAGCTTGCCATGGGAACCATCCTGGCTATTTTTATACTGTCGGGGGGAGTTCAAACTCTATTTGGTATTTTTAAATTAGGCAACAATGTCAAATACATTCCCTACCCCGTTCTATCTGGTTTCATGACAGGCATAGGAATCATTTTGATTCTCTTCGAAATTTATCCTTTGATGGGCTTGGCAAGTCCTTCGACAATCAAAGGGGTGGTGGTAGGGTTACCGCATGATATAGGTAACATAAACCTGCCAGCATTTGGGCTGGGCGTGCTGACCCTTGTCATTCTTTATCTGGCGCCCAAATTCAGCACAATGATTCCAGCAACACTCGTAGCCTTGATCGCGGGGACTCTCGTTTCCACCGCAGGGGGATTGGATGTTCCTCTTATTGGGGAAGTACCACAAGGCCTGCCCAACCTTCAATTAGAATCGCTATTGACGGTTAGTTTTTCTGACCCCTGGTTTATCCTCAGCGCCGCTTTGACCTTGGGAGCTTTAGGGTGTATCGACACTTTATTGACAGCGGTCATTGTCGATAAAATTACTGAAACCAAACATCAGAGCAATCAGGAACTCATTGGGCAAGGACTGGGTAATATTGTATCTGGACTCTTCGGAGGTTTGCCTGGTGCAGGCACCACCATGTCTTCCATTGTCAATGTGAAAGCCGGAGGGCGAACCCGTCTATCTGGCATCGTATCCAGTATTTTTCTTTTAGCGGTGTTGCTGGGTCTCGGTACTTACGCTCAATATATCCCCATCCCTGTTCTGGCCGCTATTCTGCTCTCGGTTGGCATGGACATCATTGATTATAATGGACTCAAATAAGTGATTAAGGTGGAGCTTTCCGAAGGGGGTATTCTTATAATCGTATTACTGATGACCGTGTT
>JAJDBH010000052.1 GCA_029261455.1 Nitrospinaceae bacterium
GCCAGAGAACCACTTCCAGAAGGTGGAGGGGCATAGAGATATACCCTCTCAAGTTTTTTAAATCTGCTTGAGACTGTTCCATCCGTGTATTCTTAACGTATGTATCGTATTCAGACTGAACACTATGCACCAATTCCTTTAGCATCCGTACCAGTTTTTCATCAAGTTTTGAAGGGATAACGTGGCGAAAGGTTTCAAGATCATCACTTCTTTGAAAGCCTATCTCATTGATCATTTTCGCGACTTTTCGATATTTTTGGCAGAGGTCTAAAATCCTTTCCTCCTCCCCCTTTACTTCGTCCTCCAGAACAGTTCTTGGTAGACGTTTATTACTTTCTATCTCAGAAAACTCATTCATAGAAAATGCATCATGGGAGATTTCCAAACCGTTTAATTCCCCTGTTCTCACAACCTCGGTTCTTAAACCACCTATAGAACTATTTAAAAAGTCCAAAGCATTGTGAGCCGTTTCATTAAATTCGCGGACATTTTCTTCAGATTCTCTGAGATTGTAATAAGGGTATCGATCGAGAATATGTTTTATATAAAATGCTGCGATAGTTAGATTACGTATACATGCGACATATTCAGAGAAAAAGGACCATGTTTTATTTTCCCGAGCACCATGTTCATCAAGAACACTTTCCAGATACTCCGTTTCCTGGATAAGGGTCGAATAAAACTTTCTCGATATTTCTTTGTTACTTTTAACCTTTTCACAAAATAACGCGCTGACTTTAAAGAAAAGTCGGGAAGGTTCCTGAACAATTTTCAAAAACTCATCTTCAGAAATAATCTGAATAAGGGATTTAGCTTCCATCTGAATTAAAACTCGCTGGAAAGATTCAATTATATAAAAAGATAAACAAACACCGATAGTATACTCGCTTACTGCTCGGGTTAAAAGGCCACAGATTCGACTGCGAATTTTTTAGGCAGGTATTTTTGCCAGATTTCAATATGGGAATCCGGCCCGGATGGAATCACAAAAGGTATAAACTGATAATCTGGCTTTCTTGGTAGTTGACGTAGTTGCATATCTACTTCAAAAGGCGTTCGATCACCTTTTTTAAGATTACAGGTTTTACAGGCGACTACTATATTCGTCCAGCTCGTTTTCCCCCCTCGGGATTTAGGAACCACATGATCCACCGTAAGAGGATTATTAGAAGTTCCACAATACTGGCAGGTGTAATTATCTCTTCTTAGAATGTTTTTTCTGCTGAAGGCCAAGCCTTTTTTACGGTTGCGATGAACCATTTGCAAAACACGTATCACAGTAGGAAGCTGAAAACTTGTTGAGGGAGTGCGCACTGTATAACCAGCACTTTCCAATTCCTCAGCTCTCCCACCAAAAACCATAGTTATGGCATGACGGGCACTACAAAACTGGAGCGGTTCATAGGAATAATTTAAAACCAGGATTTTGAACGAATCGAGCATGTTTCCAAACCTCGCAAAGCTGGAATAACTTGATCTGTCTAACCAAACCGATCTTAATTCAAAAAATACTACCCTTTACGCCATCATACTGTCAATACTAAGCAATGCAAAAGTAGTTTTACAGAATATTTCCTGCACCCAGTCGGTTGTCCGGGTCCAAGCAATCTTTAATTTTTTTTAAATCACTCAGTCCTTCAGGCCCAACCATTTTTGCGAAATATTTTTTCTTAAGTTTTCCAATACCATGTTCCGCAGAAACTGTTCCTTGCCACTTTAATATTTGATCCGCAATCAGATCATAAACTTGTTGCGCATATTCCCTTTGTGACGTATTGGGTAAAAGATTTATATGCAAATGATTATCCCCTAAGTGCCCAAACATGACGTAATCCAAACCATTTTTGCCCAGAGTTTTCTGGTAGAACTTCATCATTGCCATGAAGTGACAATCAGGAACAGCCATATCTGTACCTAGTTTAACCCTGCCAGCACGGCTGTTTTCTTCATTGATGATAATAGGGATATCATGTCTGAAGTCGTGGAATTTTTGAATATCCTTTGCCCCTTGAGCGAACCAGGAATCATCAAGCATAATATTTTCTTCATTCAAGAACACATACCAGTCTTCCATCACCAAATCATAATCATTCAACTGAGCAACATCCTGTTCAAAAAACAAAGCGGCTCTGGAATGATGCGGTATATTTTGATGCTTGCTTTTTAATTTCTCCAAAGCATTATGGTCAAAATACTCCAAAGAACATGGCGCGATCTTTTGCCCTTTAAAAGATTTAATTTTTGGAATCAATTCCCAGCAGGAATGTTCATCTTCGAAAAATAAAACCCCGCTCACAAAATCTTCAGGACAAGGTAGTAAGCGCAGGACGATATTTGTGAAAACACCAAGTGTGCCATCTGATCCAATAAACAAATCCAACCAATCCATCTCATGATGGACAAAGTATCCCGCAGCATTTTTGCATTCCGGACTCTGGTAGGAAATTTCGGGGAAAGATATTTGGCTTCCATCCTCAAACTTAAGCAGTTCATTAATTTTTAACCCGCGCTTGAGAATAGTTTTTCTGCCGTCCACGAGAACCAGTTCTACCTCTTCAACATAATTTCGGGTCACTCCATATTTGTAGCTCCGTGATCCAGAAGCATTTGTTGCAAGTGTCCCGCCCAGCGATGCCCAAGTCTCTGTTGGGTTGGGTGGATAAAACCAGTTTGTAGAAACCAGAAAAGCTTGCAGCTCATTTAGTGTTACCGCCGGGCCTACCTGTATTCTCCCCTCTTCCTCATATGCAATTTTATTCAACCGTTCCAACGAAACAATGACGCCTTCAGATGGAATACGGGAAGCGGTCAGTCCCGTCCCTGCCCCAGCAATGGTCACAGGACGGGTTTCATTTTTCAGGAAAACAACCAACTCATCAGACGATTCAGGAATAATAACTTCTTCAGCATTTCCTCCTGAAAAATTTGAAGCATCCCTTAAATAGGGGGCTATGAATTCCGGTTTTGTTTTTCTAATCATTGAGTATTACTGAAGGCGGGAAGATTCCATTAAACCATCTGCTTGGGGAGGTAAAAATCCCTGATAGCCATTATGCCTTTCTATGATTTCCAGAACCGTGAAAGCCTTGTCCTTTTTTATTTCCGGCTGAGTAAAAATCTGTCGCAGATCCGTATTTTGGGCTCCTACAATCTGACCAGAGAACTCAATCTTTCGACTTGTCATTTTTTCGATAGCATGCTCAATATTCTCAACCAAAATAGCGATATGATGAAAACATTGATCACCATGAGCATGGACCCAATCGGGGATCAAGCTTGGTTCACCACGTTTACCTGCAAAAGCCTGGTCTACAAATAAACTGGGGTATCCTGGTTTTCTATAAACCTTGGCCCACCAGTTATCAAACTCCAGAGTTCCGAGAGTCTTATCATGAGAAAAACCGAGAGGGAAAAGCTCTTCAGCCCGTTTGTCAACATCAAGAGTACGCAGTGTGCAATGATCGATAAGCGGCATCAGGCCAACACCACAATTTGAAAGTTCATTTGCCATATATCGAGCCGCTTCGTTTTCAGATAAAAACCGACTGATATATTCAGCAAAAAAAATATCAATCTGTTGGCTTCTGGATTCCATTTTATTTGGTATCGCCGGGCGGGGAGTCCTTTTTTGCGGAGTCCTCCTGTCGGCGCTCCTCTTCCATCTTTGGTTGGTTATGTATGAATTTGGCGTATTTGATCATTAAAACCATCATCCCCACAGCAAAGAATGCTGCCAAAGCTAAAAACAAGTCGTTCACTCCATCTCCTCCAATATAAGTTCTTATTTCTATTATATCACTACAACAAAGGCCTTGAAAGAAGTAGAGTAGCCCATTCTACGAGTCCAGCTTGACAGTGACCCTAAAGCCTAAGTATCCTGCCACTAAATGTGGAAACAATATGTTCGGTTTAGCTGAGCAGTTGTCTGCAAATTAGATATATCAATTTACCTGCGGAGGTTCTCCGCTAACTTTGTTGTTAAGGATCATACATTGAACACGACTACAAAAAAATCAATAGAAGTCGATGGCGTCACTCTGCATTTAGGCAAGCCCGATTCTACCCGTCCCGAGTGGATAGGTCAGGACGAAGTTCTAAAACAAATACAGGCCTGCTGGATGGTGATTTCTGAAAAGGACTTCCCCCTATCACCAAGAATCACAGGAATGCCCGGAACAGGAAAAACCACCTTGGCAATGGTAGCAGCAAATCAAAGGGACCAGCCTCTCTATATATTCCAGTGTACCAGTGACACTCGCCCTGAAGATCTTTTGATAACTCCGGTTCTCTCAGAACAGGGGAAAATTTCCTACCATGCATCGCCCCTCGTTTGCGCCATGATTGAGGGAGGAATTTGTATTCTCGATGAAGGCAACCGTATGAATGAAAAAAGCTGGGCCTCACTGGCTCCCCTTCTTGATCATCGCCGTTACGTAGAATCCATCATTGCAGGAATCCAGATTCATGCTCATAGCGAGTTTCGCGCCTGTGTGACCATGAATAACGACGAATCCACATTCGAGATACCCGATTATATTCTGTCCCGTTTACAACCCACCTTGCAGATGACGATGCCCAGTTATCAGGATGAATTGGCCATACTCAGATATCACCTACCCTTTTCAGAGGAAGAGCTACTGAAAATGACAGTAGATTTCCTGCAAAAATCTCATCAATTGGATTTGGATTTTTCACCCCGGGATGGAATTCACATCCTGCAATATGCCCTGAAACGAATCACTCAAGAAAAAGATAATCCTCTGGCGAAGGACCTGATATGGCAAGAGGCCATCAGTAAAGTCCTAGGCGAGGAAGCTCTCGACTTGGATGCCCTTGCTGCTCGAAACCGGCGAGCCTTAGGTGAAGAAAGACTGCCGATGGGGCTAGGAGACTTCTTTTTTAATGATGACAGTCCCTTGCATCCCGACAGCGACCATTAGAGATTAAAGCGATGAATCAAGCCCTTAAGCTCAGTGACCGTATTCAATTCCTGCCTGTGATACATGGTAGTGGAAGTTTTGCGCGTGAAATACGCCATCAACTTTTATCACTTCCCTGCGATTGTCTGGCTGTCGCACTTCCACCTGAATTCAAACAAACGGTTGAAGAAGGTATCAACATCCTTCCAAACATTTCACTGAGTTGCCAGATAGAACAAGATGGAGGAATGAACTATGTCCCTATCGACCCCAGCCAGCCTGTAATCATGGGGCTACGCGTTGCCATGCAGGAAGGGATACCCCGGCATTTTATAGATTGGAGCACGGAGAATTATGAGAAAAGAAGTGTCGATTTTCCTGACAGTTTTGCATTGAGCAAGATGTCCTATGAAAAATTTGTCAGCACTCTGCTCTTAACCCAAAAACGACCCAAGGAAAAAAGCCAGCACTTCTGGCGGGCACGCTGGATGGCCTATCAGCTTCATCAACTGGAGATGGATTATTCTAATATCGTTTTCATATGTTCCATCCTGGATTGGCCCTGGATCAAGGAAGCCTTTGATGAACGGTTAGAGGTCAGTCCACCACAAAAAGCCGAAGGTCTGCCGGCGTTACAGGGTGTGGATAAACAAACCTTGTTCTTTGCGCTCACTGAACTGCCCTATGTGACGTATTTATATGAAAAGAAGCGGCAGGAGTTGCGACCCGACAATAACGCACCGGTTGACGGAGTGAAAGAAATTCTGTTACGCGCGCGTGAGTTGTTTATAAAGAAACATAAAGTCCGTTACCACAACCTGACCTCCCAGACATTCCAGATTCTTTTGCAATATCTCCGCAATCTTACTTTGATGGAGTCTCGACTCCTGCCAGATCTCTATACCCTGGTAAATACGGCCAAACAATTCGGAGGAGACCCTTTTGCCATTGCCGTTTTGGAAGCGGCAAGAGAATACCCCTTCGAACCCACTGCCAATTTACCAGAGACCCTTTCGCTGGGGATTGATCAAGCATTGCAGGATGAAGAAGGTGCCAAGCCAGTCAATATGAAGAACCGTCTATCAGAAACTCATTTTGAATGGCGCACTCTGAATTTAAAACCTGAGCCAGACACCAAATCGCAGGAGAAATGGCAACATCACTGGGACCCTCACGGCCAATGTTCCTGGCCTCCTGAAGATGAAAAAATTGAGAACCTGAACACCCATGTTCGTGAACAAACCAAACTTTTATTGAGCCACGACCTGGCCCGTACTGAAAAATTCACCTCCTCGGTAAAGGATGGTATAGACATCAGAGATACATTGCGTCACTGGTATACGGGAGATATTTATGTGAAAGAGATCCCCCCATCCAGAGGACAGGTTGAAATCATTGTCTTCCTCTTTGACCCTGAACCTGAACCGAATAAATATAACTGGTGCCAAACCTGGTACGCTGAGCATAATGAAGAATCCACTCTTTGTTTTTATGCCACCCAGTATATGGACGATTTAATCGGGCCGGGCATCGGCCAAGCCACTTATGGTGGCTGCATGATGATCTACCCACCCCGCCCTATTCCAGATATATGGCAGGACCCTCGCATTCGTTTCTCTGAAACTCTAGAAGAAAGGCTACTTGAAGCGGCTTTTTTTCATTCTAAAGAAAAGCATGTCACCGTTATTGCGCCTTGCGCACCTAAACTAGCATGGCGAAGACTTGCCAAAAGATACGGCAAAAAAATCATCCATATCCCCTTGAAACGGTTCTCGAATCAGACCATTGAAAAAGTTAGGCGATTCCATGTGCTAAACGGGAAAAATATTCGTTCCTACGCACAACGTTTCATTCAGGATCTGTAAGTGACATGCCCTCAGAAATAATTATTCGTGAAGCCCACAAGGGTGATCTTGCAATTCTGGTACAGAATAATCTAGCACTGGCAGAAGAAACCGAGGCTTTGCAGTTAGATGCAGAGGTGCTTAGAGAAGGCATCGAACAAGCTTTGAAAAGAGAGGAATGTCATTACTTTGTTTCCGAGATTGCCAATAAAGTTGTCGGGCAAACCATGATCACTTATGAATGGAGCGACTGGCGTAACGGCATTATCTGGTGGATACAAAGTGTTTACGTACACCCCGATTACCGTAAGCAAGGGGTATTTCGCACCTTGTTTACACATATCGAAAAACTTGCCAAGATCCATCCGCAAGTCAAAGCACTACGTTTATATGTCATGCGTGATAACAATGCAGGACAAGGAACCTACCAAAGCCTGGGAATGAATAACTCTGGTTATATCGTTTTTGAAAAAGAGGATTGACTGAATCCTTTAACGGACTCAATTCATTTGGCTAGGTGTTTCAAGGGATAAAAAATCATTATGAAGCGGGGCACTACGAGAAAATGCCTCCTGAACGACATCAGGAAATGCCTTGTCACATTCGCTGAGATATTTCATCACCGCTATCATCCAGTCTGACTCATGCGGAGAATGAATCACGGCAATATTTTCATCTTCATAATCCTTGCAGATTTGATCCGATGTCCGGCTCGATCCTGGAAGAGTGTCTTTCTTTTTTATGGTAAGTGGACGAAGCGGGTCGACGTGAATGATTTCCAGTCCTTGGTACTGTTCTGGAACGTCTTCTTCAATAAACTCTTCAATGGGAATACCATTGACATTTGTGAGCCCCGGTTGTGCCAGTGAAGCAATATAAATGGGAACCCTTTTTATGGATGCCTGCTCAGCGTAGCCTTCGCGAAGAACCGTCTCATTTTTATCTGTCTGTCCAAAAACCACAAAATCCCAACGCCCATAAGTCAATTGTTTCTGTTTTTGAACAATGACGGTTTTCTCAAAAGCTGAAATGAGTTTGTCATAAACCTTCTGATCTTTCGTTCTGACTTTAATTTTAGGCATTTTTGACCTTGGTAACAATATTCAGTTAAAAAAAAGATTATAGCATGCACGTAGGCTGTATACGCTAATGAGATGTAACTAAGACATCTTCAAAAACCACCTGAAATTATGTACTTATTCAATATTTTTCATCTATGAACCTCAGCTTTGCTATACTGCTATAAGCAGAACCTCACGCGTTCAATAATTCCCACCTGAACCGACATCCTTAATGGAAAGCAATAAAAAAATAAGCAAAGCGGCAGGAGCTGTAGGCGGAATGACTTTGTTATCCAGAGTTTTCGGTTTCCTGCGCGATATGGTTATTGCCATGGCATTTGGTTCATCAGCATCTGCCGATGCTTTTTTTGTCGCTTTCAGAATCCCAAATATGCAGCGCAGAATTTTAGGTGAAGGTGCAGTGACGGCAGCCTTTATTCCCGTTTTCACCGAAACGCTGACCCAAAAAGGGGAAGCCGCCGCGTGGAAGTTAACCAACAATCTATTCAATATTCTTTTAATTATTTTATCCGCTGCATCCTTATTAATCCTGATATTTTCTCCCGCAGTGATCACCGTCTTTGCTCCCGGGTTTCTCGATGAACCCGGAAAATTTGAACTGACAGTTAAACTTACGCGCTGTATGGCCCCTTATCTTTTCTTTATAGGATTAGCCGCTTTTTGTATGGGAATTTTAAACACCCTTAAAGTTTTTGCTCTTCCAGCCGCTACACCCATATTGCAAAATATCAGCATGATTGTGTCGGTTCTTGTTATTGCCCCCTTAATGGATGAACCTATTATGGGATTGGCTATTGGCGTTGTGGTAGGCGGAGCCCTGCAACTCTTGGTTCAACTTCCTGCTGTTCTAAAAAAAGGAATGCGCTTTGAAAAAACGCTCAACTTCAAGCAGGAAGAAGTTGTCAAGATTGCCCGACTGATGGGGCCAGTTGTATTGGGCTTGGCAGTTTATGAATTAAATATTATGATTGATACCCTGATTGCTTCCCTACTGCCGGGAGGATCGATTTCATATCTATACTATGGCAACCGTTTGGTGCAGCTGCCTCTGGGAGTATTCGCAGTAGCTTTAGGGGTGGCACTTCTTCCTACATTATCAAGCCAGGCTGCAAAAGGTGACTTGAAAGAGTTGGTACAGACTGTAGGTTTTAGTATCCGTCTCATTCTGTTTGTAACCATACCCGCTACAGTAGGGTTGATTATTCTTCGCGAACCCATCATCAATACGTTATGGGAAAGGGGTGAGTTTTTGGCCTCTACGACCGAAGGCACTGCCATTGCCCTGCTCTATTATTCCATTGGCCTTTGCGCTTATTCAGGAATCAAAATCATAGCACCTGCTTTTTACTCTCTACAGGACACCAAAACACCGGCAAAAATTGGTATTTATGCCATGGTTCTTAACACGGTTTTAAATCTGATTTTAATGGGACCTTTGCAACATGGCGGTCTGGCACTGGCCACCTCTATAGCGGCCTTATTTAATGTCGCTCTATTGATCTTTCATTTAAGAAAACGGCTCGGCCTGATGGGAGGAAGAAAGATACTACGTTCGACCCTTAAAATGTCTTCTGCGGCGGTAGCTATGGGTGTCATCACTTATTTTGGCAGAGAAAGCTTTTTTCATGTCAGTGATCCTCTTTCAACCCGATTATTTGTTCTGACCGGTTGCATATCTGTCGGAATATTGGTATATGCCTTAATCTCTCATTTCACCAAAAATGAAGAATGGCGTTTTCTTCTGGACTTGAGAAAGAAAAAACAAATTCCCGTCTAACTCATTTTCGCAAACTCTAAATAAAGGACACACCAACTATGCTCGTCACCTGCTTGGATTTAGAAGGAGTTCTCGTTCCCGAAATCTGGATCGCATTCGCTGAAAAAACTGGTATTGAAAAGTTACGGCTGACTACGCGGGATATCCCGGATTATGATGAACTGATGCAGGGGCGGCTCAAAATCCTTAATGAGAATAACCTTAAACTCTCAGATATAGAAGATGTTATTGGAGGAATTGCACCACTTCCTGGTGCGAAAGAATTCTTATCCTGGCTGGAAAGTGAGTTTCAGGTCATCATCCTGTCTGACACTTTCAACCAATTCGCAGGACCATTGATGGCACAACTCGACTATCCCACCCTGTTTTGCCATGACTTGATAGTTGATGAATCCGGGAAAATCGCCGACTATCGTTTGCGAATTCCCGATGCAAAAACCAAAGCCGTGGCGGCATTGAAGGGGCTGAACCTGAAAGTCATCGCTGCAGGGGACTCATACAATGATACAGGGATGCTAAAAGAAGCAAACGCGGGGATTTTATTCCGGGCACCAGATAACGTCGTGAAAGAATTCCCTCAGTTTCCAGTAACCAAGACTTATGAAGAATTTAAAACAGCTATCCTTGAGGCCAGTGATAAATTAGGTGGCTGAAAAAATCATTTAATTTCAGAGTCCAGAAGCTTGCTGGCTAACCATCCGGTCCTGGCCTCTTCTCCAGGGGCCGGATTTGATCTTATTTTTGACCATTTCCCTTTTTTCTCCAGAACTTCAACCGATGTTCCTTTGGGCAAAACAAATAAAATTTTACTCGTCTTTGTATTGGGTTTGTCGCGTAAATTGGCAAAACTCACCTTAATCTTAAAAAGTAATTTAAAGTCTTCGTCCTCAGCAATTTTAAGGGGAACTTCACTAGCTACTTTCTCTGGAGCTAGGTTTTCTAAATCAATTTCCAGCCTGACTACAGCAACTACAATGAAAATCAAGATTAACAAGACAATGCGCAAAGAAGCCTGGGAAGCATTCAAGCCTTTTTCAGGATCAACATCTGGAGGCTCAGGAGGATCGCATTGGACGCAAAAATAACCCGGCGCAGGTAAAAGAGTTCCGCAGACATCACAATATTGATGTTTACGTTTCATATTAGGATATGTTGCGCTGCTGTCACTAAGGCCCATCACCCACCTTTTAGTTTAGCCTGTAAATTTGGCGATATTTATTTTTCAAATAATCAAGAAAAATTTCTGGGTTCAATCCTTCGCCAGTCACCTGCTTAACTAGATCAGGAACTGATAGCAACCTGCCTTTTTGATGAATCTGAGACCCCAGCCATTCCCTCACAGGAGTCAGGTTCCCCGCCTCGACCTGTTTTTCGATATCAGGTTTAGTTTGCATTAATGTCTGGTAAAACTGACTCGCATAGATCGCACCTAAAGTGTATGACGGGAAATAGCCAAAAGCCCCGCCACTCCAATGGGTGTCCTGCAAAACTCCAAGCGTGTCTGTAGCCGGTTCCACACCCAAATATTCTACCATTTTAGCCTTCCACAGCTCGGGTAAATCCTCGACCTGAATTGACCCGTCAAATAGACCCTTTTCCAATTCATAACGCAGAATGACATGCATAGGATAAGTCACCTCGTCGGCCTCCACCCTTATCAGTGAGGGCTGACTGACATTAACAGCTTCATAGAATCTTTCAGGAGTTACATCTTTAAAGTTTTGTGGAAATGTTTCGGCCAGTGACGGCAGATAGCGAGCACAAAATGGTCTTCCCTGCGCAATCATGCGTTCCCAGAACAAAGATTGAGATTCATGAATGGCCATGGTCAATGCTTCCGATACCGGCAGGTCGCGTCCATCCTGCATGCGCCCTTGTTCATAAAGCCCATGACCTGTCTCGTGTATGACTGCATACAATGATTCGACAAAATTATCTGTGCGGTAGCGAGTTGTAATACGCACATCCGTAGGGTGACTGCCGCCGCAAAATGGATGTACCGAAACATCCATTCTACCTTTGTCAAACTGGAACCCCATTTCTTCACTGATTTTGCGCCCCAAGGCTTCCTGATGATCGATTGGAAACTGGCCGGACAAAAAAGTAGTCTCGGGCTGGTAGTCCGACTCCTGGATAGATTTTATCAGTGGAATCAGTTCAGCTTTAAGACGATCAAATACCGGGGTGATATTTTTTTGTGTTGTCCCTCTTTCAAAAACATCAATATTGGCATCATAAGTCTGCATTTCAGGAGAAACATAACCCGCCCACTTTATTTTCAAATCTACCAGACGTTTTAAAACGGGAGCAAAGTCTGAAAACTTATTTTCAGCACGGGCTTTCACCCAAACCTGATGGGCCCGAGAAGAAAGTTCGGCCAGTTCAGTGACCAATGTTTTAGGAATTCGTGTCGCCATATCAAAGTCTCGGCGGGCTTCCTGAATATTGCACCATTCAAAAGCGGTGAATCCATTTTCATTGTCCCGAGGGAGACGGTCCAGCAGTCTTCCCATTTCTGGGTGAATTGTCTTTTCATGCAGGACCCCGGCCAGAGCTCCGAGTTGTTGTGCCCTGGACTCTGCGGCTCCTGTCGGCATGATGACCTCCTGATCCCAATGCAGGATGCCCATGACTCCGCCTAGCCGGTTACTCTCCTGTAGCCTAGTGGTAAGTTGAATATAATCTTCCGCTTCATTCATGCTGTTACTTTCCTCAAAGAAAAATTCAGAGACATAATTTAAATGGCTATATTTTAAAGTCTTTAGCTATTTTTTGCTTTGATCCCGAACAATACGCACTTTGCCAGAATCCATGATCAGAACTCGCTCACCAGGCTTAAGTTCTTCATCATTGACTTGTACGACTGCATAAGGCTCCCCTTCATCAGGCTGAATGATAAATTCAGATGCATCACCACTTGTTATAACATCTTCAGTAGCATGGCCAACCACCCCACCGATAACTGCGCCCCCTAAAGCACCCAGTACACGAGTCGCTGTGTTTCCTCCCAAGGTCGAACCTGCAAGCCCTCCCGCTGATGCACCCGCAACAGCCCCGGCCCCTGATTCCGTTCCCTTTATCTCCACATCTCTTACGGAAACAATCACTCCTTTTTTGAAATATTGCGGCGAACCCATTTCATTTCGTTCGTAGGTGGAACCGGAATGCAAAGAACATCCAGCAATACCTGAAAGAAGGGATATCAGAAAGAAAATTGTTGTTTTTTTGTACATGGCACACTCCATAAAAAGTTCTCTGGTATAATTCAGAATATTCTAGCGGCAAATCATGAGCGAGGCATATTTAAGGATAG
>JAJDBH010000053.1 GCA_029261455.1 Nitrospinaceae bacterium
CATCATGAAAGGTGTCATTCTCAATATTGTGCCCGATGCCCAGATCGTTGACATCACTCATAATATCGAACCACAAAACATTACTCAGGCCGCGTTGGTTCTCAATGCCGCCTATCCTTGGTTTCCCAGAAAAACTGTTCATGTGGTGGTCGTAGACCCCGGAGTTGGCGGTGGCTTCCTAACAACAGAAAAAAACACAGGAAAAACTTCCCCCAAGAAAACAGGTGGCCCCGGCCTGGTAATCCGCAGAGCCATGCTGGTCCAGTCCAAATTTCAGACCTTTATCGGCCCCGATAATGGAGTGCTCACCCCCGTTCTCCATCCCGATAGCCGAGCTTACGAGATCACCAACAAAAAATATTTCCTTAGAAACGTATCCAACACATTTCACGGGCGAGATGTATTCGCACCCTGTGCAGGATGGATTGCCAGCGGCATTCAACACTCAAAAGTAGGTCCAAGAATGGTGAAGCCTGTCCTGCATGACTTTCCGCAGCCTCAATTAATAGGAGCAACACTTCATGGGGAAATCATCCATATAGATCACTTCGGCAATCTCACTACTAATATCCCAGCAGAATTAATCCACGAAACTTTTATTTCTTCCGATACAATAAAGATACAGATCGGAAAGAATCGCATTGATGGACTTGTTACCGGCTACTATCAAATGAAACCCCGTCAGCCGGGAGCGATCATCAACAGCTGGAACCATTTGGAAATCTTCTGCCGTGAAGACAGTGCTAAAAAGATACTGAGAGCCAGGACCGGACAATCCGTAACCCTGAAAGCCAACTAAACCAATTATGCATGGCCTGTTAAAAACAGACCTGCCCACGTCCATTTATCCAGTGATTAATCGTGAGTGATATCAAAATAATCTGCCAAAACAAAAAAGCTCGACACAACTATTCCATCGAAGACAGTATGGAAGCCGGGATAATGCTGAAAGGCACTGAAGTCAAGTCCCTGAGAAATGGCAAAGCCAATCTGGTCGATAGCTACGCCATCATTGATGGGGAAGAAGCCTGGTTGCTCCATTTTCATATCGATGCTTACACCCCTGCCACCCAGTTCAACCATCACCCCATGAGAAAGCGCAAACTGCTTTTGCATAAAAAAGAGATCAGCAAACTCATCGGAAAAACGCAGGAAAAAGGCTGCACACTCGTCCCCTTAAAAGTTTATTTTAAAAACGGAAAGGCAAAAGTAGATTTAGGCGTTGCCAAAGCAAAAAAGCTTTACGACAAACGAGCCTCAATCAAGAAACGAGAGTCCGACCGCGAAATTGACCGAGCAATGAAATCTAATAACCGCTGAACCCATTAATTTAAAGGTATCTGGAATGGAAATGGACAAAGTCATCGGGAAAATACTAGATGGTTATCAACCGGCGTGCGTGGTCATGGCGGCGAACGAATTAAAACTATTTGACCAGCTCAAACAACCGGCAACCGCAGAACAAACCGCAAAGGCATTAAACCTGGACCCGGAAGCCACCGAACGCCTACTTAACGCCCTCACTTCATTAGAAATCATTACCAAAGAAAACCAGACCTACCATCTGCCAGAAACCGCCCACGAATACCTCACGACAGGCGGGGGCCATTCTCTTCAACAATGGATTCAACTCTCGGCCGACCTTTATCCCATTTGGGGCCAACTCTCTTCGTTCATAAAATCCGGCATTCTTATTAAAAGCATCATGGAAATGTTGGGTGGTGATTCCCATAAAATGAGAGCCTTCACCGATGCCATGCACGACAAGGCACTTAAAGCCACTTGGATGATCGCCCGCGAAATTCCAGTGGGGGACGCAAAATCCATGCTGGATATAGGAGGAGGACCGGGAACTTATTCACTGGAATGGTGCAAATTACACAACCACCTTAAAGCAACCGTGTTCGACATCGCACCAGTTTTAGAAGTTACAAAAAATTATATAGAAACTTATAACTTGCAAGATCGGGTTGAGACCAAACCGGGAAATTTCCATAAAGATGATTTAGGCGACAGCCAATACGACCTAGTGCTTATGGCCAATATCCTGCACATGTATGACGCAGATATGAGTAAGACTCTGGTCGCTAAAGCCGTGAAAGCTGTTAAACCGGGTGGGCGCATTGTCATCCACGGGTTTTGCACCGACGAAAATCAGACCGGCCCTCTCGGTGACACCTTGTTCAGCCTCAATATAGGTATGCTGACTGAAGGGGGGCGAGCACACCCCGTTCAGGAAAAAATTGACTGGCTTAAGGAAGCTGGCATTTCCGATATTCGCCATTTCCGAGTTGATGCCATCCCTACCGGAGTCATAACCGGCACTCGGCCTGCGTGACGCTGGACCCAACGAGCAACAGGCCTACCCGCCGGGAGGGATTGAACACCAAAATATTTTATCCTATTAAAGTCTGGGAACGGCTGCGACTTCAACCGGTCAACGCAACACATGCGTTAAATCTCTCTGCCGGTGTTTCAAATGCTAATGTCTCACGGGGTCGTTCATTTAATTCTCGCGCCACTTTATTAAGTGTTGCCTGTGAGTGTACCGACAAATCT
>JAJDBH010000054.1 GCA_029261455.1 Nitrospinaceae bacterium
CAGTTAAAGCAAAAATCTTTTTCATAAGTCCCTCTCCTTAGTTTTGTTTTATAAAAATCACTCACTCAGCAGTGCTAATAAACCTTTTCACAATTGTTGGAGAGTTTAATAAAACGCATATACTTTAGATATCAGCCGATAACTATTTTTTTAATAGCCTGATCGCCCATCTCAACATAAGAATTTTCTCTCATTGCATAAGAAATATTAGGAGGGTCAACTGAAGGGCGACGAAGTCCATTCAAAAGAAAAATGCACAGAATCACATATCAAACACAGGTGAACATGAGAATAGCCGCAAGCCGAAAAAGGAATGATAGGGAGGAGAGTGACAACGATAGAGACTAGGACTCAACTGACAGGTCGCGACTGAGGAAAAACAAAAAAAAACAGCCGACCGGGAGAGGTCGGCTGTTCTCTAGGGTAAGGACCCAACTCGCTATTAAGCCCTCACTAAAACAAATCTTAGTTACAGGTAACCGTAACTGCGTTTACACCGGTATTGGTGATCTTAACCAATCCGCTGATATCACCAAGAGAATCACCTCGGCTGAAATTATTCTGACCAACCAGAGTTACTTTGTGTTTACCCATTCCGCCTCTTCGAGGAAGACCAGTTTTTCCACCATCAGTGCCGTTAAGACTATCGTTATTGTCGTTCGGCCCTAAGGTTATAGGAATCGTGGTGAAGGTAGAAGACTTCCAGATGCTCAAGTTAGCACCGCCACGATCGTTATCGGTGAAGCCGTCTTTGCCGCCTGCAGAGTTTGCTGCGCCTGCAGTTTCAAGCGTGATGCTTTTTGCATCATTACATTTTGCTGTTTGGCCTGGTTTGATCGATCCTGCATTAGCAACCAGAGCAAAACCTGCAATGAAAGCCACTGTCAAAACAAAAATCTTTTTCATAAACCCTCTCCTTAGTTTTGTTTATTAAAAACACTCAATCGTGTAACAGACTATTTCTTATTTCTTATTACTTATTTTTCCGAGAGAGTTTAATAGATAGCACTTGCCGTAGATATAGGCGTAATACCTTTTTTGACATAGGCCTAAACCTCAAAACACCTAGCCATTAATCCTACATTTTGACTAGGTGTTAGTCCTATATAGCGAGGAGAGTCTTATTTGTGGGGGAGGGAGACGCCATTGCGCCTGAAAAGCATTATTGAATAAGCTTTTGGGAAATCGCGTAATGGATTAATTCAGCATTTTTCTTCATCTGCATTTTATCCAGAATTCTGGAACGGTGCGTACTGATGGTTTTTACACTTAGGGATAACTCTTTACCAATCTCAGTAGGAGATTCACCCTCTGCCAACATCATAAAAACCTGGTGCTCCCTGTCCGAAAGTCTTTCGTGGGCGGGCCGATCAGATTTGGTGAAGTCGAATGCCAATTTTTCGGTGATTTCAGGGCTGGCATATTTTCCTCCATCAGCGACTTTTCGCACTGCCAAGTATATCTGGTCAGTACTGCTCTCTTTAGTTATAAAACCCGATGCCCCGGCTTTGAAAAAGCGGACAGCGTAATGTTCTTCCGGATAAACGGTCAAGATCAAGACTGGCAATTTTGGACGTTCTTCTCTCAGTTGTTTGAGAATCTCCAGCCCGCCTTTTCCTGGAAGGGAGATGTCCAAGAGAGCGAGGTTCAAATCCATGCCTCGAACCTTCTCCAACAACTCTTCACCTGTTTCTGCTTCATCCACAACCTCGATATCAGGAGTTTCTGAAAAAGCATGTTTCAAACCTCGACGGAACAATGGGTGGTCGTCCGCAATGATTACTTTTATTTTTCCCGTTTCCTTCTTTGTCGCCATGATCATCCTTTTTGAATATTAATAGTTACTGTTGTCCCCTCATCAGAAACGCCGTGAATCTGCAAATTGCCGCCCCAAACCATTGCCCGTTCACGCATCCCCAGTAAACCTAAAGACCTTAAATTTGACACTTCGCCGGGCAATATTCCACATCCGTTATCCCGAATCTGAAGGGTGACAGAATCATTGTACTCACTCAGTGTAACATATACTTTAGTAGCACCGGCATGGCGGACAACATTGGTCAGGGTTTCCTGAAAAATCCGGAACAAAGTGGTGGAGCGCTCCAGATCGGGTTCAAAATCATTCAAATTATCCTCGAATTCACACTCAATTCCCGTCCGACCTGTAAACTCTTTAACCTGCCACACAATGGCCTCGGCTATTCCCAGGTCATCCAAAATCGGCGGCCTGAGGTCCATTGAAATTTTCTTAACGGTTTGAATAGCATCATCACTCATCTCAAGAAGCTGTTCTATTGACTTCTGTATCGCCGGGTTATCAACATCAAGCTTCTTACGGAGCAGGGAAAGCTCCAGTTTGATCGTGGTGAGTACTTGACCGAGATGATCATGAACTTCCCGCGCGGTACGAGTCCTCTCTTCTTCACGCACCTGCTCCAGACGATGATATAGTTTACGCAACTGATCCTGTGAACGCTCACTTTCATCCTGAGCCTGTTTTCTTTCCAGCACCCTGCCAAGCTGTGTTCCTATCTGTGCCATGATATCGAGCATTTGCGGGTCGGGTTCCACCGCGTTGGGCGAGAAAAATTCCATCACTCCCACTACTTTCCTGCCAATTAATATAGGAAAGGCAAACCCGGCTTTAACCCCAATATCCTGCGCTTGCTTGGCACGTGGAAAGTTAGAGTCCTTAGTAACATCGATGATCCAAGCTGGCTCACCGCTGACCAGCACTCGGCCTGGAAGACCAATCCCTTCTTCCAAAGGAGTCTCCAGAGTAACTTTTTGAAATGTTTCAAATTGCCCGGGTTCATCGACATGCCAGTACTCGGTTGGGACAAGCCCTTCAGCGGGATTGTCTGCCGCCAAATATAAATGCCCCAACGGCCATCTCGCAAACTCGCATATCTGGCGGAGGCAAAAACGCAAAGTTTCATCTATCGCCCGGGTTTCGTTAGAAGCCACGGCAATGGCTTTGATCTGTTTGGAGTATTCTATTTCAGCATTTAAACGCTCATTCGTTTCCTGAATCATACCCGTTCGGTCCTTGATTTTGTCTTCCAGTTCGTCATGGGCAGAATGTTGGCCTTTCTCTGCCCGGTTTATAATCAGACAAAGTATCGCCGTCATCCAAATCGTAAAAACCCCTAGAAATCGATTGGCAACCACTTGGCCCCATTCACCTCCTGGTGGTGAAACCATGAAACCGACAGCATTTAAAACGGAACCTAGAGCCGCCGCATAAATAATAAAAGAGCGATGCCCCGTCATCAGCCCCAAAAGAACCAGGACGACGTAAAGCATGCCACCTGCAACCCCTAGAGGAATTTGGGTATCAACCACAAAAATCACCCCTGAAAGGATCAAGCCCGCAACCAAATATTTCGTGGAATAATATTTTTTAATTTCTATCTCCTGCCCCATAAATTGAACCGCCCATTTAAGGAAAACGCCGTGTCACAACAGCAAAAAACCTAAAGTTCTGATAATAATCTTAACTCTAACCCTCTAATTAAAGAGAACACAGCCAGAGAGAATACCGTACTTAGGTAAATAATGATAAAATGTTTAACGAAAAAGCAGGGCTGTATTTATCCGGGAACAATACCGAGGTGCAGACAAAAACCAGCTTCCGCCCTGAGGCTTGCTAATTTTTGAAGGCATGGCAATGCACAAGTTGTCAAATATCAAAATACTCTTTCAACGTTTTCGCGAATGACACTTAAAACAATTTGGCTTTTATTAATAGTAACTTTTGGTTTTCCCTCTGTCAATTGGGCAGTAGAAACCAAGACCGAACTGGTACTGTTCAGGGAGACCTCGGACCCATGGACCATCTTTCAAAGCGGACGCACCTGCGAAGACGTTTATTACTTGAAGAAAGGCAAGGATGCCGAAGATCTCCGAGACATGAGAAACTATTTCTGTGAGGGCGAGTACACTATGACTCTGGATGGTCCCCCCGGAACTACGGTCACTTTATACGGCCAGTTTTTTTTCGGGGAAGATCGCGGCGCCATAACAGTAGCCAAGACAGATAACCGGCAAGTCTGGATATGGGACTTGGAAGACTTTCCCGACCGCAAATGGGTGGTCGCTGAAGCTAACAAAAGCACAGGAGGCTATGAAGTCTTTTATAAAGCCGCCCCAAACTTCAAAATGAATCTCGGGTCTGTAAAATGGGATGAAATCCCCTGACTCACAAGCACTTCCCCCAACCTTCCTTACGAGTGAAGAGTGTGCAGACAAATCTGATTCAAAGCAAAACTCTATTAACCCGCTCCAGCGGCTATCTTAAGGACGTTTGCTCGCACTCGGTGAATCCGTATAGCGGCTGTGGCTACGGGCTTTCCTCTTGCGGTGAAGGTTGTTATGTCCGCTTCAATCATTGGTTGACGCGAGGCCGTGAATGGGGGGAATTTGTCGATGTTAAAATCAACGCTGGGGAGTTGTATATCCAATCGGCGGAAAAAGAAAAAAACTGGGCTCACCGAAGATCCCTTCCCTTCACGATTTTCATGTCCAGCTCCACCGACCCTTGGCAGCCGGCTGAAAAAAAGCACCGGGTGACCCGTGCGGTCCTGCAGTCCATGACAACCTGCCCGCCGGACGCATTGATCCTGCAAACCCATAGCGCAAGCATTTTGGATGATCAAAAAATTCTACTAGAACTCTCGCAACTCTGCTCTCTTAGAATCCACATTTCTATAGAAGGGGACCGCGACCGCTTGCCAGGACTCCCTCCCCCTCCCTGTAGCGTTGAGCAACGAATTTCCGCTTTGGAACAACTGTCAGCCCAAGGCCTCAACACCTTGGCCTGTCTTTCACCTTTATATCCACTGGAAAACCCACAGCATTTTTTTGAACGCCTGAAAAATGCAGGAGCTTCCGCCGTAATCATTGATCACTTTATAGAAGGTGACGGAACCGCCGAAGGCTCCCGAACATTAAAAACCCGCCTTCCTTCAGCCATGAGTCAGGTCCAGAAAGATTCTATCCAGCTGTCATACCGGGACCATATTGCTAACATCGCCCGCGTTTATCTGCCCGTAGGGATTTCAGCCCAGGGTTTTGCGGGACACTATTCCCACTAATCTCTATGCATGCACCACAAGAACTTATAAATCAAATCACGTCACTGGACGGTAAAGGTTATAAATCCTATAAAACCCTGCAAGGCAAAAGTTACGGTTTTGGCCTGTTTGATTTAACCTTTGAGCACGTACAAGGCGATCCATTTGCGGCACCTTCCCGGTTATCCATAAAAATCGAACTTCAGTCAGCCGGATTTGCAAAAACCCACTACGAAAATCCTCTAAGAAAACTGGCTCTCGAAGACCATTTGTTACGAGTGGTGAGCCGCCACACCCTGCAATGCCGGGGTAAAATCAAAGGTTCCGGACGAAGTGGAGAAATCGCAGTGCAGGCACCGGGACAAAAAATAATCCGCCGAAGTGGTCTGCAAATTAAAAATGATATTTTGACTCTGACCCTATTCGCTGGCCTTCCCGGAGACGGACGAAAGGTGCTGGCTAAAGAGTGTGTAAAACTTTTCTCCGAAATTCTGCCTCCGGTCTGGGAGGAATGCCTGCTAGCCAAATCTTTAAATATGAACAAAGTCCAACAAGCTCTGGAAACGCTGGAAGATTATTCTGCATTGACCCATTTGTTAAACCAAAACCAGTGGGCCGGTTTTGTGTCCGACGGATCGCTTCTCCCACGTGCATCAGGAATCAGCGACATGCCTCTTAAAAATGGTGGTGTGCTTTTCTCTGCACCGGAAGAACTCAGTGCAGAAGTGCAACTGCGACATGGCGGGAAAGTTCGCGGCATGCCCATTCCAATGGGAATTACACTGATCGTCGGCGGCGGGTTCCACGGCAAAAGCACTTTACTGAAAGCCATTCAGGATGCGGTCTATCCACATGTCTCAGGAGACGGACGCGAGCGCATCGCTACTCAACCCACGGCAGTAAAAATTCGCGCAGAAGATGGTCGCTCTGTCCAACCCATCAACGTTTCCGGATTCATGGACAACTTGCCTCTCATTCCTTCGACTGAAAATTTCTCCACTGTCTCGGCCAGCGGCTCCACCTCGCAAGCAGTGAACATTGTCGAAGCGATAGAGTCCGGTTCTTCACTTCTACTCATGGATGAAGACACCTGCGCCACCAACTTCATGATCCGCGATGCCAGAATGCAGTCCCTGATCGCATCCGATCAAGAACCGATCACACCGCTGGTAGACCGAATTGAGGAATTGCACAAGGACTTCGGAGTCAGCACTCTTTTAGTCATGGGAGGAAGTGGGGATTATTTTGACTCAGCCGATCAAGTCATCGCTATGGATTCATTTCAGCCCAAGCTGGTTACGGCAAAGGCAAAACAAATTGTGCAAGAAACTCCCGGCAGTCGCAAAACCGAAACCAGTAAGCCTCTGCCAAAAATAAAAATGCGAGTCAGAAATTTATCAGCGTTGGATTTCAGCCGAGGCAAAAAAACATGCGTGATTCAAACTCAAGGGTTAATCACACTCATCCTCGGCCGCACCGATATCGATGTGCATTATGTCGAGCACCTTGTTGAATCGGGACAACTGGAACTTTGTGGTTGGATTCTGAAACAACTTAAAGATATGCAGGAGACTGATCCCACTGTGTCAAACTGCAATGCGATAAAACATATTCTGCATGCCATCGAAAAGGGCGAACTCGAATCGGTCGCGCCTTTCAACAATGGCCTGTTGGCCCTGCCCCGGTTTCAGGATGTCATGGCTGTCTTACATCGATTGCGATAACTCAGCTCTTATTTTTGTAAACGCAAAAAAATTCTCTTACAACCTAATCCTTCTTCCCCGTTATAATCCTGCAAGAATTAGTTTTAACCAATGAGACCTATCTTTACTCTTCCACACATCTATTTTTCTAACAAAAAATGTCTGACTGGGATATAGCCAAACAGTACCACCAATACTCCAGACACGGTTATCAAAGGTCGGCTCCCAGCCCCGGCTATATGGACTGGGAAAACCAGCCCGATCCCTTTCGCCGTTATGAAGGCGCAGAATTAATCAAATTAAAAAAAGTCTCTCTGAGTGATGGACCTCTTTTCCACGAAGCTTTGCAACCTGGGAAAATTCCACCTCTTCCCTTAAGTTATGCAACTCTTTCCCAGTTGTTCTTTGATAGCCTCGCAATTTCAGCATGGAAGAGTTTTCAGGGATCAAAGTGGGCTCTTCGGGTTAACCCCTCCAGTGGAAACCTGCATCCTACAGAAGGTTATTTAATCTGCGGTCCCCTGGAAGGAATCAGTAGCTCTCCATCCGTTTCCCATTACTGCCCCAAAACTCACGGGCTGGAAATGCGAACGACCTTTTCAAATCAAACCTGGAAACAGATAGGGTGCCCTGAAAACACCTTCTTCATCGGCTTGAGTTCCATTTACTGGAGAGAAGCATGGAAGTACGGACTGAGAGCTTTCAGATACTGCCATCATGATATGGGCCATGCTCTGGCGGCCATAAATGTGGCTTGCTCAGCGTTAGGATGGCGAACTCAATTGATGGACCATCGTGGCAGTGAAGATCTAGAAGCCATCCTGGGATTACACAATAAAAATGAAGATGAGATTGAAGTTCCAAACTGCCTGGTCGCGATCACTCTTCAAGAAAATGCGAAGACCATAAGAAGCAGAGATTTTGTTGCGGGCTTCTCTGATTTGAAGTGGGTGGGAGAACCTAATACTTTGAGCAACGAACACATGGACTGGAGCGGCATAACCGAAGTCTCTCAAGCAACTCAAAAACCGTACACAGAGGACTCCCCCAATTACGACCTCAATGAGACAACACCATCAACCCTTTTACAAGAAGATTCTTTTCCAATAAGGAAAGCCATTCATCAACGGAGAAGTGCCGTTGCTATGGATGGGAAGACGCGAATTTCAAGTGAAACATTTTTTCAGTTTATGGCAACAAGCCTTCCTGAGGCTTGCCCCCTCCCCTTTCAAACTTTTCCGTGGGACTCACAAATCCATTTGGGACTTTTTATTCATAGGGTCGAAGGTCTTGCTGAAGGTTTGTATTTTTTGGTGCGCAATAAAAATCATCTGAGTGACTTAAAATCCAAGTTGAAGAAAGATTTCGTCTGGGAAAAACCAAATGCCTGCCCAGAAAACATGGATTTGTTTTTATTGCAGGAAGGTGACTTTAAAGGCATGGCCACTTCCGTTTCATGTGGACAGGATATCGCCGGAAAAGGTTGTTTCAGCCTGGGTATGATCAGCGCCTTTGAAAACACATCAACGAACTATGGCCCTTGGATGTACCCTCGTCTTTATTGGGAATGTGGGGCCATCGGGCAAATGCTATACCTTCAAGCAGAGGTCAGTGGCATCCGCAGTACGGGAATCGGATGCTTCTTCGATGATCCTGTGCGAGAAATTTTTGGCATTGAAGACCGGAGTTATCAAAGCTTGTATCATTTCACAGTTGGAGGACCGGTGGAGGACACACGTCTCACAACACTTCCCGCTTATACAGACGAATAACCCTATTTTTTCACAAGTTCTAAAGCGATATATAACCCTGCATCAGTAACCGTATATTTGCCTTCAACCTTATCTTTCTTTTTCAAGCTGGTTAAAGTTTTAAGTCCATCCGGCTGAGTTTCGGCATTCACAATCACGGTAAAGCGTTTTTTGGTTTCAGGGTCTTTAATGCCAACCTTATTCTTTTCCGCAATCACTTTTTTAACAATCCCGGTAAAAGAAACCGCATCACCCGCTGTTGCAATTCCTACAGAAAAGAAAAAAAACAATACTATTCCAAATAGAGTTAATCGAGAGTTTCTCGTCATCACGCCCTCCTGTTTAAGGTCAGCAGTAATTGTCAGTATATCTCTTTATTATAGGGTGGGGTTACGACTTTGGAAACGGCTTGAATGAAACCAGTGGCTTTTGTTTGGGTAAAGAACGCGGCGACTCATCCTTAAATATCCTTTGCATCGCCACCGGATTGGAAGGCCATATGCCTTTATCCCGGTTTAACGGGGCAGAGCCTTCAAATACCAGATAACCATATTTTCCGTAATGCGGCAGTTTGCGCATTAGACCAGGAATACTTTCCGCATTACCAGCGACAACCCAGGTCATGGTTCCTTTTTTCTGATCTGTTCTCGTAAGAGTAAAAACGAAGCTGTGATCCTCCCAGGGAAATGATCGGTCGGAAAACCTGACACCCTTCTCGTCCACCTCAACTCCCAATTTCTTGAGTTGCAAAGCAAAGGTTTTTCTCAAGGGATTATTCTGTCCGAAAACCCATAAACTGCCTTCAGGGTATGAGTCGTTATCATCACCAATAATAATATTTTGTGGTTTTGCGACCGACTGAGCAAATCCTCGGTAATTCAGGTTCCCCTCTTCCTCAAGAAGTACCAGCACTGTTTGAGCACCGTAAGTCTGACTCAGGCTGGCAGGAGCTTCTTCAGCCCCCAATCGGCGAAAGACATCATTATAAGGATCAAGCCGAACTGCCACCGGCTCGGCTGATAATTGAAACCTAAAGTCCTGCGCTTCTGTATCAAACTTTAGGAAATGAACCTGAGCCACCGGAAAACCCGTAGTCCAGATGGCTACAGGAAGCGTCAGCTTAAAAACAGGATCGGATTGCTCTACACTCAATTTAAGGTCATATCGGTCCCTGAACGAAACATATGACGCTTGCTTCAAGCGGATTTCTGGAGCGCTTTTTCGATGTATCCATTGCTTAAAGAATTGACCTAAGTTTCGGCCTGACACCTCCTCAAAGCTCTTTCGCATACCCTCATAACCCGCATATCGGTACTTATAGGTCTCATAAAACTGCTTCAACCCCATTAAAAAGTTTTCATCGCCCACTTCGGTTCGAAGCATATGAAAAACCATCAGAAGCTTTGCATAACCAATAGCCTGAGAGGTCATGCTGTCCCGATAAGAAAATTCACTCAACGGGAAATCGTTCCCCTCATTCACATAATTTGAAAACTTCATCATTTCCTGGAACCTATAGGGAGCTCCCTTCCCTTTTAACTCCAACAGAAGGTGATCGGCCAGGTAAGCAGTCAATCCCTCCGACCAGTTCCCTTGCCCAAGGTCAGGAAAAACACCGTTGCCCCACCAGTTATGCAGAATTTCGTGCGGATAAGAACTATGCAGAATAAACGGAAAGCGAATGATCTTCGATCCCATCAGTGTAAAAGAAGGCATCCCATAGCCGGTCTGCCGAGAGTTTTCAATCAGGGCAAACTTTTCATAGGGGTAAGGCCCAATCAAACGGGAATAGAAATCGATATAACCTTTAGCGGTTTCAAGATACTGCGAGGCCAGCCCGTCTTCTTCTTTCAGCAAAAAAGCGTATAGGGAAAGTCCATCATGGTCAGCCTTGTAAATATGAAACTTGTTACCGATCAAATATATTTCCTCAGAAGGCCGGGAAGACTTCCAAGAAACGATTTTCCTTGTTCCAGGTTGCTCGCTTCTTTGCCCCTGGCTCACTACCTGCCACAATTCAGGAAGGGACACCTGCATCTCAAAAGTGACTCGGGAGAATTGTCTCTTTATCTGCGGATAAAAATAGCTTTCACCGGAAAAAAAGAAACCACTGGAATCCGTTGAGTTTTCAGGGCCCATAGAAGGGTCATGAAGAACCCCGGAGTAATTAAACGTCACAGTTTCAGGGCAATTGGTCGAAGTATTTTTGTTGAATTCTATCTTAAGAAGCTCTCGATTGCCGGAAGGTTTAACCTGCCAACCCGCTGGGACCTGGGCCAGTTTTAAATTGGGATGAAGGTAAAAAGCCTCGCAATTCCCGTTTTTGAGCTGAACCGTATCTTCGATTTTGGCAAACCGGGTTGAAGGGTCCAACTCTATATGCAATTTGTGATGGATCGGGTTGGCGTAAGAAGACCAGACCGGAGTCGCGATCAGAGTTAGTAACAACACCAACCCAAAACAAAGATTCTTCACTTTGTTCAGAATGACAAGATGAGGACCTTTTGTCATCACCCTACGACGGCGTCCAGGCCGCGCTGAGATTCCCCTTCAATCCGCACCACCACTTTATTCGGCAGGCAGGCTGATAGACGGTCGGCGTACTGAATGTATCCCGACTTGATGCAGACCTTGAGCTTGCAGGGGGAGCGGACAATTCTCGCCCTGCCTTTTTTGATTTCCACTTCCGTAATTCCTAACGGACCTTGCACATGAGCAATATGATCAGTTGTGAGTGAGAAGCGGGCCACTCTTTTAGCATCCACTTCAATAACCACCCAGTCACCTTGATTGAACCCTGAGCCAAAGTAATAAAACAGTCCGGCGTTGAACAAAACCAGAAAGGCAATCAGAAATTTATCAAAACGGTTAAATTTCATAATTCAACTTAGTTATTCCACTGAGCGTCCTG
This sequence comes from Nitrospinaceae bacterium, assembly GCA_029261455.1. GTDB lineage: Bacteria > Nitrospinota > Nitrospinia > Nitrospinales > VA-1 > LS-NOB. Next base: position 11,441 of record JAJDBH010000054.1, read on the forward strand.
CAAGTTGATGGCGAGAGTTTTATGCGATTCAAAGAAAGCCCTTAGAGACTCCAGTCCGCCATAATAATTACCCGATGTAAAAAAGGTTTCTCCCGGCCCGTGATAACGGCGTGCAAACAGACTGAATCTCTGCGCCGTTCGAACCGCATAATCTCTTTCAAAAACTTCCTGTTCCTGACCTCGCATTTCCTTCACGATTGGAAACTGGTCAAGTCGGGGACGCAAGAGGTTCAAAAAACTTTCGTCGGTCTCCCATTGTAACGGAGGTAACAACGAAACAGAAGAAAACTCCAGCAACGGTGAGTCATCAGTGATCTCACCCGCCTCCTCCAGAAAAGGAGATAAATGCTTTCCATCGGTGATAAAAAAATCTGCAAAATCCAGAAAGGAGTTCACTTTCATTTCTACGGCCAACTGCTTTATTTGTGGATTGTCCATTAAGGTCTCAAAATGATTTTTATCCAGCAACATCGGCTTGCGACTGCCAACCAGCATGACAATCCGCGTGAGAAAACTATTCCACACTGAAAACTCAGGAAAAACCTGATCGAACGTATGCGTGATGGACCTTGCGTCTTCCGGCCCTACCAGGTGCAAGGGTAGCCATTGCACCAGCAAACCATCTTCTTTTAAACGACTCAAAGCCAGCTCATAAAATTCTTTGGAATAAAGGTTCACCACTCCGGCTTGAAGAGGGGACATGGGTTCCATAATGATGACATCGTAAGTGGTTTTCGACCATTTCAAATAGGCTCTTCCATCCTGAATAAACATTTTCGTATTAGGTCGGTTCAAAACATCATGATTCCATTGAGAAAACCATTTGGAAAACTCTAAAACATTTTTATCAATTTCAACTCCATGAACCTCCGCGCCCGGAAATAAAGAAGCCGTCCCCAAAGTGTTGCCAGTGCCGAACCCAATCACCAGAACGTGTTTGGGCTTGGGGTGCAACGCCATTGGCACAAACCCCATGGCCTGCATATATGTGCTACCGGAAAATGCATTGGAGACCGTGGCGGTGCTGAATCCATCCAGATAAATTGTACGTGCCCGGCTCTGCTTATCCTCCACAACACTGATGGTGGAGAATTCGCCTTCCTTATAATCAAGTAGACTTATCCGGTCGGCTGGAACATTCACTTCCAAGCGGGAAAAATTTCCCTGACCGGCTTTTTGGGTCTGGATGTCCGGCACCCAATAGCCCTTACCCGCAACCAGAACAGAAATTACCGCGCCCAATATCATCACCGTGGAGAGAGGCTTAAATTGCCGCACTCTTGTCAGAACATAAATACCGAACAAAATCAGCACCGCATAAATCGCATAAAGGGACAAACGGATTCCCCAAAGCGGTATGAACACAAAAGGTGTCAGAATGGTCCCCAATACTGCTCCCACGGTATTAATGGAATAAGTATTACCGAGAATTTTCCCGACGCCCTCAAACCGGTAAGAATAAATATGGTTGGCTAAAGGAAAAAGCAAACCAAATCCAAAAGTCGGGAGGATCATCAGCGCGAAGGCAAACAAGGACCGGATTAAAATAATTTTCTCGGGAGAGCTATCCAAACTATAAAAATAGTGATCCGCCAGTGTAGTCCACTCCGTCAGGTTTGCCAGCACAGGAAGAATGGCGATGCAAAAAACTCCGATAGCTATCTCAATACAAATAAACTTAAGCACGCGGTGGGACTGCCCCAGAAGTTTATTGGCCGTCAGACTGCCCAACGCTATCCCCAATAAAAATGTAGAAAGGATGAGTGCGAACGAATACAGGGTACTCCCCATCGGAAAAACAAGAATCCGTGTCCATAAAATCTCACTCGACAATGAAGCCATTCCCGAATAAGCAAACATGACAAAAACTAAAAGACCAATAGCGGGCGAAACCTCTGTGTCTTGTTGTTTCTTACGTTTCTTGGTTTCAGTCTTAACGGGACTGGAGTCCTCAGAATAAAAAAGTTGTGCCTTGCCGTAGCACACCATAAGAACGATCACGTTGAGTGCAATAGCAAACCAGGTTGCTCCTTGGACACCCCAAATACGAATGGCAATAAACTGGGTGAACAAACAACCAAAAACAGCACCAAACGTATTAACTCCATATAATAATGAAACCTGGGTGAAAACCTTCTCGGTCTGATTATCAGTCGCCCAGCACCCCACCAACGGCAAGGTAGCCCCCATCAATAAAGTCGCAGGAAACATCAAGAGCGTGCTCAGGAAAAACTCCAGCAGGTGCACGGTCAATCCAACCTGCCCACTTTCTGGCAAAATCAGAGGGTAAAGCTTTTCCAGAAGACTCAAACCTATCGGGAAGCACAGGGCATAAAGTCCTATCAAGCCTTCCAGCAGTCCATAAACTCGAATCAGTTTTCTTGGTTCCAACTTTCTGGAATAACGAGTAAGCACCCGCCCCATGGTCCAGGCTCCTCCTGCAAGCCCCATCATGAACGCACACAAGACTGCGCTCAACGCATACAGGCTGGCACCGAAAACCAGAGTCAAATGTCGAAACCATATCAACTCATAAACCAGGCTGGCGGCCCCAGAAACAAAAAGGCAGGCGTACGCAACCCATGAAACTCTGAATGTAGGGTAAGTTGTCATAATAGGGAAGGATTTTCCCACAGCATCATCGATCCGTCAATTTAACGAACAAGTATTGCAACATGTTTTCATGAGTGTTATTCTCCCAGAAATTCCCGAACCACTAGCGTGGGAGGCAACTGAGCAATCTCATTTTCTGGCAAACCAATAGTTTTGTCAGCTTAACAAGATATTTTCCAGTTCCAATTAACCTTTTACCCTATTTAACAAAATCATGAAAAACAGATTCTTCCTTTCAATTCTCATTGCTTTATCCCTCTTCACTCTTCCGATCACAGGAAAAGCTTCTGCGCAGTCTTCTCCTCAGCCTCTGAAAATTCCTGAGGTCGTGGCAAAAGTTAACGGAGTAGACATTCAATCAAAATATATTGATTTCAGGCTGAATCAGATTTTAAGAAACATCAAACGCCCCCTGACCTTGCGTGAAAGAACCAGTGTTGTGAAAGACCTGATAGAGAAAGAAATTGTACGAGAACTGGTCCATCAACAGGGTGAAAAAAAGAATTTAGAGGTAGACTCTGACTTGATCGAAAAAGAAATGGCCGCTCTTCGCAAACCTTATAAAAGTGATGAAGAGTTTGAAAAAGCCCTGGGCGCAAGAAACATCACTATGGATGACCTTAAAAATTCCATGACAGTAGATATCAATGCCCGGCAATTGTTGAACGATCAAATCAAAGGCAAGATCTCGATTGCAGACACCGAAGTCAAAAAATACTATGAGGATAACAAACAAAAGTTTCTTCGTCCTGAAGCCTTCAGAACTCGCCACATTCTTGCGGCGATCTTTCCACCTGACATGCTGAAGTCCACCCCTGTCGCGGAACTGCAAAACAAAAGAGAAGAACTGACCAAAAAAGCAGAAGAAAGGATCGACGCAATTATCAAAGAGCTTAAGGAAGGCGCTAATTTCGAAGAACTTGCAAAGACAAAATCAGATGATGAAGCCAGCCGGGAAAATGGTGGCGACTTGGACGTAATCTATAAAGGAGTTTTTGATCCGTCTTTTGATGAAGCCGTCTCAAAACTAAACCCTGGCGAAATCACAGGAAAAGTAGAAACCCGGTTCGGATTCCATGTCATTAAACTCATTGAAAAACGACCCTCAGAACAAGCACCCTTCGATGAACTGGAAGCAGCCATCCAAAAACATCTGTTTATGGAAGAAGCCAAAAATTTAGTGGCGGTTTATATCGATGAGTTGAAAAAACAAGCCAAGATCGAAACCTTCTTCAACTAACCCGACGATCCAGAACTGTTAGCAAAGTAGCCTCAGCTCTTTTGTAGCCAAGCGTAGTAATCACAAACTCAATAACGCTATTGCAGTCGGCAGCATGTGCTTCATTTGTTTCATGCCCCGAAGGGGCACGCCTAGTGGCGGAATTCTTTTAGGTGGTTGAGCACTTGATCGAGGAGTTCTGCGGGGAAGTATTTTCCTGCCAGGTTTTTTCGTGCCGTGGCTCCTGCTTCCTGAAATCTCGCCTTTTCTTTCTCATCGGGAAGTGCAACCCATTTCACATCATTATTCTCTAACACCTTACGAGCTTTCAGATTATCCTTCTGGATAAGCTTAACCAGTTCCTGCAAGCACTCAGCACCAATTTTTTTCACTGCATCTTGATAAGGTTGAGGAAGTTTGTCGAATTTCTTCTTTGAAATTAAAACCCCGCCTGTCGCATAGCCCATTCTTAGTCGGGTAACATGCTTCACCTTAGTGAACCATTGCAAAGCCAGAGCCCCCTGCGTAGACGCATAAACGGTATTCACCATACCTGTTTGCAAAGAAAGCAGTACATCAGTTATTGAAAGAGGAATCGGTTGAACACCCATCCCCTTATAAACCTGTTCCACCAGCGGGTCACCCTCCCACATCCAGGGTTTGGACTGACGTAGATCATCCACAGAATGAATGGGTTGTTGAGAGAAAAAATGCACCCACCCAACTGGAACCCAACCTATCAACACATAACCTTTCTTTTCATACAGGCCTTTAAAATAGGCATCCATTTTGCTGTAAACGTGCTGGATTTCCTCATCACTTTCAAACAGAAAAGGAAGATCGAGAACCCTCACCTCAGGCAGGATCTGCCCGAGCCCCACGCCCGTGAACCCGGCACCGTGCAACTGACCGATCCTCATTTTACGAATCACGTCTTTTTCATCCCCAGACACTCCACCGGGATAAAACCGAAACGCTACATTGCCATCGGTGGCATTTTTGATTTTGTCAGAAAGTTTGTGCATGGATTTCATCCACGATGAACCTTCGGGAGCCAGTGTGGCAAATTTGATAACATGTTTTTTACCGGCCTGCGCCGGACTAGCCACAACGATGGGCAATAACGCTGCCAGCAAAGTCAGGATACGGATCGTGAATTTAAAATAGCTCATCAATTTGCTCTAAAAGTTTAGCGGCTTTTTTGCGGGCCACTTGATTGGCAAGACGTTGTTCTGGCAAAAGATCGGTCGGAGCCAGTAGAACTGCCTGCAATTGCAACTTAAACAACTCCCGATCCTGATTCTGCACGGCATATGTCTTGGCAAAAATTAAATGCACCAGTAAATATTTGTTTTCAGTTAACTCCAACGCCTTTTCAAAGTGGTGACGGGATTTTTCCGGGTTGCCACCGAGCATTTTACTTCGCCCACCATAAAAAGCCCCGAGAAACAAATGCGGCCCGGCATAATGAAAAGATGGGTTCAAGTCATGAACTTTATTCATCAGTTTTTCTATCCGAGGAATATCAGCAAATGCCTCCACCGAGTCAAGGTTCTGCATCAACCAACTTCCCCAACATTGCCCCATCCAGAATAAAGCAGGCTGGTGTGAGGCTTGCACATCATTCAGAGCACGAGACCACTCATCTAAAGAGAGGCCTTGCCACTTTTCTGTGCCCGTCCTGATAATAGTCGCACGCAAAGCATAATCCCTACCCCTTTCATATAGAGAGGAGGCTCGGTCAGGTTCTGTATCTTCCAGAAAGCTAAAAGCATAACCGCAAAAACCTTCAGCCAAGTTTTCCAGTATCCAAGTGTTATCGGGGTCTTGCTTGAGAAGTCCTTCTAGGATTTTCAAGTTGGCCGGTATAGCTTGTTTGGCAAGTTCCGGATCCCTTTCCTCCTGCATGGCTAACACCTGGCTTTCAACAAGAGGTAACGCGGCCTGAACTGCCATTCGACTGGGAGAGCACCCGACCAACATTAAACCAATAAATAACAAGGCATAAGATTTCATACTTCAATTTTAGCAGAACGACTCAACAACAGGCGACTAATATTTTGACTTAAAATGGGCCTTTTGCTAACATCCTAGCGAGTTATACCCAGTCTGTGATGGTGGTCTTTGCAAGTCGAATCCACCTGTTATTCAACGAGAATAGTCCCGTACTTCTTATGCCAAAAGAATTGAATGCCCATGAACAGAATTCCAACTGGATGAAAAAAATTCTTTTCGTGCTGGGTTCCATATTTGTCGTGGTTGGAATCGTCCGGCAATGGCCGCTGGCAGATAAAACCTATATGGAGTTTATAGAAGGAAAAGGTTATCTCGCCCTCATGCTGGGCTTGATCATGATCGTATTGGGTTTCTCGGTTCCCCTCCTAATGGGGGATGAGGACTCTTAAGCTAACAATATAATGTAAAGGTGTGCCATGAGTGATGAAGAAGAAATAGAAGGAGAAGGATTCGTTTTTAAGGATAGCCGTTCCTCACAGCTTTCTGAGGACGAAGCTGAAAGTCATGATACTCAGAGTGAAGCCCAACAGGCAGCAGCACCTCAAGGACAGGCGCAACAACCTTTCCAGATCGACTTTTCCACCTTTATCATGTCACTGACTTCATCGGCTTTTTACCACCTCGGTGACATCGCTGACCCTGAGACTGGAAAAACCGAAACCAATCTGCCCGCCGTACAGCAAACGATTGACATGCTTATCATGTTGAGAGAGAAAACACAGAACAACCTCACTGAAGAAGAAGCTAAACTGCTGGAACAACTCGTCTATGAGTTGCAGATGAAGTTTGTAGCTAAATCAAAAAAGTAACCCCTCTATGTCCCTCAAGACCGATCAGAATGGAATGTTCATCTATGGTATGACCAATACCGATGAACTGGGCGGATTTCTCAAGCACAAGTTTTCTGAACACCAGATCCAACAAGCTTACGAATATCTGGTAGAGGCGACAGAAGGCGAAGCCCGCGACGAAAAAACACCACCTCTTAGAGTTTTCTGGAAACACCTCAAGAAAGTTTATAACGAAGGTGTGCCACCCCTGCAATGCCATAGAGGGTGCGCTCATTGTTGCCACACAGGTGTTTCCTGCACACAACTGGAATGGGACGGCATCCTGAAAAATGCTGAGGAAAACGGTATCGACCTTGATGCAGTAATAGAACGTTCGCAAAGAACCATTAAAAAAGTCGACGAGGTTCTTAAGGCAAACAAAAACCTGGATCAAGTGGACTGGCATAGACTGGTCACCAATCAACCCTGCCCCTTTCTCAGTGAAGAAGGTGCCTGCGAAGTGTATGAAGACCGACCTCTGGACTGCCGCATGGTAGTGGCCTTTCGCGGCGTCTGCGAATCGAAAAACCTCGAACACGCCCAGCGTGGAGTAGTTCTTGAAGAAGCAGTCGGTGCCACGGTCATTGCAAAATTGCAACATGACATGACCCCAAAAATCAAACGGCGAAAGTTTCGTGGCACACAACCCATCAAACTTCTGCTACACTGGCTCATTCTTTGGAAAGAGAAACACAAAAAGTGAAAAAGCTAGTTAGCAGTTTACAAAACCCCCTCAATCCCCCTTATCAGGGGGAGGCTTAAAAAAATTCCCCCCTGACAAAGGGGAGCCAGGGGGGTTAAACTTCAAGCCTCCACCATTCCGCCACTATGCCTCGTATTGCCCAATTAATAGCACCCGGAAAAATTCAGATTCAAGACAGTCCTTCATTAAGCGCCGGGCCCGGCGAAGTGGTCATTCAAGTCAAACATGCAGGAGTCTGCGGCACCGACCTAGCTCTGT
>JAJDBH010000055.1 GCA_029261455.1 Nitrospinaceae bacterium
GAGCCAGGTTGCCGAATGGCTTGCACAGCCCTGTTAAACTGGCTTTTAGAGAAGTCATAGCCTCCGACCATGGCTTTGATTTGACCAGTTTTAGGGTCCAGACTTACCAAGCTACCTTCTACTTCAGGTTCCTGCTCCAAAGTCAGAGCCCATCCGTTAGCTCCAATTCTTATCGGCTTTACCAGGATCAAATCCCCAGGGGCAAGAGCTTCACTGGGGCGCTTGATTTTTGCCCATCTACCATCGAGACGGGTGTTTGGGGGGCGTGCCCAGTTCATATCAAGAATATCAATCATTCCTTGATCGGGGCCTAAAAAAACCTCAACCTGTTTTTCACCTACTGACCAAACAACACCCTTTATAATTTTACCTTGGGTAATACTTTCACCCTCTTTAAAATTATTCATTTTGATAAGGGCTTTTTGGATTGCCAATTCCCCTTTGGATAAATACAGGGTACCTAGTGGTCCTCGATAACCATATCGTTTGTCCGCAATTCGCAAATTTTCTCTGACCGCCCTCTGAGCGGATTCCTGAAGGTCTATATCGAGGGTGGTATAAACCTTTAAGCCTCCACGATAAAGCTTGCTGCTTCCATATCTTTCTTCAAGAAACTGCCGAATATGTTCAACAAAATAAGGTGCTCTGTTAAGCATGTCAGTAACTTCACCCAAATGAAAATCTTCATCCATGGCCTGTTTAGATTCTTCCTTGGTGATAAAGGATAGGTAGGCCATTCTGCGAATTGTATGGTTCCTTCTTTTTCGTGCCCGCTTAGGGTCTTTATAGGGTGAGTAGTGATTGGGAGCTTTTGGAAGGCTGGCAATCAAGGCGCACTCCGCGATGCTAATATCCGCTACACCTTTGCCAAAATAGGTGCGGGAGGCGGCTTCTACACCATAACTACCATGACCATAATAAATCTGGTTGAGATACATTTCGAGTATCTCATCTTTGGTGAAAACCAGTTCCAACCTGACAGCTAGAATTGCTTCTTTAATTTTCCGGGGTAAAGTTCGCTCGCGAGATAAAAACAGGGTTTTGGATAACTGCTGAGTGATGGTGCTTCCACCCTCCACCACGCGACCGGCTTTTAGATTGGTGATAAAAGCCCTGAAAATAGCTTTAGGATCAATGCCAAAGTGATAGTAGAAGTTGGAGTCCTCAACCGCCAGGGCTGCCTGTTTCAAGGCCAGAGGGATGTCTTCAAGCGGAATCATGATGCGCTTTTCTATATAAAACTCGGCAATTTTTTCATCCCCATTGGAGTAAATCTGGGTGATGGTGCTGGGGTGGTAATTTTTTAATTCGCGGACATCAGGGAGGTCCTTAGAGTAATGGAAATATATAAATCCAGCCCCTACAAAACCTGCAACCAATCCAAAAAGGGTGAGAGAATAAAAAGTGACCAGTAAAATTTTTACAAATTTTGATCTTTCTTTTTTCTTTTTTGTTTTGGTGGGTTTTTGGTTTTTCAGTATTTTTTTCATGGTCAATCGTTATATCGTCAAGCGGGGAATAGGCTGGTAAAAAGAGGTAATGATTACATGTGCTAAAAAGACTGGGAAATTATTTTGGTGGCAAGCGGCCTTCCTCTAAATCCAAAAGGTCGACCCAAGTGTTGATATCTTCTCTTGAGGGATCAATTCTGTTACGGATCTCATGAAAGTATTTCAGTCGATCCTCAGAGTCCGGTCTTCGCTCAAGAATCTGGTCATTGATGAAATCTATCTCAGTAGAATTTTTATCTTTAAGCATTTCCTGAGACCAAGTATTAATTTCATCATCACCACAATCCATAGCCTTAATTGCAAATGCGTCGGAATCTATGCGCAGAAAGTTCAGGATGATTTTATCGAGTGGGCAGGGGTAAATATAGTCCGCCATCTTATTTTCTCTAAACGCTCGGGCTTTATCTATCATTCGTGCTAATTGCACCAAACCAGCCATTTTTACTTTAGGGCTTCGGGGGTATGCTCGGGATAAATCCATTTAATATTTAGTCGAGCCTTAGACGGCTCACCCTTCTAAAGTTTTTTGAGGACTTGATGACTTTGGCACCTTCTTCGCCAATACGGTTGCGAAAAAGATCTAATGTAGTCAGGTTTACAAGTATTTCTGACTCGGCTAGATACTTTGCTCCCTCTTCACCTATACGGTTAAACTTTAAAATTAATTGTTCCAATTGGATAAGGTTAGGAGCAGTGGCCAAGTGCTGGGCACCTGCTTCAGTTATGCTGTTGGATTTTAAGTTTAATGATTTTAATTTCTTTGTGTATGGGGACTGACAAAGTGCTGATAAACCTGTATCACTGATATTATTTTCTCCCAAGTCTAAGTGGGTCACTTCAGCCAGAATTTCCATTTTAGCAAGGCGAATTATTTCATCATCACCCAGCTTTTTATTTTCCAGTTCAAGACTGACATCGGCCACTCCTCTTACTGTTTTCTTGGCAATCAGTTGATCTAAATCAATACTTTGTTCGTCAGACATGGAATAGTAGGAGAAAAATCAGTAAATACAATAGTTTGCTGTAATTATTTTATCATAAACTTATTGTAAGGGCGGGTCAAATATAACAACTACAAATTAGGCAATTCAATTTGCATCCATAAATATGCTAAATTAAAATAGATTTAGTTCTTTAACGGGTTAGTTGGAAAATAAATTTTAAGGGGATTGTGATATGCGAACTATATTTTCAGTTTTATTTGCTTTGATGCTGATTTCTTTTCCTCTCACAGCTACTGCTGGCGAGGGACCTATGGAGCTTCCTGCAGGGTCTAATCCTAGTGCTGATATGCATAACAAAGCGGGTATCAAGCATTGGGGGATGGGGCATGCTGATGAAGCCCTGAAACATTTCAAGGAAGCCTCTGCGGCGGATGGTTCGCTTGCAGAAACACATTTCAATGAAGCGATAGCTTACGATAAAATAGGGGATCATGGTACAGCGACCAAGCATTTTGGCGCAGCCAAAAAGCTCGCCATGAAAAGTGGTAATAAAAAGATTGTAGACTCGCCTATTTTGAACGGACATTTGGGACACTAAATCGCTTTTTTTACAATGTTAATTCGGGAATCCGGGGTACTCCGGGTTCCCGAATTATTTTGCAGTTTACGTAATTCTGACAATAGGTTATGGGTAGTAAATTCCTGTCAATTCAGCATTTATTTTGCTAGACTGACCCCAAATTTGACAAGTCAATAAGGAGAAAAATCTTATGATGGGAATAGGTTTTCCTGAGTTAATGGTAATTCTGGTCATCATCATGATCATTTTTGGGGCTGGAAAACTGCCGGAGATTGGTTCGGCATTTGGAAGAAGTATCAAAAATTTTAAAAGCTCTATGAAAGAGGCCGAAGCCGAAGAGTTGGAAACGGATACCTCTAGTGAAAATACAGAAGGTGAAACTGCCGAGGGTGAAACCGCAGAGTCAGCGGAATCCGCAGAAGGAACAAGCGAGGGTACCGTAGCTAAAGAAGGGGAAAAACCAGCTGCTAAACCCGCTGCGAAGAAAACGAAAGCGGCGAAAAAAGAAGAAGACCTGATTGACGAAGCCGCCAAAGAGCTAGAAAAAAACCGCATTGGAACTATTCGTACCAGGCATGATGGTTTAGTTCAGCAGGACGATGTTTTCACCACATCTTTAGGTCGTACTCCCGGTGGAAGAGGGCGTGACCGTGGTGTTAGTAGGGATACTTTCTAATCGGGGTAATACGTTAGAAATGTAAAAAAGGAAGTAGATTAGAACTAGACTAGGAACTAGAAGGAAGAACTCTTTTACCTATCTGTCGCACTCCCCGCCGATCATATTGATCATGTCGAAGGTGGGGATGATATCTGCAAGCATTCCACCTTGGCACATCTCACCCATTGCTGCGGTCAGAGTGAAAGAGGGCGGTCGAACCCGGCATTTATAGGGTTTGCCAGAACCATCACTGACCAGATAGAAACCCAGCTCTCCGTTCGCTGCTTCAGTTGGGAAATAGACCTCTCCCACAGGGGGCTTGATACCATCAATGACCATTTTGAAATGAGCGATCATTTCTTCCATTCGCGCATAGACATCAGGTTTGGCGGGGTTCCGTAAATAAGGGTTGGCTACATTGATGGGGCCATCTGGCATATCTACCATTGCCTGTTTAATGATCCTGAAACTTTGCTTGATCTCTTCCATCCGGACGAGGTACCGATCAAAATTGTCGCCAGTTTTTCCAAGAGGAATATCAAAATCAATTTTGTCGTAGCAAAGGTAAGGGTGATTCTTGCGAACATCGTAATCGACTCCGCTCGCACGCAGACATGGGCCCGTGAATCCCCATGAAATGGCACTCTCTACGGGAATAGCACCTGTGTCTGCCATTCGGTCTATGAAGATCCGGTTCTTGGTCAGAAGATTGTCAACGTCTTCGTACAATGAGTCGAGTTTGGGGTAACTAGCTTTAAGATCTTCATCGAATCCCGGCGGCAAGTCACACATCAGGCCACCAATACGAATATAGTTTGAGGTCAAACGGGCACCACAAACTTTTTCTAACAAATCCCAAACAATTTCACGGGCTTCCACGAAATAAATAAAAGCGGTTAACGCACCCAACTCCAGAGCCGCAGCAGCAATATTGGTGTAATGATCAGAAATTCGTGCAAGCTCATTGGTGACAACACGGATGTATTTACAACGTTCGGTTATCTCAATGTCGCAGAGTTTTTCTACAGCCAGCGCAAAGCCAATATTGTTCATGATGGCAGAACAATAATTTAACCGGTCAGTGTAGGGAAATACATTCGAATAGGTCACACTCTCGCACATTTTTTCAAAGCCGCGATGTAAGTAACCAATCTCAGTTTCCAGGTTGACAACTGTTTCTCCATCGAGAGTCAGGAGAAATTTTACCGTCCCATGTGTGGCCGGATGCGAAGGGCCCATGTTCAGGACCATATGATCGGTGTGTAGATTTTCTTTTAAGTCTGCCATAACGATTTAGAATCCGGTTGCTGGGATAAAATAAGTTAGTCTGCTTTGGAAATCTTTACGTTAACTAGACCTTCTTCCCCGTTTCGCAATGCGCTAACAGGAACAGTCGTCCAGTTTTTGGGAATGTACAACATACCTCGGCTAGTTACCTTGCTGGTCTTGACTTTAACCTCTACTTTACCAGCAGAAGACTCAACCAAAATTTGGTCACCTGTGTCGATTCCCAAATTTTTAGCATCCTCAGGATGCAACTCGGCAATGCACTCTGGCCCTATCTCGACTAATGCTTTGGAATGTTGGGTGTAGCTTCCTATATGGAACATGTGGTTGTTGGTTTGCAGGGTGAAGGGGAAACCTTCTGGACTACCATTTTGCTCGGCTGAATCACCATTCTTATGGAACTTAGGATTCGTACTGGCAGAGTCCAGTATCCATTGAGTAGACCCGCTTCCAGGAAAAACTCCCTTGTAAGCCGGAGTGACGTTTGCTATTTCCTGTTGCACACTGGTTGTATCCGTATTTTTGAACGGTTTGCCCAGTGCTTCTGCCAACTCGATCAATATATCGAAGTCCGGTTTGGAAATGCCTTGAGGAATTACCGCCGGCGCAACCCGTTGAACATGCCGGGACATATTGGTGTAGCTACCTTCCTTCTCTGCAAAGGTTGATGCGGGTAGAATCAGGTCTGCCATTCTTGCCGTGTCAGTCATGAAAACGTCAGTAACGACCAGAAATGGAACGGTACGTAATGCTTCTTTAACCAATTGTGGTTTAAAGTAGGACTGAAGAGGATCCTCCCCTGCAATAAAGAGAAGTTTTAATGCGCCATTGATACAGTTTTGGAACAAGTCTCCAGCAAGGTTAGAGTCACTGAGAGACAGTGCACCCCATTCGCCTGCGAATCTTTCCAGAGCTGAGGAATCATTGACCGGTTGGTAGCCTGGTAAAAAATCAGGCGTACAGCCCATATCATTAACACCCTGAGAGTTGCAATGTTCTCGTGGGGGATAAATGCTCGTGCTACCCGTACTGCCGTGTTGAACCAGAGTGCAAAGGTTAAGCAGAGCATTGAGAACTTCTTCGCCTTGGCCTGTATCGAGAATATCGTTGCCGACAATGACGAAGCGGTCTGCGTCGCTCGCAAACTTTTCAGCGGCGCGGGTGAGAACGTCATCCGGCAGGCCGGTGGTTTGCTCAACTGCTTGAGCTGTGTACTCACTTAACGATTGTACCCATTCATTATAGTTTGGGATGGCAGACTGTGCCTTTCCGGTATCAACAAGGTTGTTGTCGATAATGATGCGGGATAACCGAGAGGCTACGGCCAAATCGGAGCCATGCTTGTAAATCATCCGCACATCGACTTTTGCGTTACTTTCAAAAACTACTTTTCGCGGATTGGCAATCAATAAGTCGGTATTGTTAAAAATAGTACCGAAACGAATAGAGTTTCCACCCACCGGGTACTCAGAGGGCAGGTCAGAGTTGAAAACCAACACCACATCAGCTTCCTGTAGCTTAGTGATGGGTTGTGATGTGACTCCGTTCTCAAAGCAGTTCAACATGAACTGGTTGAGATAAGGTGCTCTTATATTCGTCAGGTTGGTGACCTGATTGGAACCAAGCTGACTGCGGAACAATTTTTGAAAAAGGTAATTTTCTTCATTCGTCAGCTTTTCCGATGCTATTCCGGCAAGGCTGTCAGGTCCACTACGGTTAACCGTTGCTTGCATGCGTTCGGCAATGGTTTGTAGAGCTTCCTCCCAAGTCACTTCCTGAAAGCTT
>JAJDBH010000056.1 GCA_029261455.1 Nitrospinaceae bacterium
AGCATGATGCTCACGGTATTACTTCTGGGAATCTTTTTGGGAAGCCTGCTGCTAATACCTTTGGCATCGCGGATTCATAACATCCGAACCGCCTTGTTAATACTACAGGCCAGTACCGGTCTTTACGTGCTCGGTTCTCTTTACGGTATTGAGTCAATCCTTTCCGCTCCCTGGAACGGGTATAACCTGACCGATCCTGCTGCTGCATTTTTACGCTACTTCAAGGACTCCGCCGGACTCATGCTGGTACCTACCCTGCTATTGGGCATGTGTTTTCCCCTGCTGATAAAAGTGGTTTCAGACGGACACCAAAACATCGGAAAAGCCACTGGTCAGATCTATTCGGCAAATACTCTGGGAGCAATTTTCGGTTCAATATGTGCCGGCTTTTTGTTTCTTCCAAATTTGGGCAGTCAAATCAGCCTGACCTTGGTCGCAACCCTGAATTTGCTAACCACAGTTTTACTGTTCCGAACCGGAAACTATATGACTCCGGCGGTACGCAAGGGGTTGACCGTTGCCTTCGTAGCACTGATTCTCTTTATCAACATGGCCATCCCCTCAGATTTATTAAATCCGTTCTTCATGCGAGACAGTGCAGGAAAACGCAACCTTAAAAAGTTGATGTATTTCGAGGAAGGGCTATCCGATACTGTAGCCGTTTTCAAGGATGACTATGGAGTTCTCGATCCAACTGCGAAACGGTTGATCACCAACGGCATTTCCATGTCCGCCTCCAACTTGATCGCGACACGCTACATGAAACTGTTCGCCCATGTTCCCATACTACTAGTGGATAATCCTGATGACGTTTTGGTGGTCTGCTTTGGAACGGGACAAACCACAGGTGCGGCAGGAATGCATCCACGCGTCAAGTCCGTCGACAGCCTGGAACTATCTACCAGTGTCATCAACGCAGGGGAAATGTTTGCCGACCAGAATCATCAGGCTCTGAAGAACCCAAAGATAAATTATGTCATTCAGGATGGCCGCAACCATCTTCTTACCACCCACAAACGTTACGATGTCATCACTTCTGAGCCCCCCCCTCCCCGTACTGCGTTCACCGTGAATTTATATACACGAGAATATTACGAGCTTCAGAAAAACCGCCTGAAACCAGGAGGAATTGCCGCACAATGGATACCCCTTCACAGCCAGGGAGAAGCCGAAGTAGATATGCATTTCAAAACCTTCCGCTCTGTTTTTCCCTACACCATGGGCTGGATGTCGGTGGCCAACGAAATTCTCATTATTGGTTCCGATCAACCAATTCGGATTGATTTCGAAAAACTGAAAGTCCGACTGGAAGAACCCGAAGTTAAAAAAGCACTGGCAGATATTGAAATCCCCAATATCTTTTCCTTTCTCAGCAATATCTGGCTTCTGGATGAACAAGTTAAAGCGTTAGGAGAGGGCCATCCTCTCATCACCGATAACCATCCCGCTATCGAATTTTATCTCGACCTGGGAAATGTGATCGATGTAGCTGGACGGGAGAAATATGTATTCAACCGAGCTTCTTTCGATCAAGTTGCCAACCATGTTGAAAATCTTTCAATGACAGACCGGATGTTGCTAAAAACCCATTACGATGCCATGGACCTTTACCAACGTGGCGTGATGTATAGCAACCGTGGTCAACTGCTAAAAGCCTTAAACATGGTAGAGGACAATAATCTCGTTCGCTATCACCTGCAAGCTGGCAAAAAACAAATGGCCCGACTGCTAGAACAAGTGGAAGAAAATCCTGACAATTTGGAAAGCCTGCTCAACCTCGGTCACAGCTATTACCAAATCGGCGAACACGAAAAAAGTGTTGGAATCCTCAAAATGGTTTTAGAGAAAAACCCAAAACTGAGCTATGCCCATTTGTATATGGGATACAACCTTCTGGAGATGGGGGAAAAGAAAAATGCCCTGAAACATTTCAAGAACACAGCTAAAAATGATCCAAGCCAAATGGGAACCGTGATGCGCGAGATAGGGTTGGTCAACCTTCTACAAGCAACAGAAAAAAGCCCTGATGACAAGGCACTCAGGCATTCCGCTGCTGAATTTTATAATATGAAAAAAGAGTACTTGAAATCTTTGCAATACACCCTCAAGTCTCTTGACGAAGATCCTATGAATCTCAAACTTTTACAGAGTATCGTTTTCAGTTATCGCGGCTTGGGTGAAGCCAAAGAGGTACTCATGTATGGCAACCGCTATAGCCTGATAGACCCTGATGAAATTCACCTGCAATTCATCATGGGTGAAATTTATACCAAATTACTGAATTGTCAGAAGGCCATCCCTTTGCTGGAAAGTGTACTGAAAAAAGACGATACTTATCCCAACGCTCAAAAGTTTTTGGACTCTTGTGAAAACTTCATGGAAACACCCACCGAAGGAATTTAACCAATTGACTTCTGGATGTCCTAATTAATGCAACCAAGACATCCGGCCCCCAATACACAAAATCCCCTTCGAGACAAGTTATGCACGGATTCTCAAGTATTTTGGCCAAAAACCATAATTTACCTTCTTCCCAATAATCTGATATTACAAACACTTTCATAAATTTACATTATCCTACCCTGAAAAAAAACTTGAGTTTTCTTAAGTTTTTAGCAACACTATTCATACAAGAAAAACTAAATAACACATTTGCAGGAAAAGTTACAATGACCGCCTCTTCCCAGGCAGGATATTTAATCACAGAACCGAAAAAAAAATGTTCTCCTCTTTTAATGTTTTTTCTTCTGGTTTTCGTAACTCTGTTAGGTGTTGGAGGTATGGGAATATGGACCGTCGAAACACAAATGAAGGAAAATTTAGCGGCACAATTAAAGTTAATTCTTTCAGGTAATGTAGAGTCACTCAAAATCTGGACCGAAGGGACAAAGCTCGATGCTCAAGTCTTGTCTCGCCAACCCGAAATTCACGAAAGGCTGGTTTCACTCCTTGAAATCGCCGAAACCGAACCCATCACTACTGAGTCAATAAGCCAATTACCAGAATTAGTCTGGCTTAGAAAGCACCTGGGAGAAGCCTGCAAAACTTACGGGTTTGTTGGGTTCGTTTTATTTGACCTCACCGGACTACAAGTTGGGGCCTTGCTGGAAGAACCAATAGGCAATCGCAAACTACTGGAAAAATCAGATTTCTTTTATCGCTCCAAGCAAGGCGATACTGTAATTTCACAACCATTTGCCGCAGAAATTGATTTGCCGGATGAGAAAGGTGTTTTTCATTCAAACCAAGCCACCATGTTTGTCTCAACTCCCATCTACAATCAATCCGGAGAGGGAATTGGAGTATTGGCTTTCCGACTCCGGCCCGAAAAAGAATTTAGCCATATCCTTTCAATCAGCCGATTCGGCGAAACTGGGGAAACATATGCTTTCAATGATGAAGGAACTCTCGTTTCCAATAGCAGATTTGACCCTCAACTGGTTGAAATCGGTCTTATCCAGCCGGGACAAAAATCCATTTTCAATATTCAAATCCGGGATCCTGGAACGAATCTAACTATTAAAAGCCTTAATTCCAAGAAGAAAACCTCACAGTGGCCACTGACATTTATGGTCGCTCAAGCCATTCAACAAAAACGAGGAGTGAACGTTGATGGCTATAATGATTATCGAGGGAACCCTGTTGTGGGAGCCTGGGTCTGGGTTCCTGAATTAGATATTGGCCTGACAACAGAAGTAGATGTTGCTGAGGCATATCGACCTCTTAAAACTTTAATGGTCTGGTTTCTATTTTTATTCAGCCTACTGTTAGTTTTTGGGATTATCGCTTTCTTCCTCCGCGCCCGCTATGTCCAAAGCCAGCAAGAAACCGCCGAGAACGAGCAACGACTGAGAGCCTTTTTGGATAGCGCATTTGATCCTATCATCTGCATAGATGTTTTAGGAATCATCCAGTCAGTAAACTCTTCCGTCAAAACACAGTTTGGTTATGACCCCAGTGAATTGCTGGGAGAAAACATAAAAATGCTGATGCCCGAACCCTACTTCAGTGAACACGATGGGTATCTTCAAGCTTATCTTAAAACCGGCAAATGCAAAATTATCAACATGGTCAGAGAAGTGACCGCCCAGCGAAAAAACGGAACTGCTTTCCCCATGGAGTTAAGCGTCTCAGAGTCAATTGTAAATGGCAAACAAAGCTTTCTGGGAATTATCCGGGATATTTCTGAGCGCAAAGAAGTCGAGGCGGAAGCCCGCAAATCTCAAAAAGCAATTGAGTCGGTTCACCTTGAGAGAAACTTGATCCTTAATTCTGCCGGTGAAGGGATTTATGGACTGGACAATGAAGGTATTACAACATTTGTCAACCCTGCTGCCTGCAAAATGCTTGGGTATTCAAAAGATGATCTTATGGGTAAAGGACAACATACACTGATCCATCACTCCTATCCAGATGGGAAGTCCTATTCCAAAAAAGAATGCCATATCTATGCTGCCTTTAAGGATGGGAAAGTCCATCAGGAATCTGAAGAAGTTTTTTGGCGAAAAGACGGTTCCAGTTTTCCCGTCGAATATATTAGCCAACCCATCTACGACAACGGAATAATTAAAGGTGCGGTAGTAACTTTCACTGATATTACAGAACGCAAGGTCGCTGAGAAGGAATTGAAAAGCGCTTACAGCGAATTGGAAAATAGAATTTCAGAAAGGACGCTGGAGCTTAACACGGCTAAAGAAGAGGCGGAACAACATAACCTAGCTAAATCGGAGTTTCTTTCACGGATGAGCCACGAGCTACGCACCCCCATGAATGCCATTCTCGGGTTCACCCAATTGATGGAAGAAAGCACCAGAGACCCTCTGCCCAAGGCCCACCGTAACCGGACCGGGCAAATTCTGAAAGCCGGAAACCATTTACTGGAACTCATCAATGAAATTCTGGATCTGGCCAGTATCGAATCCGGAAAAATCACCGTATCCATGGAACCAGTATGCATTTCCAATTTAGTTGAGGAGGCTCTATCCGTAGTCCGCCCTCTGGCCCAAGGTTTTAATATCAAGCTGGTCGACGAGATTACCTCCAATGAAAGATTTTATGTGTTGGCCGACAAAACCCGCCTAAAACAGGTCCTGCTCAACCTGCTTTCTAATGGCATCAAATACAACCGGCAAGAGGGATCGGTTACCCTATCCGCATTTATCGAGCAAGGCTCCCAGCTTCGCATCAATATCGTGGATACTGGCATGGGAATCCCAGAAGAAAAGTTCAATCAATTGTTCGATCCTTTTAACCGGCTGGGCGCTGAAAATGGAGAAGTTGAGGGCACTGGGATTGGAATGACCATCTCCAAAAAATTAATAGAATTGATGAACGGATCAATCGGCGTAGAAAGCACATTGGGCACAGGCAGCACCTTTCACATTTCCCTTCCGGTTTGCCAGCTCCAACAGGGAGTAAGCGAGCCTGAGAACTTTTCCCCTGCGGGTAAAAAAAATAACAGTGAAGAAGATATCCGCCCCTTTACGCTCTTATATATCGAAGACAACGCCGCCAACCTTAAACTGGTGGAAGATATTTTAGGGGACTATACTGAAATCAAACTGCTTTCTTCACCGGACGCCGAATTGGGTCTTGATATAGCCCTCTATCAAAATCCAGACCTGATTCTGATGGACATCAATCTTCCCGGCATGGATGGAATAGAAGCACTGAAACGACTGAAGAATTTTGAGGAAACGCATGATATCCCGATTATCGCAATGAGTGCCAATGCGATGAAAAAGGATATTGATCGAACGCTTGCTGAAGGCTTTAAAGCCTATATTACCAAACCCATTGACATCGGAGAATTTCGAAAAACTATTGAAGAAGAGCTGAAACTTGCAGCCATTTCCAAATTATGAAATGAGGATAGTATGATTATTAATTTCCAAAAAGCAAAAATTCTTATCGTCGATGATGAGCAAGCAAATGTGTCTTTGCTCGAAGACATCCTGGAAAACGAAGGCTACACCAATTTCAAAAGCACCCAGGATTCCAGAAAAGCATTGGACATGTACAAGGAAATCCGCCCTGACCTTGTCCTGTTGGATTTGAACATGCCATACATGGATGGTTATCAGGTCATGGAACAACTCAAGGAAGTTGAAAAAGATTCTTACGCCCCAGTACTAGTTTTAACAGCCCAGTCTGATCGAAGTATCCGACTAAGTGCCCTTGCGGCCGGAGCCCGTGATTTCATCGAAAAACCTTTTGATATTACTGAAGTAGTACATCGAATTTCCAATATGCTGGAAATCCGCCTTCTCCATAATCAGGTTCGGGACCAGAATCAGATTCTGGAGGAAAAAGTCCGAGTCAGGACCCACGAATTGGAAGAAACCCGACAGGAGGCCATCCATCGACTGGGCCGGGCCGCTGAATACCGGGATAACGAAACAGGAATGCACGTCATTCGCATGAGCCGACTCTCTCAAAAACTAGCCGAAGAATTAGGCATGCCTGAGCCAGAATGCCAACTGATACTTCAAGCCAGCCCCATGCATGATGTCGGGAAAATAGGCGTCCCTGACGAAATCCTGCTCAAGCCGGGGAAGTTGGACGAGAAAGAATGGGAGATTATGAAAAAGCACCCGGAAATCGGCGCCGAAATTTTATCAGGAAGCCATTCCACAGTTATGCAAATGGCAGAAACTATTGCCCTCACTCATCAGGAACGTTGGGATGGGTCTGGTTATCCACATGGCTTAAAGGGTGAAGAAATTCCTTTGGCTGGTCGGATCGTGGCAATATGCGATGTATTCGATGCATTGACGAGCAAAAGATATTATAAGGAAGCTTTTTCCGTAGAAAAATCCATGCAAATCATTGAAGAAGGAAAAGGAAAAGATTTTGAGCCGCGACTCGTCGATGCTTTCAAAAAAGTGCTTCCAATTATGATCCGCATCGTCAAGGAACTCCCCGACACTGAACCGGCGCATATTCTTAAAGTCTACCGTCAGAATGATAACAGCGCTATAGCTTAATAATTCAAGCTACGGTCAGGTAAGACCGGGAACAAGTTTACGCAAAAACTTGGCTGCCGAAACTGCCAGTTGAAAAACTTGATTCTTAAACCATGCTTTGCGGTTAAATAAATTCGCGTGTGTTTCCTTCAAAAGCTTTGGGATTTCCAGCTTCTCCGGGCAACGAGGCAAACAATCCCCACATTCCGTACATTTGGAGGCGAAGTTTCCCGGAAACCAATGGCCTTCACCTTCGAACATATTGTATCGGAACTTCCCGTAGTCCTCCATTTCATAAGCTTGAAGCAAGTTTCGAAAACGTAACACTTCGGGAATATTGATTTCTTCAGGACAAGGCAAACATTCCGCGCACAAAGTGCAGAGGCTGGATACTTTGGAAAGCGGCGCATCCATCTTTTCCTGAATAACACGGCTCGCTGGTGAGGTATAGTCCTCCCCGTTTAAAATGGAAAGGTTTTGCGAAAAATGTTCCGGCTCGTGAATCCCCATGCTTAAAGTCGTGACTTCTGGATGACTCAAACAAAACCGTCCATTAAACTCAATCGCAGTCAAAGGGTGACAGGCCTCCTCAACCTTTCGAGAAGGTTTCCACAACATGCCTCCCTTTTCATTGGGAGAAATAATAAACACGCCAATATCTTTCTCACCTGCCAACCGCACAGCCGCAAGGTTACGCTGAAAAAAATAATAATAGTGCAGGTTCACAAAACTGAACAGGTTTGTATTCAAGGCCTCCTGAATGATATCCAAAGAACCGTGCGTGGAAAAACCAATGTGTCGGATAAGCCCTTCTTCTCGCAATCGGTGTAAAACCTCCACCGGCCCTCCCGGTTTAACCGCCGCTTTCAACCTTTCTTCATTATTTATCCCATGCCATCCATAAAAATCGAGGTAGTCCAGCTTTAAACTATCCAGTTGTTCTTCAACCAATGCACGGGTCTCCTCTCCCGTCATTGGAGCCCCCTTGGTCATCATCTTGAAACTTTCACGAGGCGTGCCTAATTCTTTAAGTGCCTCACCATATAGATTTTCACTTTTCATATAGCCATGAGCCGTTTCAATATGATTGATACCCAGCTCCAATGCCTGCCGCGTGATTTCAATACAATTTTGAATCGACTCCTTCGGAAGAAGAGAGCGAGGGGGATTCCACCCGTGTTTAAATCGCATCCCGCCAAGGGTAATCACCGAGATATTTTCTTCAGTTTTTCCGAACCGACGATATTCCATAATTAATAGGATGGTTTTTGATTCAATTCGTTCCAGCACTTTCTCATAATGTTTGCCAGGGCCAGCCTACAAGAAAGTCATTGAGACGTCAAAACACATGGTCTATACTATTGAAGTATAATAACTTACACCCAAACAATCGAAAGGCTGTAGGCCAAAATACAGCCCGACAATAATATATCATGACTGCTTTTCGCTTTATTCACTGCTCCGACCTCCATATCGACAGCCCCTTTAAAGGTCTGGCATCCCAAGTACCGTCTCTCACTGAACGTCTACGGGAATCTACCTTTCGATCTTTTCATAATATCGTAAAACTGGCTGTGGAAGAAAAGGTAGATGCTGTTCTGATCGCCGGAGATATTTTTGATGGCGCCGATCGAAGTCTGCAAGCGCAATTAAAATTTCGCCGAGGCCTGCTGGAGTTATCCGAAAAAGGCATTCCTTCATTTATTGTACATGGCAATCACGACCCTTCTAATAGCTGGTCTCACACGCTGGATTGGCCGGAAGGCACCACCATTTTTCCCGGGAATAAAGTCGAACGCTTCCCAGTGACTCAGGACGGCAAGCCAATCGCATGGATTTATGGAATAAGTTATCCACAAAAAGAAGTGAATGAAAACCTCGCATTGAAATTCAGGAAAGATCAGGACCAGGGTTTTGCAGTGGGACTCCTTCACGCGAATGTCGGGCAACAACCCGGACATGATAATTACGCGCCCTGTAGTTTGCAGGATTTAATATCCAGCGAGTTTGATTACTGGGCTCTGGGTCATGTCCATGAATTTAAAGTCCTGCACGAAAATAATCCATGTGTCGTTTATTCCGGAAACACCCAGGCAAGGCATCTCAAGGAAACAGGCCCCAAAGGCTGTTGCCTCGTCACCCTGAACTCTGGAGCACCAGCCAATATCAGGTTCGTGCCCACCGATGTGGTGAGTTATCGCTCCGCTAATGTAGATATCAGCGGTGCTTCCAGTATTAATGAGGTACTGCGGGCTATTCAATCGCAAGTGGAAGAACTCGCTAAGGAATCATCGACCCATGAGGGCTTGGTAGTACGACTGATTTTAAAAGGACGAACTACAATCCATAACGAAATACAGAATACTGAGGCTACCAAAGCTCTGGCAGATGAAGTCCAGGCATTTTTTGAAGGACATTCCCCATGGGTTCTGGTGGACCTTTCTACTCAAACCGCAAGCACCTATGACATCGACTCTTTAAAGGAAGGTAAAGATTTTGTTGCCGACCTTTTAGGTCTTTGTGAAGACGATAAAAACAAACAACTAGAAAGTAAAATTCAAGAAGCCATGAAGCCCGTATTCGAATCTTGGGCGGGAAGAAAATATTTGGCAGCCGATGAGGATATCGAAGACATCACTCTGAAAGCCCGCAATCTGGCACTCGATCAATTGGTCAACCGCCAAGACCCATAAGAATTTATTTCATCATGCAATTACGCGAAATTCACATAGACGGCTTCGGAATATTTGCCAACAAACGTATTACCGGGTTGACCCCTGGAATCAATATCATTTACGGGAAAAATGAATTTGGCAAAACCACCCTGCTCGAATTCATCCGACGAATTCTTTTCGGGTTTCCAACTAAAAAAGACAAAACCAATCTTTATGCTCCCTTGCATGGGGGGTCGATGGGTGGAAGTTTGAAGGTAATCTTGCAAAATGGTGAAGACTTAATCATTTCAAGAAGTCCCGGTACACACGGTGGAGCGGTAAGAGTTTCTACTCCCAGTGAAGTCCTGCAAGGGCAATCCGTTTTGAATCATCTTCTGGGAAACGCTTCAAAAGATATTTATAGAAATATCTATGCTTTCACTATTGATGAATTGCATGACTTCAATACTCTCAATAGCGATGAAGTCAAAAACCGCATCTATGGCGCTGGGCTGGGACTGGGCAATGTTTCGTTAAAGGCAATTGAAAAGGATATTGAAGACCGCTGCAAGGAAATTTTCAAACCAAGGGGCGACTCAAAAATGGGTAACCTTCTGGAGAAAATCAAAATCAATGAGCAGGAGATTTTACTGACACAAAAAAACCTGACTCTGTTTGACGAGTTGCAGGAAAAACTTGGAAGAATGTCAGACCAAAAACTCAGTGTGCAAAATTCGTTGGAAGACCTGGAGTCAGGAAAAAGGACTCTCGAAACCCAGGTCCGGCTATATGAAGATGCTATCCAGCTTTTGGAAGCCCAAAGTAAGTTGGAAACCTTGGAGGATCTTTCCCAGTTCCCTGAAAACGGATTGAAAACTTTTGAATCTTTAAAACAGGAAAAGAAAAATCTGCTCCTGCGTATAGAAGAAGAGCAATCTACCCTGCAAATGCTAAAAAGCAGCAGAGACACCCTGACCGTGAACCATGACTTGCTTGAGCATGAAGAAACTATTCATCGTCTGCAACAGTCCACACAATCCGTATTATCCGCTCTGCAAGATATCGATAGAGTGCAGTTCGAACGGGAAGACATCGACATGCATATTACCGAAGAAATCAAATCCATCGATCGGGACTGGGACGAAGAAACTGTAATGGAGTTTGATTTAACAGAAGCGGAAAAAGGCCAGATAGACAATTTCTATGACAGCTTTGAGAGCTTGAGAAAAGAGGGTGATTTATACAAGGATCGTCTGGAAAATCATAGAAAAATGAAAGCCGAAAAAATGTCAGAAGGCTGGAATATCCCCGAATGGTTGAAATCTTTTTATTATGGCTTCACCGCAACCGGAGTATTGGGAATTATTCTTGGCGGATACTTTATGAACATCCCTCTTTTAGCAATTGCCATACTTCTAATTGCAGGAAGTGTCTTTCTATATAAAATGACCCTGAAAGACAAGAACGACTTCACCAAAGAAGACCTTGCCGAAAAAAACCTGGCCCGCCAATGGGAACAAAAGGAAAAGGAACTGAATGACAAGTTTGATGAATGGCGACATTGGCTAAAGAAACGTAGCCTGGACCCGAGCATTGCCCCAATCACTACCAAAAACATCGCCAAAACTTCCCGACAAATCAAAACTATGATTGCTCAACGGACAAGACTCGATGAACGACTCCTGCAAATGGAAACCATCTGCAAAGAAGCCCAGGAAAACGTTCACACACTCGAACCACTGGTCAAAAACGTTTCGCTGAAATACGACCTCCCCTTGAATATCGAAGTTATTTGCCAGGCTTTTGATGAGAACAAGGCTAATCGGGAAAAAAGTAGCCTGTTGGAAAACCAATACCAGAGTCAAGCCGACAAACTCGCTCATCTGGAGAATCAACTGGAAATCATCTCCAAGGATCTGGCTAAATTTATCCATTCATCGGGAGCTGAAGACTCTATGGATTTTCTGCGCAAACAATCCATTCTGGACACTCAAAAATCCCTGAAAGAGCAAGTCGTTCAGAAGCGCGGAATCATTCAATCCAATATCGGACTGGGTGCGCATTTTGACAAATTTATGGACGCCATCCAAACCACTCCGCTTGAAGAAATCAAACAAAAAATGAGTCACCTTCAGATTGGGTTAGAAGAAGTGCACTCCAACCGCGAGCAGTTGTTACAGGATATCGGCGAAACCCTCAACGAAATCGAAAAACTATCCTCCAACAACGACCTGCTCGCAAAACAAACTGAACTGGAATCCCTGAAGCAACAACTACAATCTCTGGCCCGAGAGTGGGCAACCAATAAGGGGGCTCTCGTTCTCCTTGAAGCAGCCAAACAGGAATACGAAAAAACCCGGCAACCTGGAGTGATCCGCTCAGCAGAAAACCTGTTCGGTCAAATCACTGGAGGCAGCTACCGCCGTATTATCAAAACCATAGATAAAGATGAAATTTTGATCGAAAATGACCGGCACCAGAGAAAAGGTGTGCTTGAAATGAGCCGGGGAACACGTGAACAACTTTATCTTGCTATGCGATTCGGTCTGATTGATGAATATGAGACTCGATCTGAACCACTCCCCGCTGTTATGGACGATGTGTTCGTGAACTTCGATGATGAGCGCGATGAACACATTATTGAAATCCTCAATCAATTCGGCAAACAACGCCAGGTCATAGTCCTCACCTGTCACAAACGCTCTCTCGAAGCCTACCAGGATATCGGAGCTACCGCCATTAAGGTCTAACCCTCGCCCAGCCAAGACCATTAGTATCTAAATCAATCCATCTTCGAATAAAGCACCCAAGTCAATGAAAGGCTACCTGGGCACAGCCAACTTAAAAGATTGACTTGGCTAGCTAGGCCTGCCATTATAGTAAATATATTTCAAAATATTTACCATAAAAAAACATGAAACTAGCCGAAGAGACCACAGAAGAGATAAAAAACAACATTCTGGACAAGTCTTACCAGCGATTTCGCCATTTTGGGTTTGGTAAAACCACTATGGCTGAAATCTCAGAAGACTGCGAGATGTCGGCCGGAAACCTGTACCGCTATTTCGAAAATAAAAAGAAAATCGGCGAGGGTTGCGCCCAGCGTTGTATGCAACAAAAGCTGGATATCGTTCGTGAAATTGTTCGCAATCATAAACTGAGCCCGGAAAAAAAGCTACAAGCCTTTGCGCTGGAAGTCTTGGACTACATGCACCATCAGTTCTCAGACCAGTTTGCGCTGATGGAACTGGTTGACTTCATCTCCCGCGAAAGCTGGGGTATCGTATTGCAGTACATGGAGCAGGAAAGATCACTACTTTCAGAGATTCTCTCTGAGGGGAACCGATCTGGAGACTTCAATATCCCCGATGTTCTGGAAACCGCGAAGGGCATTCAGGCCTCCCTGATAAAATTTATAGCCCCAAGATATATGGATGCTTTTCCCTTGGAAGAATTGAGAAAAGAAGCCCTCGCTGTGACAGCCTTACTGATTAATGGGTTAAAACACTAAAAAAAATTTCAAATATAAATAAATATTTTAAAAATTATTTAATATTCATTATGCAAAAAAATTCTAACAATACTAGTTTTGGCAGTTGGGTGATCCGCTTTCGCTGGTGGGTCGTCCTCGCAACCCTTATTATCGTCCTTGGTGCTGCATCTGGGGGACGCTTTCTGGGGTTTTCCACTGACTACCGGGTATTCTTCAGCAAAGATAACCCGCAACTGCTCGCTTTTGAAACTCTGCAAAACACCTACACCAAAAACGACAATGTGATGTTCGCCGTAGAACCTAAAGACGGCAAGGTTTTCACACGAGAAACATTAGCCATTGTTGAAGAAATCACCCGTGAATCCTGGCAGATTCCTTACTCCATCCGGGTCGATTCCGTCACAAACTTTCAATATACCTGGTCGCAGGAAGACGACCTGGTGGTTCAGGACTTGGTAGAAAATGCCCTTAACTTTACGGACGCACAATTAACAAAAGTCCAAGCGGTGGCCCTGGCCGAACCGCTTCTGCTGAACCGTCTAATCACCCCAAAATCGGATATCACCGGCATCAATGTCACCATCAATCGGCCTCAAAAAACCATCACCGAAACACCCGAGGTTGTAACATTTGCCCGTGAGATGAAAGACAAGTTTGAGAAAAAATATCCAAACGTAAATATCTATATGACCGGGGTTGTGTTCATGGACAACGCCTTTAACGAAGCCGGAGAAGGGGATATGAAATCCCTCGTGCCATTCATGTATGGCATTGTCCTGATCATAATGGCTCTCAGTCTGCGAACTTTCTGGGGTACTTTAACCACCATTCTGATCATGGCATTTTCTATTCTTACAGGCATGGGCATTGCAGGATGGTCAGGAATTCTATTGACCCCCATTTCCGCCAATGCTCCGACGATCATTCTCACTCTCGCAGTGGCAGACAGCATTCATATACTTGTCACATTTTTTTATGAGATGCGACATGGTAAATCCAAATACGAAGCGATCCAGGAAACGTTACTGGCAAACCATCAACCCGTTTTTATCACCAGCCTCACAACGGCAATCGGATTTCTCAGCCTGAATTTCAGCGATTCTCCCCCGTTCCGCGACCTCGGGAACATTGTGGCTGTAGGGGTGATGGCGGCTTATTTTTATTCTGTATTTTTTCTGCCAGCGATGATGGCTATTTTACCTGTACGCGTGAAGGCGGTCTCTTCTTCACACAATGGGTTCATCGACACTCTCGGTGACTGGGTAATCCAT
The DNA here is from genome assembly GCA_029261455.1 of Nitrospinaceae bacterium. Classification (GTDB taxonomy): domain Bacteria; phylum Nitrospinota; class Nitrospinia; order Nitrospinales; family VA-1; genus LS-NOB. The sequence continues at coordinate 14,384 of JAJDBH010000056.1, forward strand.
AATAAGAACTTGCTTTTCTGGGGCATGATTATAATCATTACCTTTCTATCCATTCAAATTCCTCGAAATATTATCGATGAAAAATTTAATGAATATTTTGACACTCGCTACCAGTTTCGGATCGACAACGACTATGTCGAAGAACATTTAACCGGATTTGAGTCTATAGAATATTCCCTTGGTGCGGGTGAGTCGGGGGGGATCAGCAACCCGAAATATCTAAAAAAACTGGAAGAGTTCGCAGATTGGTATCGTCAGCAACCCGGGGTCATGTACGTCTCAACCCTCACAGACACCATGAAACGCCTGAATAAAAACATGCATGGGGATGACGAATCCTATTACCGTCTTCCTGAAAAGCGCGACCTGTCTGCCCAATATCTATTGCTCTACGAATTGTCATTGCCATTTGGTCTGGATCTGAACAACCAAATCAATATCGACAAATCTTCCACCCGGTTCACTGCTATCCTTGAAAGCGTTTCAACCCAGCATGCTTTGGATCTGGAAAATTCTGCGCAAGAATGGCTAAAAAAGAATGCCCCGCCGGAGATGGCTTCTCATGGGGCCAGTCCGCTAATTATGTTTTCTCATATTGCCATGCGTAACATTGACAGCATGATGATAGGAACCTTGGCAGCATTACTTCTAATCTCTGCCATCTTGGTTGCGGTTCTTAGAAGTTTCAAACTTGGGCTCGTCAGCACAGTACCGAATCTGGTTCCCATGGTCATGACTTTCGGAATATGGGGTTGGTTCGTGGGAGAAATCGGGCTGGCAGTTTCTGTTGTCGCCCCTGTCGCATTAGGAATCATTGTAGATGACACCGTACACTTTTTAAGCAAGTTTCGCCGAGCCCGAATGGAACTCGGCAAGACAACAGAAGAAGCCGTGCGTTATTCTTTCCACACTGTAGGCACAGCTCTGTTCTTGACTTCGGTGATACTGGTTTGCGGCTTTTTAGTGCTGACTTTTTCCGGGTTTCGGATGAATGTCCAACTGGGATTCATGACCACCATTTCGATTGTTTGCGCCCTTTTAGCGGACTTTCTATTCTTGCCGGCTCTTTTATTGAAACTAGATCGAACAACAAAGTAAAATAAAAGTCACCCATTAATCAGGGAGAAGTTTTAATGAAACGTGTAATTTATATTTTTTCCACAGTATTATTTTTTATCGCTAATCCAACATTGGCTGAAACACCTGAAGAAAAAGGACTCGCCATTGCCAAAGAAGACGATAAGCGGGACAACGGGTTTCAGAATTTCACCGCCAACATGGTGATGCTTTTAAAAAACCGTCAAGGCGAAGAAAGCTCTCGCAACATCAGGAACAAAACTCTGGAGGTTGAGGGCGATGGCGACAAATCCCTCTCAATATTTGACCGACCTCGTGATGTGAAAGGCACTGCTCTTCTCAATTTTACGCACAAGGTAGGCACCGATGACCAATGGCTTTATTTACCCGCCCTGAAACGTGTTAAACGAATCAGTTCTGCCAACAAGTCAGGCTCCTTTATGGGCAGTGAGTTTGCGTACGAGGATGTCACCAGTCAGGAAGTGGAAAAATATAATTATAAATGGCTCAGAGACGAAGATATTAAGGGAGAAAAATGTTTTGTTTTTGAACGCTACCCGGTTTACAAAAACTCAGGATACACGCGGCAAGTGGTGTGGCTTGATCAGAAAGATTATAAAATTCTGCGAATTGAATTTTTTGATCGTAAAAACTCACCTTTAAAAACTTTAACTCAAACCGACTTCAAACAATACCTTGGGAAATACTGGTACCCGGGAAACATGTATATGGAAAACCACCAAACAGGGAAAAGCACTTTATTGTCCTGGTCAGATTATAAATTCCAAACCGGATTGAGCGACAAGGATTTTAATAAAAACAGCCTCAAACGTACCCGCTAAACATGCCTGCTTTCTCAACCCCTATCAGTGGAATATTGTTGTCCATCGTTGCGGCAGGGTTTTTCGCTGCAGCTTCCACGACTCAGGCGCATGAGTTAACCGGTTTTGTGGGTGCAGAAACACGGTTATATCCTAATAGCGCCCGATACATAGGGCAGGATGATCACTCCGCCTCTCTCGTATTCAAGCCTGAGTATTACCACGAATTTAAAGATGGTAGCAGTTTCACATTTGTTCCTTTTTACCGTCTCAATAGTGCAGACCCAGAACGCACCCACTTTGACATAAGGGAACTCACCTTTCTCTGGCTTCAAGATGATTTTGAACTAAGACTGGGAGTCCGGAAAGTATTCTGGGGAACAACAGAATTTTTTCATCTTGTGGATATCATCAACCAGTTCGACCTGGTAGAAAATATCGATTTTGAAGATAAACTTGGACAACCCATGGCCAATATATCTTTTTCCCGCGATTGGGGAACCCTTGACCTTTTTTGGCTACCTTACTTCCGCGAGAGAACATTTCCTGGCAAGGGTGGAAGACTTAGAGGCGCAACTGTGATAGATGTCGACCAGGCTGAATATGAAAGTGCCGCCAAAGAATGGCACAGCGACTGGGCCTTTCGCTATTCACATTATTTTGGCGATTGGGACGTCGGCATCTCCCAGTTTATCGGCACCAATCGGGAACCCACGTTACTCGATGGCACCGGCTCCAACGGAGACGCCATCAAAATTCCCCGCTATGAACAAATCACCCAAACCAGCCTGGATATGTCTTTCGTAACAGGAGAATGGTTATGGAAAGGAGAAGCACTCTACCGTGCCGGTCAGGGTAACGAAAACTATTATGCATGGACCGGAGGTTTTGAATACACGTTCACTCGGATATGGAGTTCGCAAATGGATCTTGGTGTACTTGGGGAATGGATGTACGACACTCGCCAGGAGAAAGCCACCAATGCATTTCAAAATGATTTGGGAGGTGGCCTCCGGCTCGCCTTCAACAACTCAGCCAGCACAGAAACCTTGTTCGGCTGGGTTCAGGATATCGAAAGCTCGGCCCGACTCTTATTTCTGGAAACCAGCCACAGGTTTGGCGACAATCTACTACTGACTGCAGAGTTCCGAGCATTCGTCAATCAACCCGCTACAGACTTTTTATTTGAGTCCCGCGACGATGAAATTTTGCAAATAGAACTGGCATATTATTTCTGACTATTCGGAGTGGTTCCAAAAAACTAGAGCCTTTTGAGTGAGCCAAATTTCGCTCTTTCCCTCCCTCACTAGAGGGTGGTAGACTAGGTTCATGCCTATTCACTTTAAATTATCGATTGTATTCTTGAGCATGTGGCTTGCTTTACCCTCTTTGCTTCACGCCAACACTTTCCATCAACTCCTGCTAGACAAACAAGAACTTGAAAAGCAGTTTGATGTTCAAACGCTTGAGTGTTTTCCTTTCATAAAAAATATCGGTTTCACTGAAGACCAGATCCCACTTATCGAACAATGTCTGACTGGCACTCGAACCCTGAAAGAGGCTTTCACCAGCTCTGGGAATTCCAATTATAAAATTGTTGGTATCAGCAATCGATTCCTGAAAACTGCGGGATTTCACACCATCTTGATCCCCTGGAATGCTACTAAGGATGAAGTCATCCAGTTCCTAACCAAGCAGCTGAGCCATGAAGAGCAAACCGCCTTTCTCGATAAAATCCGTGGATTGAAGCAGGTCATCGCCAAAAACCTCAGAATAAAAGAGTTTTATTGTTCGCAAGAAATTTCGAACGAAGACTGCTTGAAGGGATACGAAAACCTGTCTTTGGTGAGACTCCCCAACACACTCAAGACCAGCGGTTGGCAGGAGATTGTCATCACCGACTCTCACACTTCGTCAGATGGCCCAGGGAAGCTGATTCTTGGCTTCAACGACTCACCGTCTGAGATGGGCAAACACCTGCGGAAAGACCCATTTAAAACCTGGGACCCCAAGCAAAAAATGTATGACAAAATTCAGGAAAAATACGGCTCAGTTTTTAAAGCCAAACTACAATTGGAAAACCTGGTCTGCGCAGCAGATATTTCGATGGAAGAGTGCGAACAGGGAGCCGAAAACCTTGCCCAAGCCAGCCAGAACACAGATTTCAGGATGCGGCATTGGGGACGGGTGACTATCAACCGCTACAACACTCTTATTCAAGGCGATTTTCACGCCCTCATCCGATACGACCTGACGCCGGGAGAAATCCAGAGATATTTCTCCCGCAAAGCCCTGAAAACTCAGGCGGCTAAAAAAACAACGCTGGCTGTGAAACTTGAAGGAAGGACGAAAAATAATTCAACGCGACTAAGAGTGGTTTGCGATCTGGAAAGCTTACGGTCAAAACTTTGTGCCAGTTCCTTCGAAACCTTCATCCGTTTTGTGAAAAAAAACCGCGACTACCGGGTGCAAGCACCTTGGGGCACTCTCATGTTCGTCGATGGAATGCAATTGAGCCGGGTAAACTTCGCTCTCAACTCAAGCTCCCGCAACACCTACCTCTACGTTGACGCCAATAGTGATGATGCGCAGTTGACGGCCTACTTGAATGAATTCAGAAAAACTACCCGGCGCGAGACCAACTAGCAACCACTCGGCGTGGGGCCAGTGAGCCAGTTGCGAGAAAAGTCTTTTTATCAGCAAAGCTGCGAGACGGTATACAAGGAGAACCCCCAACCCTTGCATAGATATTTTCCATAATCCCCGCGCAGATCCTCAATCACCCCAGAGACGTTACCAGTAGATAGCCTAGGCACCCATTTGGTTCTATTACACATACATTAGCCCCTGAGTAACTCAACCACTAAGTAAGATTGAGAGGGTTATTTTTCCGTGGTTATTGAATTGAATGGAACCAGGTAAGAACTCTTTAAGCCGAGCTATTTTTTTGTTTGCAAAAAAACGCTATTGCTAGTTGCCACCGACGGTTGGCCGGTTAGTGGGGGGCAGCGGTGGTGGTTCGCATTTCTTCTGGGAGCAGATAGTGACGGGTGTCGTATTCCATACTGGTCAGTACGAATTGTTTCCCGATTCTCTTGTTGGAATTGATCACCAACGGCGCGACCAGATTCGCAGTCATTTCGGTATAGTTCTCAGGGATCGTAACAATAGAACGAGTCAGGAACGGTTCCTCTGATTCCAGTTCCACCTTTTTCTTATCCTCTGCCAACAGTTTAAGTTTGTAGTCCGGCACATAAAGATGCGGGTCGGTGATCACAAACGCCAAATGAGGTGTTTGGATAGACTGCATCCACTCCATAGGACTTTCCACATTCGGATTGAAAGGAAGAAAGGTAAACCGAGTTTCCTTTTCAAACCCATATAAACCATCGGGAAATTCGATGATCTCTTTTTCTTCAATGTCTAGGTTGCCGAAGCGGGTTGTTTCGAGCTTCATTTTTTAATTTTGTCCTTCATCAATTGAGAAACCTTCGATGGGTCAAATTGATGTGAAGTGGCGGCGGTTTGGTTTTCCTCTTTAATTCTCAAGAAAACCTCTTCGCGATAAATTTTAGTTTCACGGGGGGCTTCAATGCCCAGGCGAATGTTCTTGCCCTTTACATCTATAACGGTTATTTTGACATCTTCATTAATTTTGATGCTTTCGCCAATTTTTCGGGTAAGAACAAGC